>JAWKLL010000001.1:0-280797 GCA_041392765.1 Saprospiraceae bacterium
GCTAGCAACTGCGGAGGCATGGGTTGAATGAATTGAAACGCTCCACCCTTTGATATAAGATAGGAAAAGAGTGGTTGATCCTTTTCAACAATATTGAGAGATAAGAAAGACACCTCAACTTCGGTAGGAATATATACCGTCAAAAAGGATGTTTTTAATAAACTGTTAGTCGTTGTATCTTGTTGATCTTGCATAGCGGCAGAAAGTTCGCTCACGATATAGCAACTTCCAAAACACGCCAATGCTGGCTTGTCCGCGTTAACACACATAGGCAAAGCCAGTTCCTCTCTGTTCACTTCCAATTGAAGTGCCAGAAAAGGTAATGACAGCATCTGAATTGTGATGGCCGTCAACGTAACGATGAAGAATAGATACTTCATTCCGCAAAAATACAACTTTCATTAGAAACCAAAGTTAAACTGTTTCTTTTTTTCCTAATTTCGCTATATTTGCAAGCCATCAATCGAATTTTTTGAAGCATATCTTATCCATATTACTAGCTTTTTTACTCTTAGTTCCTTATCTTGCTAAGATATTGATTGGATTGGACTTCGTTATTCACAAGGATTATATTGCTACTAACCTTTGCATTAATATGGAGTCCATTTCGGTTCCTATGTGCAATGGAAAATGCTATTTGGCAGCACAACTCGAAAAAATGGACGGCCATGATAATACAGATGTGATACCTGCCCAAGCCAATCATTATTGCAGCTACTACTTACCAAGTATTGAGCTTTTTGCAAAAAATCTCCCGACACTTATAGAGAAAAAGAAGCGGTTGATATTTGAGGCACTAACAATCGGGGGTATGTATCTTTCAGCGGTTTTTCATCCGCCGAAATTCGGCTGATTTTTATTGTTAGCACTTTCTTCCCGCGTTACGGCTTTACGGATCGTAGTTACCTAACAACTTCGAGTTGACCGATAACTATCAGTCATTTTCAGTGCGATTACGCCAACGAATTCTGGAAGGTTTCTCGGTTTTCGTCATTTGGCTAATACATCTTTCACGCTCACTAAGGCCGTACCTATCGGGGGATCATTTTCTTAGCAGTTATTTACCCTATATTCAACCTAGCTTGGTAAATAGCTAGCATAAATTTCCTATCAACAATGAATATAAAACATATAATTTTCTCTTTAGCCTTCATTTCTTTTTTCAGTGCCTGTGGGCAAACGGGCAATAAAACAGCCACTCCGCCAAAAGACCTCACCACGCTTTGGGAGGAAATGATGGTGGTACACGATGAGGTAATGCCCAAAATGAGCGACATTACTCGATTAAAAAAACAACTCAGGGGCGATAGTGCCAACCTTGCGTTGATTACCCAACTCACCAAGGCCGAAGATGGCATGTGGGATTGGATGCACAACCTCACCCCACTGCACAAGTTGGAAGAAATGGAGAATGCCCCCGCACGTGATTATGTGCTGAAAGAAACAGCCAAAATCAATACCGTCAGCAAAATGATGAAAGATGGGATTGCAGCGGCAGAAGCTCGGTTGAAACAAAAATCAGGACAATGAGGCTTGCTAATTTCATGGTTGGGGCTGCATTGATAACCTTCACAGCATGCTCCAACCCCGACAATACCCCGCTGCCAATCGTAGGAAACACGGTCATCGTCAACGGAGATACGATTTATCACCAGATAGCGGATTTCCGTTTCATCAATCAGGATAGCCAATGGGTAGATAATGCAACTTTTGCGGGCAAAGTGTATGTGGCCGATTTTTTCTTTACTTCTTGCCCCACCATTTGCCCCAAAGTAACACGGCAGATGCTGCGTTTGTACGAACATTATGCACCAGACAACCGCATATTGTTCCTCTCGCACTCCATTGATGTGAGGCGGGATACGGTGGAGCGACTCAAGGAGTATGCCACTGGTTTAGGCGTTACCTCCGACCGCTGGCATTTTGTTACTGGCGATCACGATCAAATTTATGAAATGGCCGACGACTATTTCAGCACCGCACTCGTTGACACGGACGCACCAGGCGGATTCGACCATAGTGGTTTACTTATCTTAGTGGATGAAAACCGCCATGTACGCTCCTTTTGCGATGGCACCAACGAGGAAGAAGTGAACCGACTGATGATGGACATCGATAAACTACTACGGCAGGAATATTCCTCCCGTTTGGATTGACTTTTTCACACTCAAAATAGATTCATGATGAATAAAAGAACTTTTCTAAAATATGGCAGCTTAGCAGGAGGTGCCCTATTATTGTCGCCTTTGGTAGCTTGGGGGAAGCGGCTTACGCCCTACCATTTGCTGGAAGAAGATGCCTTCAAACTACCCGACTTGCCTTATGATTTCAATGCCTTGGAACCCCACATCGACGAAACGACGATGCGCACCCACCACGGCAAACACCACGCTGGCTATGTAGCCAACTTGAACAAAGCGGTAGCAGGTAGTCGATTTGCTGGTGTTACGTCGTTGCGCAAGCTCATGCCAATGATAGCGGCTGCCGATACGGCTGTTCGCAACAACGGTGGCGGGCACTTCAACCACAGCCTTTTTTGGAAAATCCTCACCCCAAAAACAGGCACACAGCCATCGGAGGAATTAGCCAAAGCTATCAATAGTACGTTTGGTTCTATGGATGCCATGAAGGAACAGTTGATGCAAGCAGCCAAAACCCGTTTTGGCTCTGGCTGGGCGTGGTTGTCGGTGGATAAAACTGGTAAGTTGTTTATTTCCTCAACGGCCAATCAGGACAACCCGCTGATGTACCAAGTGGTAGAAGAAAAAGGCTATCCCATTCTGGGTATCGATGTATGGGAACACGCCTACTACCTCAAGTACAAAAACCTGCGCGGCGATTATCTACAAGCGGTTTGGAATGTTCTTAACTGGGAAGAAATCAGCAAGCAGTTCCGCGTTGGCAATCATCCTTTCGTTATTTGGCCGGAATTGGATGCCTACCACGACGTAATGTCGGCCACTTTCCACCCGATGGAGGAAGGCAACTTGGCCCCTATCAAGGCTCGTTCGGCCGAGTTGGCTGCTGGTGCTAAAGTGGTGGCAAAATCCAACTTCCCTGCCCGCTTCGACAATGGAGGTATCCGCAGCACGGTAAAACAACTGCAAAAGGATAGCGCGGCTTTGCACAAACTCATCCAAAAAGGTACGGATGACACAAGCATTACCACCGCACTAACCGCCTTACATGATGTTTTCCACAACATCATCGGTATGTGTATGGAGGAAGAGCATTAATAAAATTTTCACTACTTACCCAAACATCTCCGGCGCGGAAGTCATTTCCGCGCCGGAGTCATGTAGGCAGAGACTGAGGGACGAGAAAAGAACAGATTCAGAACAGGAAAAATGGTTAAATAAGTGGCTCATTTTAAACACTTTAAGCATTTTTCACTTCTCCTAAAATACTGGATATATTTCCGTCAAATTATTATTGGTGGTGAATAAACATTTGACTGCGTAAAAACTGCCCTTCCTTGTCGCTTAGCGTGGCGACATATAGCCCATTATCCATAATCGGCAACCTTATGCTACCCCCTGGTGAGATATTGAAAGCACCCATTGTTCTACCTGTAAGGTCAAATATGGATAAACTAAGATTATTTGGATAATTAGTATGCAGATAAATATAACCGTCATTAATAGTCAACGAAGTTGTTTGCTTGTCGCTTTCCACCCATTCGGTTGATGTGCTTAAATTCACACAATCTATATCACAGTCTACATGCGGCATCCATTCCTGTTCATGCTGGTAATAAAAGCCATTTCCGTCAGACGTACAATCTAACAAATAATTAGTTGTAATGTAAATCCCGCTACTAGTTCCCACTCCCTCTATAAAACGCAAAGGTTCTTGCCCCGGCCCAATAAGACATTCTGCAATTCCTGAATTTCCGAAAGTAACCACTTTTCTACCATTCACCTCAGCTACTTCCGTCACCGTTAGCGTCCAATTATCCAATGGGGCTTGGAAAAAATCTCCGACTTCCATATCAAGATTCATGATAAGTCCTTCCTCGTCGTCAAGAGAATAATTCTGCTTAAACCACATTTTACTATTGGCTTCATTGCAGCGGAGGTAACCAAATACTCTTTCTTCGGTGCAGTACTTTTCTATCACTTCGCGGTATGTTAAACCGTTTATGGTGGTATCTTTACCAAGTTCGAGTAACATTAGATTGCCGTCATCACATGCTCCGCTGTATTGCATCCATCTTCGTCCCTCCGTCAAAATAGGTGAGTATTGACCCAATACTACGTTTGTAATCAGCGTAAAGAAAACTACGAATAATAAAGATTTCTCCATGGTGTTTGATTTTTGATTCTATAATAGATCAAAGTTATGCTCAATTACTTCCGTTCATGAGAAATCCTTTCATTGGCAACAAGTATTGCAAAAAACTCACTATTATAACATATAATTCTTTGACAATTTATGTGGTGGGTCTCCCTTCGGGCGCTACGTTTCAGGGCTCGCTCTTCGCTCGGCTGCCTCTTGCGTCGGCATCTGGCTTCTCCCGATAAAAATCGGGATAGCCACCCTTACACATCGCTAGGCCGGATATTCCACACTTTTGTCAAAGAACCTAACATATTAATGAATGAGTTAAAAAAAAGTAACTACCTAATACTTAGCCGCCTTACCCGTGCCGGAAGTTCGCACAATAAAAGCCCGCAAGTCGTCATTAGCCTGTTGTAAATCTTCGCGACGAAGGTACATCATGTGGCCGCTGCGATAGCCTTTGAAATCCATACGATCCCTCAACCGCCCAGACGGGTCGAGCTGTGCCATGGTGTGCTTGGCATGAAAATAGGTGGTAGCCCCGTCGTCATAGCCAGACTGGAATAGTACATGCAGGTAGGGATTTTGCGCCATCGCCTGCCGCAGATTGTCGCGGGTATTATCATCTTCAAAATCCCATGGCTGTACAGGGCCAAACATATTGTACTTGAGATCAGTTTTGAAATTGAGTACTTCGTGATAGTAGTAGTTGATAGCCGGCGTGAAAGAATGTAGCCAAGACGTTAGCTCCGCGCTGTAGTCTGGTGCATTACCAGCCAACTGTTTGTCAATACCTAAGTAGCGAGAATCCAAACGACCAATATTAGACCCTCCCCTATCGCGCATGAGTGCTTTCCAAAAATAACGAGTAGGTACGCGCAGGTTGTGTTCAAGTATCTCTTCAGTGGTCAAGCCCGACCACTTGGCCATAGTGGCCGCAACGCTTTGACGTTCTTCTTCCGGCAGATAGCCTCCTTTGGCCAACGCAGGAATAAGGGTATTGAGGGTGAAAGCTTCCGATTCGGGCAAGATGTCCAATAAATCGCGGTTTTGCAAGTCTGCAGGTAATACTTTATGATGCCAAGCAGCCGCCGTATAATAGGGAAAAAACAAAGCGGCGCCCATGGGACTGTCGTCACGCATAGATTTGTAATCAGCAGGCGACACCATGATAACCCCATTGAGGTACATCCACTGTTTGTTCTGCAATGCCAGCGATAAGCCCGCGACACGAGTTCCCCCATAGCTTTCGCCAATGATGTATTTGGGTGACCGCCAGCGGTTGTGCCGGCTGACAAAGGTGGTAATCCATTCGGAGAGGTAAGCCACATCGGCATTAACGCCAAAAAAACGCTTGCGATCCACCTCCTTGCCATCCATGGGAATGGTGCGAGAATAGCCGGTATTCGCGGGGTTAACATACACAATATCAGCTACATCCAAGAGGGAATGGGGATTATCTCTCACGCCATAAGGCTGCACCGGATACCCCTCATCATCAATATTCAGGATTTTAGGCCCTGTATAAGCCAAGTGCATCCACACAGAACCGGAACCGGGGCCACCGTTGAAAGAAATGAGCAAGGGGCGGTTCTCTCGGTCGCGAATGTTGTCGCGGGTATAGTAAGTATATTGCAGAATAGCCACGGGTTCGCCCATTTCATCCCATACGGGTTGGGTGCCCACCTCAGCGGTATAAGGAATAGCCTGACCATTGATCGTTACGCTATGCCGCGAAAAAATCATAGTATCCACCGGCAACCTCAGTTTATGTTGGGCTGCCAAAGAGCCTGTCAGCAGCAAACATACTGAACTTAGAAGGAATAGTTGTTTCATATAGTCCGTTTTTTGTATTCACTAAGGGATAAGAAAAAAATAGGTTCAGAATTTGTCAAAGACAATCGGATGAATAAGCGGTTAATTTAAAGCGTTTTATCCGATTTCTTTGACTCATAAAATTCTGAATTTATTTTTTTCCCCATACTTAGGCTTGCGTATGTCTGAAATTTCCTATTGTGTGCTTTATACGTTTCTATACCGACACACGTTAAAGAAATGAAACAGAACTTATCTATAAATTCCTGCATGAGCGAAAATTAGCTATTTTGAGTGAAAACGAGGCGGCGATAACGAAGTTACGCAGCGCGTAATGATGTTATTGCCAACGAAGTGTTCGCTCAAAATAGCAATTTGTAGCCGTGTGAGGAGTTTATAGAGAAGTTCACAACTAATAACGGTATGAAACAATGGATAGCGGCAGCCTTTATGCTCACGCTTTTTGGAAATGGGACCATCACTGCCCAAGATTTTTACACCGTGTGGGTAGGCACTTTCGTGGAAGTTCGACCGCAGGATTTTACCGCCGCCCGCCAACAAGGCTTTACTTATGCCGTAGATGACAATACGGGCAGCAGCCAAATATATGTGGGTCGCTACACCCAATCGGCTACTGCCGAAGGAGTAGCCAAAGCTTTGCAACAAAAAGGATTCGCCGCTGCTCAAGTCATACAAGGAAAATACCCAGCAGGTGCGTCGGCTGTGGTGATTCAAATCGCCACCCGCTTTGCCAACCGCCCTATCGACTGGGAACAACTCTCCCAAGTCGGCAAACTAAATGTATTGGTGCAAGACAACTCCCTGAAGATTCTCACAGGCGTTTTTCCCGATATGGCTACTGCCAAAAATGAGCTGCCACGCATCCAAGCCTTAGGTTTCAAAGATGCTTTCGTGAAATCCGTTCCAATGGGAGAAATACTCCCCGTCACCAATATAGCCACTGGACTAAAAGAGGATTTGATACCTTTGAACCTATCGGATAATCCCGTGACATCCCCTCCCACAACAACGGTACCCGTACAAATGGAACAACCCGGTAGGCCTGTCATTACCCCTTCCGCCCCTGCTGTACCTCCTCCTGCTTCTGCCCCCGTGGCTACGCCAACCAACCAACCTAAAGGCACCACCGTTGTTCCTGTTGTACCCACACCATCGGTAACGGCTTTGCCGGATATACGCGGCAACATCAAACGCAATGCAGCCTTGGAATTGCAAAAAGTATTAAAAGCCGCCGATTATTACACGGGGTCATTGGATGGATACTACGGCGAGGGTACTACCCTTGCTTACCAGCAGATGATGCGCCAGTACCCTACCGTTCGGAAATACATCCACCTTCTAAGTTTTTATGAAGACCAATCAGTCGGTAAGCAGGGTGATGCTTTACAGCAAGCTATCCAGCAACTGCCCTACGACCCCAATGCTCCCCTTGTAATAGAAAAGGCGGGTATATCCGTAGGCAAAGGCTATCAAGCCTACCAAATGTTGGTCACCCTTGGTCCGGGGCAACAGGTCAACGATTTGATGAATGCCGCATTGCGAGAAGCCTTTGAAGGTACGGGTATCCCCACCAGTACCTATAGGGAATACCTATGCCTATCCAGATATCAACCAATTGAAATACCACCTCTTGTTATTACACGCCACCCCCACCAACACCTACCAACTCCCTGCTGGTTGAGCGACCGCCACCCCCCGGAAGCCGTTCGCCAAGGTATCGCGCAAATGGGCACAATGGCCAGTTCGTTGCGCCAAGCCACCTGCACCCCTTGGGCAGTGGCAAGAGGTGCAGTTGCTTTCATCCGTCGCTTCCGATGTAGCACTACCCACTATTGTTTCCCCCATACCCGGGCATACAGCGGGCTACTTGTCTTATGACCAACCCAAAATATCCGCCACCGAAAAAACATTATTAGAAACCTTAAGACAGCAATTTATCCGCCAAACGGATGCTTGGGCAGCCAAAGATGCTTACCTTTACCCTATCGTTACCACCTTGCGGCTGGCATTTCATCAGAGTCAAGTTCGTATTGAAGATTACTATATGGATAAAGGACTTTCTGCTTCGGAAGCAAGAACCGCCGCCTTGGCTGTATTGCACGAAATAGTTTATTAATTACGGTTCTTTGACAAATCTAGTGGTCATACTGGGCTAGCGATCTCGGCAAAAGGCCGAGACAAGTTGTGCAGCAGTGGCAGCTTTTAGCTGACAGACCCGGGTTTGCCGCCGAGCGAATAGCGAGCTGTCCCGATGTTTTATCGGGATAGCGACCCGAAGGGTAGCCTCCACTAAAAAAGTCAAAGAACCCAAATCACTTGCCAATATAGCCGACAGGAAGAACTGCTAACTTGGCATAGTTATCCGTATGAAAAATCGTTCAGAGCAAATAGCGCAATTAAAAAACCAAGCATTCGACTGCTTAATCATCGGTGGCGGTGCCAGCGGGGCAGGCTGTGCATTGGATAGCACGTTGAGAGGTTATAAAACCGCATTGATTGACAAAGCCGACTTTGCTGCCGCTACCTCGTCCCGCTCCACTAAGCTCATACACGGAGGTGTTCGCTACTTGGAACAAGCCATCACCCGACTCGATTTCGGACAATTGGCACAGGTGCGGCATGGCCTTAAAGAGCGCCATCTGTTGCTAAAAAACGCACCTCATTTGGCACAGCCACTGCCGTTGATTACGCCTGTATTCAGTTGGCTGGAAGGGTTGTACTTTATGATTGGCTTGAAACTCTATGGCTGGTTTGCCGACCAAAAAGATACGCTACCTGCCAGCGAATGGTTGGGTAAAAAGGAGCTTTTTAAACGTATGCCTCGTCTATCACGCCGCATACATAGCGGTGTACTGTACTACGACGGTCAGTTGGACGATGCCCGCTACTGCCTTTCTATCCTCCAAACAGCGGCCAACGCGGGTGCATCCTTGGCCAACTATACCGAATTAGAGGGTTTTGAAAAAAACAACGATGGAAAAATAGAGGCCGTCAGGGTGAGGGATATGCAAACAGGGGAATGTTTCACCATACGTGCCAAGGTCATCATCAACTGTACTTTAGCCTTTACAGCGATACTGTACGGCAATTGGTTAACCCAACGCTGAAAGCGCGGATACACCCTAGCAAAGGCGTACACCTGATGCTCCCGAGCGATACACTCCAAAGCAAAGCCGCGCTGCTTATCCCCAAACTAAAGATGGGCGGGTAGTCTCTTTGCCATTCCATTCCAAGGGCAACTCATGTTAAACAACCGACACCTCCTACGATGCACTCAACGAAGAACCTGTATTGGAAAAAAAAAAAAGTGAAGGAAGTGGATTTTATTAGAAACACTATCCCCTTACTTGGATGCTCCTGTGGAACCGTCCTTGATGCTATCAGGCTTTGGTGGTTTGCGCCCGTTAGTGTCTGCTGAGGCAGATAGAGGCACCAAGCATCTGTTGCGAGATCATGCCGTAGAAGTGGACACCCAAAGCGGCTTGGTCAGCTTACTCGGCGGAAAATGGACGACCTATCGGGTAATGGCACAAGACACCGTGGATACCATTGCAAGGAATATTTTACCCAATGATGCCCCTTGTACTACCGCTGATTGCCTATTAGAAGGAGCTGATGGATATTCACCCGACAGTTGGCAATTATTGGCTGCTTCCGCTGGATGGTCGGAGGCGGTTTGTAAGCAATTGGTACAAACGTATGGGGCGAAAGCATCTCTTTTGCTGGCCATCACGGCTGAGCAACCAGCCACCCAGGAACTGTTGGTGGAAGGCTACCCTTATGTATTGGCGCAAGTGGTATATGCTGTTCGGTATGAGATGGCCTGTACGCTGCGGGATGTACTGGCACGCAGAATACGATTGGAATTACTTGACTGGCAGGCAACCGTACAAGCCATTACCCCTACGGCCCATATCATGGCACAGGAGTTGGGTTGGACAGCAGCGGCTATGCACCAAGCTATTGCCGAATATACAGCACAATTGGACTATTTCAAGCAGAAAGCGACTCCCTAATCTTATCCTGTACAAAATACATTTCCATCTTACCTAAATTCTTCACTTCCACTAGCCCACGCGATTCGCAAGTGAAGGCTGCTTTCACCTGTTCATACGTTGTTTGAGAAATATTGACGGTACCAGCCTCTCCACTGCTTTCCATACGAGCAGCTACATTCACGGTATCTCCCCAAATGTCATAAGCAAATTTCTTAGACCCCACCACGCCAGCTACTAAAGGGCCTGAGTGGATGCCAATACGCGCCTCAAAAAGGGGTAACTGTTGTTGGGCGCGGCTGTGATTCCATTCTTTTAGAAAAAGTTGCATCTCTAAAGCCGCCTCAACCACCTGCAAAGGAGAAGCCGATGCCTTATCGGGCAACCCACCTGCACACATATAAGCATCCCCTATGGTTTTAATCTTTTCAACTCCGTATTTGGCAATAATTTCATCAAAAGCCCGGAAAGCATAGTCCAATGTAGCCACTAAATCTTGAGGAGAAAGTGTTTGTGCAATACGGGAAAAACCTTTAAAATCGGTAAATAACACGGTGGCCGTGTCGTAGTGTCGCGCAGCAGCCACGCCTTGCTGCTTGAGTTCGTTCGCTACCGCCAACGGTAGAATATTAAGGAGCAACATATCCGAACGCTGCTTCTCGGTGAGTATCATTTCATTCTTTTCTGAGAGTAATTTATTGTGTTCCAAAATGGAACGATGCCGATGATACCAACCCCCTCCTATGATAAGCAACAAGCCCCCCACGGCCATCCATAACTTCCTGCGGGCATTAAATAGCGCCAACTCGTTGGCTTGTTGCTGAATTTGCATCTCTTGCTGGGTAATAGACGCGTTCTGGGTGGCAATTTGAAGAGAATCGAACAGCGTTTGGTAGTAAAAGGAATCTAAGAGGCGATTCTGTTCCATGAGCAGTAACTCCTGTTTGATTTGCGCCTCGTTCATTTGTTGTAGCAATGCTTCTTTAGCTGCCAATTGTTGTGCCATCTGCTTGCGTTGCGTCTCCCCTTCTCCCCGTTGGGGCATGGGTATATCCGCGCGCTCGGCAGGAGGTCGCAGCCCTTCATTACGACGAGCAAATAGTCCTCGTTTTTCTTCCTGCGTTGCCGTTCCATTCAGTACAGCTAAAGCATCCCTTGCTTTAGCTGCCAACTGATTCCTACCTAACTCCTCTGCCAAACCTAAAAGCGATTGTAGGTTTTGCTGTCGAAGCGTTTTGTCCGTGGTTATCTCGCTTCCTGATTCGAAGAAGGAAAGAGCACGCAACCGCTGAGTCCGTTTATCGGAAAGACGCCAAGCCCTGCCTTTGAGATAATAGGCGCGAGCGGCATAGGCATTGTCTTTTTTGCTTTTCAGTACGCGACAACACTTCGTCTGCCCAGTGGGCGGCTGTTTCGGGATAGCCTGCTGCCAGCTCGGCTTCCCCTAGTTCCAAGGCTGTTTGTAGGTAATCATTGCCTTTTTGTGTGGCAATGCGGCTTTCTAATGCTTCAATATTGCCAGCCTGCCCCAATAGACTGAAGCTAAACCACAACAGTACAGCTACGGTAGTAAAGACTTTCATAATACACTGAATATGGGTGTGTTAACAATGAACTCGAGTGGTTCATTTTTTACTAAGGGGGCACACAAACATACTGATTTTTTTAATAGCGTTGGAGAACGCTATAATTAATTCCTAAAACCTTTTCATCGCAAACAAAGCACCAACCACCAGAGGTGTAAAATACCCTGCTAGCATTGCCAATCGTCTTCTAATTTACTTGATCCCCCTACTGACCAAAGGCCTCCTGCCAAGCCAGCATACCGCCCACTAAATTGCGTACCTGCTTGAAACCTGCTTGTTGCAAAAAGCGCTGCGCGGCTCCACTTCTGCCCCCACTGCGGCAATAGACAATTACCTCCTTATCTTGCAAAGATTTCAATTCTTCCACAGCAGCAGGAATAGTGTTCACAGGTATCAATTGCCCACCTATATTGAATACTTCGTGTTCGTAAGGTTCTCTTACATCAATAAGCACAAAATCTGTATCGCCGCTATCCAATCGGGCTTTTAAATCTTCTACAAAAATATCCATAATGGGTGTGTGTGTGTGTGTTATTTACGAAAAGCAAGCGGTTCACTTACATCAATGCGTTAATACCAACTTTTGCATATCCGACAGCGTACCATTTTGTCCCTCTTGCTTGTAGGTAATACATACCTGCCGGAAGATGATGAAGATCGAGCATAGTAGAATAGGGCTGTTCAAATACCACCTGACCGGCACTATTAAATACGCGTACATTTTCAATCTCCTGCTCAGCGGGGAACGCAAATGTACAACTCCCGTAGTAGGATTCGGGTAAATCACCGCAGAAAAAAGAGGATAAGCTACTTCCGTTACATCGGTGGGTGTCAGGGCTTCTTCTCCTCTCATCACGGGACGTATCATCAAAGCACCATCCGTCACACCACTGATAGGTTCCCAACCTGTACTGTTTTCCACATAAATAAATGCGCGGCCTTGGGGTCTATTACGGTCGTATCCTACGGCTATGCAACTACCAAACTCACAAATGGATGCCTGTTGCCAGCCCACGTAAAAGTACCTACTGGAATGGCGAGTGGTGTAGGATTGCCGTCGTCGTCTGTCAAACAAGTATGAAGTAAATCCTTGAAGAGTATCGAATACCGAACTGGCATAAAGTGGGTTCAACACCACACTGTACTCAGGAGTGTTATCCAATTCCCAACCAAACCCGCAACCTAAAATCCTGATTGGAGTAATCATCGCTGGTATGCGGAAAGTGAATACGTACACCACGAAGTGTATCTGCCACATTGGCGTGGTAAGCAACCGCTACCTGCCGCCCGGCACTAGTTTCCAAAGCACTTTCTGCGGTACCATCGTCATAGGCGAAGTAGTCGCCAAAATGAGTCGTCCGCTCCACCATATCATTCTGCCCCACAAAAGTCTGGCTTCCCTGAGAGTTGTTGTTCAACGTATAACGAGTACGAAAATCGAGTTTATCAAAACTATCAAAACTACCGCTACCTAAGTTATTCGTCAGATTCGGCCAGACGTTGGCGAAGCCTGTCGCATCTCCCATCAAGTTGTACGTACGGTTAATGGGTACGCCATTAGGTAAGTTCACCTCCACCCCGTTAAACAAGGTAGGCTGTACGCCCAACGCATTGACACCCGTATTCAATTCCTCCAAACTAAAAACAGAGGGACTAGCATTCTGCGCACTTAAAAAGTGGTTGTAAACCCCCACATCAATCGTAGGGGCAAGTTCATCCGCTATAGCCGCCCTAAAATGCCGCCAAGGCATACTGCTGTAGTTGCGCAACATATAATCCGGCTGACGCATGAACGCAATATCATTGAATACATTACTCGCGGTGGGGTTGTTATCTAAACGCACATAATCTAAATGCCAGTTGTCACGAAAACCAGAACGGTCTGCATAATTCACAAACCGAAATTGGAAACGGCTGTGCTGGTAATCTTCGGTAATAGGCTCGGAATAAAACTTGAAGGTATCCCTTACACTGAACGGCTGGTTGGCAGGCATACCGGCAAACGTGCGTACCGTAATCCAGTTGCCACCACTATCAAAGAACTGCAGGGTCATGGAATCTTGTAGTTCAGGACGATCCGCTATACCACCTCGTTGCAACCAAAAAGACAGCACCCAGTCATCGGAGTTATTGGTATTGATGTAGGTAGAAGTCAAGTGGTCAGCTTCACCGACCCCGCCTCCATAAGCCTTCCACGGTAGTCCAATCCATCAAAAGTAGCTACACTCTAAAGACGGAGGATCAGATGCCATGCGCGTATTCACATACACTTCCTGATCCAACCAAAGTTCAGGAGAAGGCAAGACCCCTTCGTAAGAAAAATCGTCGTAAAAAGGCGGCTGTATCGTAGGCACATCCACTCTGAAAGCATAATGCGTAGTATCGCAAATACCATAGTCATCGCAAATCACTAAACAAAGGGAATCGACCCCCGCAAACCTCCCCGATTGATACGTAAAACCATTAGTTGGCGCATTATAATCATCCAGCCACGCCAACTGATCGCGACCCGCATAGTTGTCGAAACAGTCAACAAAAAAACTACACGTCATCTGCCCGGGCAATACATTATCGGCTGAAAGCGAAATGGTTTCCGCCTGCGCCAGTTGAATCACCGGAGGGAATAAGTTAAGTCCTCGTCTGCGTGCTAAAAAGCGGTAGGTTTCCAGTTCGCCACAAGCTGTTCCCGCTGGATTGCAGTAACGGATTTGCACCTCTTCTACTGTGGCAATTGCGGTGGGTAAGGCTTCATATCCCAAAGAATCAACAGGACTACCATTAGCATCCACTGGCACATACGCATTACCAAAAACTAATTGATCGCAGTTCACACACTCGTAGTACCCCTCAGCTGTGAAACCTATCGTATCCTGCCGCAACCGTATCCTCGTGCGTTCATTGGCGATAACAGCAACTACATCAAGGGTGGTAGTACCACAATCCTCTTTTTCGACGGCAAGCTGTGATAAATCAAAACCGTTAGTAGCCGTAGCAATAGCTGGATTAGCTGTCAAAAACACCTCTTTCTGGGCAGAAACCCATAACGCCATACACAACAGTGCGAAAGTAGTAGCTGTAATTCTCATTCCTTAGTAATTTGACGGAAATAACCTATTCAGATTGCTATCTCCCCATCCCTTAACAATAGCGATGAAATAAATTCAAACCTATTCTAATACTCCCAAAGGGAACGTATTTCCCAACGCTTTAGTGTAAACTTAACGAAAGGATGCCCCCTACTAAGATCATGTATATCAAAAATCATCTATCCCCGATGTGTCGATAGGGCTATCGAGGTCTTCTACTGGCAGTCCCCCTGTATCACTCGGTGGCTCATTGGTTTCCTCCTCTGGTGGGCAACTATTCGGGCGTTCCGATTGGATATATACCTTTATTTTCGTACCACGCATGATTTTACCGCCGGGAACATATTCCGGTTCTTGTTTCCAAATGTATGCATCTGAGCGATTCGCCACCTCGCCTTCCACTTCCCCTAAGCTTAAATCTAAACCAGACAATAGGAAACTTACTTCGCTATAACGCTTGCACATAAGGGAAGGAATCCGCACCATATCGTCTTTCGACTTTGAAACCACGAACTCGAGCGTACTACCTTGCAGTACTTTCATCCCCTTGCGCACCATGTCGGGGGTATATTTTTTACCTTGGTAATAAAAAAACAAGATAGTGCTATCTGCTAATTTAGCATCAAAAACGCCCTCTTTTACTACGGTGCGAATTTGTAGTGGGCGCAACTTCTGGCGGTACTGGCTGTAATCGTCCGCAGCATCCTGAAATGAGGGTATTGGCACTTCCCGTGGGTCTCCTATGATAGTAAGATAAACCGTACGGTTGGACTTAATCCTATTCAAAGGCTCTGGCTCTTGGTCGATCACCTCTCCCTGTGGCACGGATAAATCAAAAGGAGCTTCGTTCACACTCACCCGAAATCCTCTCGAACGAGCCTGTTGGGTAGCTTTATCAATATGTTGCCCCACGAAGTTCTCCACCTGTACGGAACTGCCGTGATTGGTATAAAGTCGAAGCAATAGATTCAACAACAGAAAAGACATTACTAATACAGCTAATACGGCGCCAAAATTCTTGATAAAATACCGAGAACGGAGCGCCGCTAGGAAGTGATGGAATCGCCTTGGCGGCAAATTCGACGGTGAAGCATCGGTCGGTAATGAATCCATATTGTTATCAGTGCTGGCATTATTATTATCAAACAAAGCCACAGGAGCGGCAGTTGCCATGACTTCTTGTGCAAGGGGGGGGGGAGGTTGTACAGGAATGCTTTCTATCGCCGGTGCTGCCACTGCCTTGGCCGCTTGGCGCTCAAAACCAAACTCCAATATTTTTTTAATAAACGCCGCAGGTTTGTACCCGGCCAATGCCGCTTGATGAAAAATGGCAGTAGCAGGTGTCATACCCGGCAAAGAATTAATCTCGATGACTTGCGTTTCCGCCTTACCATCTGGCAACACACGTACAAAGGCATCAATACGACAATATCCTTCTACCTGCAACAACCGGGCGGCGCGTTCCAAGGTATGCTGTACCTGCGGAAGTATATCTTCATAACGGTAAGCCCCCGTGGCAAGCCGTGCAGGAGTGAGGTTCTGACCTTCGCCAGCAAGAAATTTTTCTTCCAACGAAAGCACTTCTCCGGAGGCTAAGGTTTCACTGGGTTCAAACATTTCAAACCGCACTTTGCCTTTTTCATAATGCGTCAACATCCCCCCCGTAACCTCTAAGAAATGAATACCGTCACCTTTGACTACCAACTCTTCAAAAAGGATTTCTCCTTTGCGGGAAAACTCCTCCTTGGTTTTCAGCTTCAACGTCTTCCGTTGTGTAGCCTCCTCCTCAGGATGCAGTGAAAATATCAAATCACAGTAAGCTTGCAACTGTTCCCTATTGCGAATCACTTTCACCGCCGAGCTGCAACCATCATCCACGGGTTTAGCCACCAGTGGATAACCGAAAGCATCTTCTACCCGGTCTAAAAAACGTGCAGGATGATGAACATAATCATTTTTGGGTAGTAACAACTGCTTCGCCACAGGCAACCCATGTTGCTGAAGGGTTTGCAACGTGCGATATTTATCGATAGTAGTACTCGACGACTTGATACCCGAACCATTATAAGGTAAACCACGGGCTTCCAATTCCATCTGTACTTGCCCATCCTCGCCCGGACGGCCATGCAGCGCGATGAAAACTCCGTCCACCTTGCGCGACAAGCTATCATAGGTAAGCGCAACAGGTGAGAAAACCACATCGGGAGAAGCGTATTTTCCTGTAACAGTAGCACATTCCCGCCTGATTTTCTCCAAAAGAGGATGCGATTTCCAAGACTTGATTTTATCCCGGATATCGTCGGCGTTGTCTTTTAACAATAAATTGATGGGAAGTTGCGTAAGCTCATGGCGACCATCCGCCCCTGTTAGGAAAACAGGTATAGGCTCGTACGCTATTGAGCTGCTCAATTTTTCAAAAATATTCCGCCCACTTTCCACCGAAATATGGCGCTCAAAAGAATACCCACCAAGTATAACCGCAATTTTTTTCTTATTCCCTGCTGCCTGTCGCAACCCCGCAATATTGGCATCCAACTGCTGTAACAACTGCCTGAAACGGCTATTATCGGGTTCTTCTGCCAATCGTTCTTGCAAGGAAGTACGCACGATATAAGTGAGAAACTGACTGGGATTTAGCCCTATTTCAGCCGCTTGATGAAAAAAGAAGGAACTGGGCAGCATACCCGAGGTAGTATTCGGGTCATTGAGGAATATTTTTCCTTCGGGTGTAAAGAACCCATCGATTCGAGCGTACACCTGAAACCCAAGACGGGTAAAAAGCCGTTCACATTCGCGGCGTATAGCCTCAATTTTTTCGTCTGGCAGGTTGATGGGAGTTTCCTTACGGGAAAGCCCCGGCATATACTTGGAACGGTAATCGAACACTTCGCTCCCTTTAATGATTTCGGTAGGAGGTAATGCTACCGCCGACCCATCTTCTGTACGTATGACAATACATGAAAACTCTTGCCCCTTGATAAAGGCCTCTAGAATCACTTGTTGCTCAGTCTGGGCTGCATCCAAGACAAAAAGACGGCTAAAATGCGGAGACCGATCCGTTTCGGTATTCAACAGTGCGAGCAAGTCTTCTGGGTGGTAAACGGTCGTTTGCTGGCCTTCCAAGGTAACCGTAAGCGGAAAACCTAAGCCATCCCGTATATCGCCCAAGAACTTGATATACTCCACTTTATCATAGTCAGAGCGGTCGTTCCACTCATCCATCGGTATCAGTTCCCGAAAAAAGGCTCTGTTGACGGCTTGTTCGAATCCTTCTACACCTGCCTCTTCATCAATGATAGATACGCCTATCGACGACCCTTGATTGGCTGGGCGGATAACGAGTGGAAAACCAATATTTGCAATGGCTTGTTCATACAATTCGTGCACATTGGAACGCAGCCAAACTGGCTTTTCTATTACCTGCACTGTGGGGCAGTCGAAGCCTTTTTCCTGCATTAATTCCTTTTGCCAAGCCTTGTTCATCCCAATTTTGCTGGGCAAAACACCGCTGCCTGTATAAGGGATTCCCAATGTTTGCAATGCCTGTTGCAACTGCCCATCTTCCCCGTATTCACCGTGTAGTGCTAAGAAGGCAAGATCGATATGCTGCGCAATTTCTTCTGGCGTGACAGGTGTACCAACCGCACTAAGAAGGCGATGCCGCTCATCAGCGGCCAGCGTTCCGAGGCTCTCAATATACACCTGAAATCCATTAGGAGAATCAGGAAGCGACTGCACCGGAGGAAAGAAATCGCGGATACTTCCTTTGTAAACATAGTGCCAGTCCAACATCACCCAATGGCGATCGCTATCCACAAAAATTGGAATAGGGGTAAACAAGCTTTGGTCGAGGTTATCGAAAACCGTGCGCCCGCCAGCAAAGGATATCTCCCGTTCCCGTGAAGGCCCTCCAAAAAAAATGCCTACTCTGATGCTCATGCTCGTCCATTTTTTTACCCCTACAAAGGAATCGTGTCAGGTAAACGAAGCGCCAAAGTTAAGAATTTTATATTGTAAACAACACGCCGATACATGAAACAACGTATCTTGCCCGATATGCATACTTTGACAAGCTTTTGCAACTTGCCTTGATAATTTCGACATCAAAGCTAACACACTTTCCCTACTCTTAACAATATGACCATGAAAAATTTGGCAGTAATAGATTGCGGCACTAATACCTTCCACTTGCTGATTGCCCGCCCTTCCGAAACAGGTTTTAAAGAGGTGCACAGGGAAAGAAGATTTATCAAACTCGCAGAAGCAGGTATCGCCAAAATAGGTGATGCTGCTTACGCAAGGGCACTACAAACCCTACAGGATTTTGCGGTTTTGTTGCAGCAACACGCCGTGGAAACCGTGCGCGTTTCTGGTACAGCCGCATTGCGCACCGCATCCAATGGGCCTGCCTTTGTCGCAGAAGTAAAAGCAAAAACAGGACTAAGTATAGACCTCATTTCTGGCAAGGAAGAAGCTCAACTAATCTACAAAGGTGTACGACAGGCCATAGGGCCGCAGCAAGGGCGATGGATGGTAATGGATATAGGCGGTGGCAGTGTAGAATTTATCATTGTTGATGAAGAAGGGGTACGCTGGTTCGAAAGTTTCCCCGTAGGCGTAGCGGTATTGTTCCGCCAACTCCATAAAAGCGACCCCATCAATGCCGAAGAAATAGAAGCCACGCGACTGTTTCTCAATAGTCAGTTGGTGGAGTTGCAATTGGTTTTAGCAAAGTATCCGCTAACTCACTTAGTAGGAGCTGCTGGCACTTTCGATGTTTTAGCGGCCAGCCTAGGAACGCATCAAGCCACCCCCTATTGTACCCAAGTTGAGTTGGAGGGTTTCATGGCTTTTTACCAAAAAATAGTAGCTGCGACACAGGCCGAGCGCCACGCTATGCCCGATGTTCCCGATGATCGAGCTGATATGATTGTGGTGGCACTGATATTGGTTCAATTTGTGTTGGAGAAAGCAGGTATCAAACACCTAACCGTATCAGATTACTCCATGAAAGAGGGTATGTTAGCAGAAATGTTGGAGGAATAAGGGGCAGAAAAAATAGATTCAACATTTTCTTTGACTAAGAAAATGCTGAATCTATTTTTCCCCATGCTAATGCGTCTGTTTCAATTCCTACTCAAATACACACCTAACAAAATCAACCCCATACCGGTGTAATGTGCTATGGTGATGGCTTCCCCATCGAAAGCACCCCAACATAACGCCACGGCAGGAACTAAATAACTAACGGTACTACCAAAAACCGGATTGGTCATCTGAATCAAGTAAAAAAAGATAACGCCTGCCAATACCGTACTGAATAGTGCCAACACCGTGATATACCCAACACCTTGCCATGCAGCGGGCGTACTTTGAAGCGTCGCTACAAAATCGGTTCCCAGTAATAAATAAACCAAGGCAGGTATGCCTACTAACGAAAAAGACACACTTGTAATAGTGAGGGCTTTCAACCCCTCAATGCGATGTCCTACTAAGTTACTACTGATAGCATAACACAAGCAGGCCAACACAATGAGCAAGCCATAATGCCAGTTGCCACTAAGCCCTGTTTTCTCTCCAAAAAGGAATAGACTCAGTGCGCCTAATAACCCAATAGAAATCCCCAGCGTTTTTGACCACGTGAAAGAAGAGCGAAAAAATACCAAGCCTAGCAAAAGGGTAAATAACGGAGACAGCGAATTGAGGATGCCCGCCAGGGAACTATTGACTTGTTGTTGTGCCGCAGGAAATAAGTATGATGGAATACCTGTACCTAACATTACCCCAGCACCAAAAGTAGGGGTAGTTGCCGTGGCTGTACCTTGCGAACCTCTTGTACAATGATGGGGGAAAATGCCAATGCTGCCACGCCCAGACGCAAACTAGCCACCTCATGGGGAGCAAAGAACACCAAGCCGCGCTTGATCAACAAGTAAGAAGTCCCCCAAATGAGGCTCAAAAAAGCTAATATAGCCCACGCACGCCATGGCGCAAGACTTACGTCTTGTGGCTTAACCAATGTACTCATCCCGTTTTTTTTGTCGAAGTCAGTTCAAAAGTAAGGTTATTCTTAAAAAAAGCAAAAAAAAAGTTGAATTTTATACATTAAAAAAATAAATAATATATTATTTCACCTCTTATCTTCCGAAAAAACTTATTTTTGGGTCGGGTAAAACACCTTGCAATGATTACCAAAAGGCTGATACGATTTTACCGGATGCCATCCAATATATTGAGCCTGCGCATAGCCATCTTACTATTGCTGGGGGAAATATTCATTGCCACTGCGGGATATGTTTGGATTGAAGAATACAGCTTAGTGGAGGCCTTTTACATGGTTATCATTACTATTTCCACCGTTGGCTTTACGGAAGTTCAACCACTGAGCGATGCTGGGCGGCTTTTTACATCAGTATTAATCGTTGTCAACATAGGTGTGATCGCCTATGTATTGGCGGTTTTGGTTACTATATCATTGAAGGAGAAATATTCAAGCGCATGCACCATAATTCCATTGCTTACCGCATCAGTTTATTAGAAGGCCACGTTATCCTATGTGGTTTCGGTAAATATGGCGAAGAAATTGCCGCCAACTTGGCTAGCCATGACACTCCATTTGTCATTATTGAAAACGATCCTGTAAAGATTGATGCCATACTGAAGCTTAACCGCGAGACACTCTATATGGAGGAGACGCTACCCGCGACGAAATATTGATAGAAGCAGGCATTCAACGAGCCAAAGGTTTGATTACTTCCCTAAACGAAGATAGTGACAACCTTTTTATCGTGCTTTCTGCCCGGCAATTAAACCCCAAGCTAAAGATCATCAGCCGTTGTATTTCACAGCGCACCGAAGCCAAGTTGTTCAAGGCGGGTGCCAACCATGTAGTAATGCCTGAAAATATTGGTGCCTTCTATATGGCTACTTTGTTCAGCAAACCAAGCGCGGTAGAGTTTTTTTCCTTTATGACCCGCGAATACCACTCGGATATGGGATTCGAAGAATTGGCCTACGAGGATCTTCCCCCAGCTTATCGGGGGCGTCCCATTAGCGATCTGGCACTGCGTTCTCAAACGGGTGCTAACATCATTGGATACCGCAACGCAAAAGCGGAATACACCATCAACCCTGGCCCAGATATTATACTAGAACCTGGTGCCTCTTTTATCGTCTTAGGCGATGGAGACCAGTTGGCTAAGTTGAGATCGTTATGTAAGTTTAACCAAAATGGGTGAGGAGCGAGAAAAAATAGAAATACTTTCTTGCCTTTTCATGGAGCGAACCATGCGTTTGGTGAACTAAACGCTCTGCCCCTGTTTAGTTTTGCCTGCTTGTTCCTCCGCCAACTGTCGCATTTGCCCATTGCGAAACTGGTGCGGAATAAAGCGATGATACCTTTGTGGCAACAGCCGAGAGATAATATCAAGAAGAGGCGTATTGTGTCCAAAAACAATACGCAGTTTCCCTTTTTGTATGTCCTTTAGTATCCTTGCGGCAGCCTCCTCGGCTGAAGTCGGAGATGCTTTATCATAGGCATTAGCCCAGTAGTCTATCAAATCTTGGTTTTCATGAGGTGCATTTCGCAATAAGTTGGTACGAATAGGCCCTGGATGCACCTGTACAACCTTGACAGAAGTACCCATGAGTTCTTGCCGCAAAGTTTCCGTAAACCCACGAATGGCGAATTTGCTAACCACATAGGGTGCTTGACCAGCATAACCTATCAGACCCAATAAGCTGCTCATATTCACAAGTAGCGCGTCGGGAGATTCTAATAATTTGGGAACAAAAGCTTGAGATCCATGTATGACGCTCCAGAGATTGATGTCCAATATGCGCTCGTAAGATTCAGATGAGATACTTACCGCAGCACCTGAAAAAACAGTAGCTCCTGCATTGTTTATTAAACCATCTACCCTGCCAAAATGATGTAGTATTGCTGCCAAAAAAGCATCCCAACTATCGCGCTCCCTTACATCAAAAACTTTAAATAAAATCTTGTCCGGTGTTTGCCCAATCAATGCTAGCGTTTCTAATAATGCGGTTTCATCCCAATCGTTTAGCGCCAACAAAGTACCGTGCTTGGCCAATTGCACAGCCAACGCCCGTCCTATTCCGGAACCTGCTCCGGTAATGGCAATTACTTTGTTATTAAACTGCTTCATAAGGGATGGCGCGCCTCCATCTTGTCAACTTTAGCACGGCATTATTTTTTTATTTGCTGGGTAATATTACAGACTTTGCAAAGATAGTATGAAAAATGACAAAACAACTTTTTTTTATAAAATGGGATACTCTTTGCCTTCTGTTGTTGGGGTATGTCTAAATTTTCCTTTGAGTGAGGTTTGCCAAGTATTTCATCTTACCCTTGATTTAGTTGATAAAAAGCTCAAAACTTTAAAAAAAATAGTGCCACACCACTAATAGGTGGGATTATCTATCGCATTGAAACACAAAAGCCAGTTTCCTCGCGAAAACTGGCTTTTGAATTGAATACCTAGTAAAGGTATAAACGAGTCGGACTTATTTATTCTTCCTCTTGCGTAGCAACAGTAGTCGCAGCAGCGGCGGCGGTAGTAGCGGCAGCTTTACCGGCCCCACCTTTGCCTCCACGACGGCGGCGGCGGCTTCCGGCTTTCTCTCCTCCTTTTGCGTTATAGACCTCGTTGAAGTCCACAAATTCAATCATTGCTGTCTCCGCACCATCACCACGACGGAAACCAGTCTTAATGATACGAAGGTAACCGCCTGGGCGATTAGCCACTTTAGGCCCGATAGTACCAAACAGTTCCTTTACGGTTTCTTTGTTTTGTAAGTAGCTGAACACTACACGTTGCGAGTGAGTACTGCTGTCCTTACTCTTGGTGATCAACGGCTCAGCGAATCCACGCAATGCTTTAGCTTTTGCCAAAGTGGTGTTGATCCGCTTGTGCTCTACCAAGGCAACCATTAAGTTGCGCATCAGCGCTTTGCGATGCTCGGCCTTACGACCTAAGTGGTTTACTTTCTTTCCGTGACGCATTTGTCAAAGTTTTAACTTCACAACACCCGGCAAAAAGCCTTAACAGGCATGGCTATTGATATTGCCTCGGTTATTGTAATGGTTGAATATTCACCCAGTGGGGAAGCCTGTGTTATTGTTTAGAGTATGTCTAAACTTTTCTGATTGAACGAAAGCGGGCAAATTTTGTTCTGTTCAAGGCGAAAAGCACAGTCGATGCCGGAAGCATCGACGAGCATTTTTAACGATGAACTGGGCAAAATTAGTCGCTTGCAGTCGATTGAGAAAATTTTAGACATACTCTTAATATTTACTCCTCGTCCAATTTGTACTTGGCCAAATCCATGCCGAAAGTCAGCCCTTTTTCTTGGAGAAGTTCTTCAATTTCTACCAAGGACTTCTTACCGAAATTGCGGAACTTGAGTAGCTCATGCGTATCATAGCGCACCATTTCGGCCAAGGTATTAATCTTAGCAGCTTTCAGGCAGTTGTAGGCACGCACGGAAAGATCGAGGTCTTCCAATGAGGTTTTTAACAACTTACGCATGTGGAGGATGTGCTCGTCCACGATGTTTTCCTCACGAGTACCTGGTATATCAAAGGTAATGTTCTCGTCTGTGATCAACATCAAATGCTGAATCAAAATACGAGAAGCTTCTTTGATCGCATCTTCTGGATGAATAGTTCCGTCTGTCTTAACCTCAATCGTTAATTTCTCGTAGTCAGTACGCTGACCAACACGGAAATTTTCGATTTTGTAAGCTACATTTTTGATCGGAGTATAAATCGCATCAATGGGGATGACACCAATAGGAGCATCTTTAGGCAGATTTTCATCAGCAGGCAGATAGCCACGCCCCTTAGTGACAGTTAATTCTACTTCTAAGTTCACAAACGGCTCCATCGTACAGATGAGGAGGTCTTTGTTCATGATCTTGAACACATTGGTGTGTTCTTCTATATCGCCAGCGCGGAAAGATTCTTTACCGCTAATGGTCAGGTATATTTTTTCTTCCTGAATTTCCTCATCGGAAATAACAGGCTTGAGGCGCACCTGCTTGAGGTTGAGGATAATTTCCACAACATCTTCAACAACACCACGGATGGTACCAAATTCATGGTCAACACCAGCAATGCGAACGGCACTGATAGCGAAACCCTCAAGGGATGAAAGCAGTACACGACGCAGTGAATTTCCTACTGTTTGCCCGAAGCCAGGTTCGAGGGGTTTGAACTCAAAAAGTCCCTCAAAATCATTGGCTTTTTCCATTACGATTTTGTCGGGCTTCTGAAAATTCAAGATGCTCATACGCTTGTTAGTATCTTTGGTGGGGAATGAATAGCTATTCTCGTTAACATCACAATACGAAACTCAGCAAAAAACCAAGTTCCGTTAAATACAGAAGAGAAACACAGCAACCGGCCGGATTGCTGTATTTCTCTGTAAAACGAGGCTTACTTAGAATACAATTCTACGATGAGCTGCTCGTTAATCTTTTCAGGTATCTGTTCGCGATCCGGATAGTCGAGGAACTTACCCTCCATTTTATCGTGGTTCATTTCCAACCATCCGTACTTACGAATATCATTTTTAGATCCCATTGAATTACGAATTACTTCCAATCCTTGGGATTTACCGCGAACAGCCACAACGTCGCCAGAACGCAATAGCGTAGAAGGCACGTTATTGATCACACCATTTACTACGATGTGCTTGTGGGTAACTAACTGACGCGCTGCTGCACGAGTACGTGCCAACCCAAGGCGGAATACAACGTTGTCCAAACGTGATTCCAACAACTGGAGCAATACAGTGCCGGTTACACCATGCTTGCGGGTAGCGTGTTCGAAAGTTTTGCGGAACTGGCGCTCCAATACACCATAGGTATATTTAGCTTTTTGCTTCTCCATCAACTGCAACGCATAGTCAGACTGCTGCTTACGACGACGTGACGAACCGTGCTGCCCTGGAGGGTACTTCTTCTTCTCGAAGCTCTTGTCGAACCCATAAATAGCCTCACCAAATGCACGGGCTTTCTTGGTTCTTGGACCTGTATATCTTGCCATTTCGGAAGGATAATTTTCGCTGTAAAAAAAGTAAAGACCTGCGGATTATACGCGACGACGCTTAGGAGGACGGCAACCGTTGTGCGGAATAGGTGTCACATCCTTGATGCGAGTTACCTTGATACCTGCACCGTCGATAGCACGGATAGCCGCTTCACGACCTGAACCAGGGCCTTTCACATATACTTCAACCATACGCAAGCCAGCTTCGTAAGCAGTGCGCGAAGCATCACTCGCTGCTACCTGTGCCGCATAAGGTGTGTTTTTCTTAGAACCACGGAAGCCAGACTTACCCGCTGAAGACCATGAAATAACATCCCCTGTCTTGTTAGTAAGGGAGATGATGATATTGTTGAAAGAAGCTTGGATGAAAGCCATACCTTCTGGTTCAATCCGAACTTTGCGCTTCTTAACGACTTTTTTTGCTGCTTTAGCCATAGGTAAATAAAATTACTTGGTTGCTTTCTTCTTGTTAGCGACTGTCTTAACCTTACCCTTGCGAGTACGTGCGTTGGTCTTCGTACGTTGGCCACGAACGGGTAGCCCTTTACGGTGACGCAATCCACGGTAGCAGCCAATATCCATCAAGCGTTTGATGTTCGTCTGTACTTCCGTACGGAGTTCACCCTCTACCTGATAGTCGTTCTGGAGCAAACGGGCAATCTCCTTAACGTTGTCGTCTGTCCAATCTTGGACTTTGGTGTCCTCGCTTACGCCAATTTTGCTAAGGATCTCCTTTGCAACAGAAGGACCTACGCCGTATATATAGGTCAGACCTATTACGCCGCGCTTGTTTCTTGGTAAATCAACACCAGCAATTCGTGCCATTGTCTGTCTGTATTTAGAGAGGGCGGCTTTTGCCGCCATCTAGTAGTTCATTATCCCTGACGTTGCTTGAACTTGGGATTTTTCTTGTTAATGATGTAAACCTTGCCCTTCCTTCTCACCACTTTGCAGTCGGCTGAACGTTTCTTAATGGACGGTCTCACTTTCATGGTTCGGTTATTTTGAGAATCGTTTTAAAAGGAAGGAGTTTTTTACTTGTAGCGATAGGTGATTCGTCCACGGGAAAGGTCATAAGGTGACATTTCCACAGCCACCTTATCACCAGGAAGAATACGAATGTAATTCATCCGCATTTTACCTGATATGGTGGCTGTAATCTCATGGTCGTTCTCCAACTTCACGCGGAACATGGCGTTGGACAATGCCTCAAGAATTATTCCATCCTGCTTAATCAGATTCTTTTTACTCATACTCCAAATTTCGGAGTGCAAAGATACAATTATTTAATAATCCAACATCTTCCAAGTAGATTTTTTTTAAAAATCTACTCCCAAAGTATTGGGAATCAACTTATCAAGTCCCTTATTCTTATGCAAAAACTTCTCGCTCAATCACCTGAATCTCCGGATTATGGCGAATAGCTTCCACAATAAGGAATGGTCGCTCAAAATATCAGGCCTTTGCCGTTACAGCCACCGTATGTTCATAGTGAGCCGACGGCAACCTGTCTTTGTAACGATTGTCCATTCATCTTGCATGGTACGCACTTCTTTACGCCCCATATTGATCATCGGTTCTATTGCTATCACGATGCCTTCTTTCAAGATCGTACCCTGCCCTCTTTTTCCAAAGTTAGGAACATCTGGTGCTTCATGCATTGACTTTCCTACCCCATGCCCCACCAATTCCCGAACTACTGCATACGCATGCTCTTGCTCGGTGAAGTGTTGGATAGCAAAACTAATGTCTCCTACTCTATTGCCAATTACCGCTTGATCGATACCTCTGTAAAGAGACTCATTGGTTACTCTACAAAGTTGGAGAGTAGCTTCTTCCACTTCTCCAAGACAAAACGTATAGGCTGCATCGCCATAGAAATCATTCATCAGCGTACCACAGTCGATGGAAAGAATATCCCCATCTTTGAACACCTGCCCTTTGGAAGGTAAACCGTGTACGACCGCTTCATTCCGTGACACTAACAAGGTAGAAGGACATCCATATAATCCCTTGAATCCAGGTACTGCACCATGGTCGCGGATAAATTCCTCCGCTTTGAGGTCAATTTCCTCACCCGTCATTCCTGGTTTCAGCATACTACCCACGTAAGCCAGCGTTTTGCACACCAACAAGCAACTTTCGCGAATCAGCTCAATTTCCTCTGGTGTTTTATATATAATCTGGCGTCCCTTTCTACGCATAGCAGTATTGCTTTTTCAATTGACCGTTTGTCCTATGTGTTAGAAGTTAGCACCCAAGCCTTGCATACGGCTGTTACTTCTACCCGCTACGCGGCCTTCTTTCACCAAACCGTCGTAACGGCGCATCAACAAATGGCTCTCAATTTGCTGCAAAGTATCTAAGACCACACCTACCAAGATCAACAAGGAGGTTCCTCCGAAGAAGGCTGCAAATAGGTTGTTGATACCGAATGCAGATGCAAATGCGGGGAGTATGGCAATCAAACCAAGGAATATAGAACCTGGCAATGTAATACGAGTAGTAATATCGTCGATGTAATCCTCCGTTGGCTTACCTGGCTGAACCCCTGGTATAAAGGCATTCTGACGCTTTAGGTAATCCGCGTAGTTGGATGGGTTCACAATCAACGCTGTATATACATACGTGAAGACTACCACTAAAACAAAGTACAGTGCATTGTAAGGGCCAGAAGTATAATCGTTCAAAGTACGAACCAACCAGCTAGATTCTGCTTCTGCTCCACCTGCGTACTGTGCTGCCAAACCAGGCAAGAACATCAGTGCTTGGGCAAAGATGATAGGCATTACACCAGCGGCATTTACTTTCAATGGAATATGATCCCGTGCGCCAGCCACCGGCGAACTACTAGTGCCACGACCTACGGCACGCTTAGCAATTGTACAGGGATCTTACGTACCCCCGTAACAATAAGCACCATCGCCATCGTCACTAAGAATAGCGCAGCAATTTCCAGCACAAAGACCAAAATACCACCTGAATCGAAACGTGCCTGCAATTCAAACACAAAAGCTTGTGGCAACGTAGCGATGATACCGACGGTAATCAACAAAGAAACGCCGTTACCTATCCCCCTGTCGGTGATACGTTCACCCAACCACATAGCAAATACAGTACCTGTGGAAAGAATGATAATACCTGCCAACCAGAAAATACCCTCTGGAATAGAGTTATCAACAGCACCCAAAGACTTAACATAAGTCAGGTAAGCACCACCCTGAACCATCGTAATGGCTACGGTGAGCAAACGGGTGATCTGGTTGAGTTTTTTCCGCCCAGACTCTCCCTCCTTCTGTTGGAGTCGCTGGAAATAAGGTACTGCGAAACCCAACAACTGAATGATGATACTAGCAGTGATATAAGGCATGATACCCAACGCTAAGATGGAAGCATTACCAAACGCACCACCAGAAAACACGTTGATCAACCCTAAGAGGTCATTGCCACCACCATCAGCGAAGGTAGCCTGGATTTTTTCAGGATCCGCACCGGGCAATACGATATAAGACCCAAGACGGAATACCCAGATAAGCCCCAGAGTGAAAAGGATGCGATCCCGCAATTCCTTGATTTTCCAAATATTTTTTAGCGTATCGATTAACCTTTTCATGGTGGTCTGTTTTAAACGATGGTGATCGTACCGCCTTGCGCTTCCACTGCTGATTTAGCAGATTCAGAACAAGCATGAGCCGTGATTTCCAATTTGGCAGTCAACTCACCCGTACCCAGAATTTTAATCAAATCAGTTTTGCGCACGATGCCCAAATCTGTCAGTGTGTCCATATTAATGGTATTCACGCTGTATTTTTCGCTGATAGCCTGCAAACGCTCCAAATTGAGCGCCACATACTCTGTGCGATTAGGGCTTTTGAATCCGCGCTTAGGCAAACGCATTTGCAGAGGCATTTGGCCACCTTCAAAAGCACGCTTGCTTTTGTAACCGGAACGGGACTTAGCACCCTTGTGACCGCGTGTAGAAGTACCGCCGTGGCCAGATCCTGTACCGCGGGCAATTCTCTTTCTGCTTTTCACGGCACCTGCTGCCGGTTTGAGACTATGGAGTTCCATTATATGTTCAATTTAAAAGCTTCGAAAAAAACTCTTATGCCTGCTCCACTTTTACCAAGTGGGTCACAGCGTTGATCATACCCTGTATTTGAGGGTTTACATCAATCGTCACAGAGTGGTTGATTTTCTTCAGGCCCAATGCTTTCATCGTATCTTTCTGACGCTTTGGGCGGTTGATCAGGCTCTTGACCTGTGTGATTTTTACCTTAGCCATTGCCAATGGTTTTTATATAGGTTGCCCTATCCTTCGAAAAGCTTTTCCATAGAGATATTGCGCTGCTTGGCTACTGCCATAGGGTTGCGCAATTTCTGAAGTGCATCGATGGTAGCCTTCACCACGTTGTGAGGATTTGAAGACCCTTGTGATTTAGCCAATACGTTGTGTACTCCCGCAGTTTCCAAAACGGCACGCATAGCGCCACCCGCGATTACACCCGTACCATCAGAGGCAGGCTTGATCAATACCTTGCCCGCACCGTATTTACCCTTCTGCTCGTGAGGGATGGTTCCGTTGTGGATAGGTACTTTGATCAGGTTCTTTTTGGCGTCATCCACCGCTTTGCTGATCGCTTGGGATACTTCACGTGCTTTGCCTAACCCGTGGCCCACAGTGCCATGACCGTCTCCGACGACCACTACCGCTGCGAAGCTGAAAGTACGACCACCTTTGGTCACCTTTGCTACGCGGTTCAGGTGAACGAGCTTTTCCTTGAGTTCTGTTTCGGCCGGCTTAACCCGGTTGGTATTATTATTTGACATTACCAAAAAGCTTCTTGATGATTAAAATTGTAAGCCTCCTTCGCGAGCACCGTCTGCCAATGCTTTCACGCGGCCATGATACAAATACCCTGCACGGTCAAAAACTACAGCTTCGATACCCGCAGCTTTCGCGCGCTCTGCAAGCAGTTTACCTACGGCAGTCGATTGGTCTGTTTTGTTCCCTGCATTAGCAACCACCGGCTCGAAAGAGCTGGCTTGTACTAACGTGTGTCCTTGCCGATCATCGACAAGTTGGGCGTAAATATAACGATTGGAACGGAAAACACTCAAACGAGGACGCTCCTGCGTTCCAATGATATTCTTGCGGATGCGCATGTGGATGCGCTTTCTCCTATCTGATCTAGTTAATTGCATGGCTTTTGATTTTTCCGAGCCTTAGTGAAAATACCCCAAGATACATCCCAAAGCTCCCTGTATCGCCGAATAAATGGATTGAATAATAGCAAAAGGTTACTTGCTGGAAGTCTTACCTGCTTTGCGGCGAATAACTTCACCTTTAAAGCGAATACCTTTACCTTTGTAAGGCTCTGGCTTCCGGAAGGCACGGATCTTAGCAGCAATCTGACCGATCAACTGCTTGTCGATAGATTCCAACTTAACAACCGGTGCTTTACCTTTTTCTGTTTCCGTGGTAACTTTCACCTCATCTGGTACAAAGAAGTAAATGGGGTGAGAATAACCGAGGGAGAGAATCAACAATTGACCTCTGTTTTCAGCACGAAAACCAACCCCTACTACTTCGAGTTCCAAAGTGTAACCTTCGGCGACCCCTTTTACCATATTGTTGATCAGCGCACGGTATAAACCGTGTACGGAACGGTGGCGCTTAGAATCCGTGGGACGGGTTACTGACAGTACACCATCCTCGATACCGACGGAAAGATCGGCATCCACCTGCTGCATGAGGGCACCTTTAGGTCCTTTTACAGTAACCATATTACCCTTGCTTACGTCCACTGATACCCCGCTGGGAATATCGATGGGTGCTCTACCTATTCTTGACATGGCTCAACGTTTTTAGCTTGAATAAATGGTTTACGAAATATAGCAAAGAACCTCGCCACCGATACCAAGCTCGCGAGCCTGTTTATCAGTCATTACTCCCCTTGACGTGGAGATGATGGCAATGCCCAGTCCATTGATTACACGAGGAAGATTTGTATGTCCCACATATTTACGCAAACCAGGCGTACTTACACGCTTCAGCTCACGAATGATGGGCATGCGAGATGCTTTGTCGTACTTTAAGGCAATTTTGATAGTGCCTTGAGTACCCTTGCACTCTTCATCGTCGAATTTATATTTGAGGATATAACCTTGATCGTATAAGATCTCGGTGATGCGCTTCTTGAGATTAGAAGCGGGAATGTTGACCACCTTATGCCCTGCGATTTGAGCATTGCGGATGCGGGTCAAATAGTCGGCTACAGGATCTGTAACTGCCATGATTGGTCGGTTTCGCTTTACGGTTTTCCGATGTCTAATGTACGGAACCTGAAAAGCTGTGAAATAATTAAGTACGTTACGTGCAGGATTACCAGCTTGACTTGGTAATACCTGGAATTTTGCCCATCAGCGCCATATCGCGGAACTGCACGCGGCAGATACCGAATTTACGCATATATCCTTTAGGGCGGCCTGTCAATTGGCAACGATTGTGCAGGCGAATAGGATTGGAGTTGCGAGGCATTGCATCCCAATTCCTCCCAACGACCCTCTTTCTTGAGTTGCTCACGCTTCTCGGCGTAACGAGCTACCAAGCGTTCTCTTTTCCTTTCGCGGGCAATCACTGATTTTCTTGCCATGTTGATCGATTATTTGGAATCAATAGCGTGAAGCCATTGACTATGTTAACTGTTCTGGTTTTTGAATGGAAGCCCCAATCCTTTCAACAAGGCCAACGCTTCAGCATCCGTTTTGGCGGTTGTCACGAAAGTGATATCCATACCAGTGATGTTAGGCACCTTATCGAGGTCGATTTCAGGGAATACGATTTGTTCCTTGATACCCATGGAATAGTTACCACGTCCATCAAAGCTCTTATCGTTAATCCCGCGGAAGTCACGTACCCGTGGAAGCGCTACTGCAACCAAGCGATCGAGGAACTCATACATCTGGCGGTCGCGCAGCGTCACACGTGCACCAATGTGCATGCCTTCGCGCAACTTGAAGTTAGAGACCGATTTTTTGGCCTTAGTCTTCACTGCACGCTGACCCGTGATCAACGATAGTTCTTCCACTGCGTTTTCAACGAGCTTCTTGTCCTGAGTACCTTTGCCGACACCCTGATTAATGCAGATCTTCACCAACTTGGGTACCTGCATGACATTTTTATACTGGAATTGCTCTTTCAGAGCGGGTACCACATCTTGTTGGTACTTAACTCTTAATCTCGGTACGCTGCTCATTAGTCTATGATTTCGCCGGATTTTTTGGAATAACGTTTCAAATTGCCCTCTGCATCAGCTTTACGGCCAACACGAGTAGGCTTGCCAGTGTTGTCCACTAGCATAAGGTTGGAAAGGTGAATGGGGGCAGCCTTATCCACAATACCACCAGGGTTGTCCTGAGTAGGCTTCAAATGCTTCTTGCGGATATTGATAGACTCCACAATGGCGCGGTTCTTTTCAGGAAAGACCTCCAGCACTTCCAGTACTTGAGACCGATTTTTGTAAGCACCCGCGATCACCACCACTTTGTCCCCTTTCTTGATCTTGAGTTTAGGGGCAAAACGCTTTTGCGTGTTATTTTTCATAATTCAAGTATTCAGGCCGTGAAAGATTAGAGTACTTCTGGTGCCAATGAAACGATACGCATATAATCGCGTTCGCGTAACTCACGGGCAACAGGTCCAAAAATACGGGAACCACGAGGTTCACCGGCTGCGTTCAGCAACACCACCGCATTGTCATCAAAGCGGATGTAGCTGCCATCTTTGCGGCGTATTTCCTTCTTGGTGCGCACCACTACTGCTTTTGACACAGAGCCTTTCTTGACACCACCGGGCGCAGCCTCCTTCACAGAAACCACAATCATATCACCGATAGAAGCATAACGGCGCTTGGAACCTCCCAGTACGCGGATACAAAGTACTTCTTTTGCACCGCTATTATCAGCTACCTTGAGCCGGGATTCTTGTTGGATCATGACGGCAAATTATTTGCAGAGTTAGCGCAACGGTTGTCAATACGTTGATAACTCTAATTTGATACAAATGCCTGGTTACTTGGCTTTCTCCAGGATTTCAACCATACGCCAGCGTTTTTTAGCACTGAGCGGGCGCGTCTCCATGATGCGCACTTTATCACCAATACCACACTCGTTGTTTTCGTCATGAGCCATAAATTTCTTTGACTTCTTAACGAATTTACCGTATATTGGGTGCTGGAGGCGGCGTTCTACCATTACGGAGATAGACTTGTCCATCTTGTCACTGGTGACGATGCCGATAAGCTGTTTGCGAAGATTACGTTCTGCCATGTTTAGCTCGATTACTTACGTCTGCGACGCATTCTGATTTTACTACGATTTGCGAGTTCTCCCTCTGATGCTGCGGCCAATTCGCGGCGGCGCAGTTCGGTTTGCAGACGAGCTACATCCCGACGAACCTCGCGGAGTTTCAGCGGATTTTCCAAGCCGGTGATGGCATGGTCGAACTTCATTTTCTGGTACCCCCTTTCGGTAGCCTCCAGTTCTGCCTGAAGATCTTCTACTGAAAGTTCCTGCAGTTCCAAAAATTTATTGGTTGCCATTGTCATTAATTATTAAGTTCCACAAGCCCTTGCATATATATGACCAGAGCTTCAGACAGCTTTACTCAAAAAATCGTTTATCCTACGTAATCAGGACGGGTGATCGTACGTGTCTTAACTGGCAGTTTTTGAGCAGCCAAGCGAAGTGCTTCTTCAGCAATTTCACGGCTTACACCATCCAGTTCAAACATAATACGGCCAGGCTGTACCTGTGCTACGTAGTGATCTAAGTTACCCTTACCTTTACCCATACGTACTTCCAACGGCTTGGAGGTGATGGGCTTGTCCGGGAAGATGCGAATCCACACTTTACCTTCACGTTTCATATAACGTGTCATAGCAATACGTGCAGCCTCGATCTGGCGGCTGGTAATACGGCCTGTTTCCATAGACTTCAGGCCGAATGAGCCAAAGGACACCAAACTACCACGCTTGGCGTTGCCATCGTTGCGTCCTTTCTGCTGCTTGCGATATTTCGTTCTTTTCGGCTGTAACATTAGTCAATTATTTTGTGCCTTCCCGGCAAAAACAAGCCATATCTTAATACGCTTCTAAAAAAGCGTGGCAAAGGTAAGGCTATTTTTTGATAATCAAAAATCCTTGCAACTACAAATGTTTAAATTTATAGCTGTTTATCAACGACTAGCGCAGGATCTTACCTGATAGTCTTCATTTTGAATGGCGAAGGAACGAGGGTTGCCTTTAAATATTTTGCTTTTTAGCATAGTATCGCCGTAAAATTTTTTACCGCGTTTGTATCTAAAAGCTTTTTGAGCAACACCTGCCCTATCAAGGGAGTTTTTGAAAGATGTATTAACGGCGTCCGCCGCCACCACCTCCACGACGGTCGCCACCGCCGCCACCCCGGCGATCTCCACCACGGCCACCACCACGGCGATCTCCACCGCGACGATCTCCGCGATCTCCACCACGACGATCTCCACCACGGTCATTTCCACCACCAGTGGCTTCCTTGCCGACTAATCCTGCATTAGGGTTCAAGTCGCGCTTGCCTAATACTTCGCCTTTGCAAATCCACACTTTAACACCGATGATACCGTAAACGGTCAGTGCTTCGTGGTGTGCATAGTCGATATCGGCACGGAAAGTGTGTAAAGGTGTACGTCCCTCTTTGTATTCTTCTGTACGGCTCATATCAGAACCGTTCAAACGACCGGAAATACGCACTTTGATACCTTCCGCATTGGCGCGCATCGTGGACTGAATCGCCATTTTGATAGCACGGCGGTAGTTCACGCGAGACTCCAACTGCTTGGTAATGGATTCTGCTACGATGTTAGCATCCAACTCAGGCTTACGGATTTCAATAATGTTGATTTGGGCATCTTTGCCAGTCAACTTCTTAAGCTCCTCGCGGACGCGATCAACTTCCTGACCGCCTTTACCGATAATAATACCGGGGCGAGAAGTATGGATGGTTACAGTGATACGCTTCAGCGTACGCTCGATAATGGTACGGGCGATACCGCCTTTAGCGATACGAGCCTGCAGATACTTGCGGATCTTTTCATCTTCCACAACGTTGTCGGCATAGGCACGCTTGTCCGCAAACCAGTTGGAATCCCAACCACGGATGTAGCCCAAACGATTACCAATAGGATTAGTCTTCTGACCCATATGTCAAGGACTCTTAGTTTTTTACAATAGTTATTCCGCTACCTCTGTTTCAGAGGCAAGGGGCAAACGGTTTTCAACAATAAGCGTAACGTGGTTGCTGCGCTTGCGGATACGGTGTGCCCGTCCGTGAGGAGCAGGGCGGAAACGACGTATCATACCTGCTTCGTTCGCGTAAGCGGTTTTCACATACAGGTCATAATCGTCGGAGCTTTCCTGACCGTCCAATTTGTACTCCCAGTTAGCTACAGCAGAGACCAAGGCTTTTTCCAGCCAGATGGCAGCTTCCTGCTTGCTGAAGCGGAGGATGTTAAGGGCCTCGCCGACCTTTTTCCCGCGAATGTTGTCAACGACCAACCGCATTTTGCGGGCGGACATCGGCACACTCTTGAGTTTGGCTATTGCTTCCATGATTCGATTAGTTAGCTTGATTACTTACGGTTTCCTGAGTGGCCTTTGAAGCTCCGAGTAGGAGCAAATTCCCCCAGTTTGTGGCCTACCATGTTTTCTGTAACATATACAGGAACGTGGATTTTGCCATTATGCACGGCGATGGTCTCTCCTACCATATCAGGAATGATCATCGAAGCACGTGACCAGGTCTTGATTACTGTTTTCTTGCTGGACTCTTTGGACTTCTCTACTTTCGTGAGGAGTTTATGGAATACATAAGGCCCTTTGCGAATTGATCTAGCCATCTCTACCTGTTATTTTTGAGCGCCTTTGCGCTTTGAAATGATCAATTGGGTTGAGTGCTTCTTATTGTTGCGGGTCTTCTGGCCTTTCGCCATAATACCTGTACGTGAACGTGGGTGACCACCGGAAGCACGGCCTTCACCACCACCCATGGGGTGATCCACAGGGTTCATCGCAACACCTCTCACACGGGAACGGCGTCCGAGCCAACGGCTGCGGCCTGCTTTACCCAATACTTCCAAGCCGTGATCGGGGTTGGAGGTAGCTCCCATCGTAGCACGACAGGTAAGGAGGATACGGCGCAATTCGCCTGATGGCAGTTTTACAGAAGCATAACGACCTTCGCGTCCCATTAAGGTGCCATTAGTACCCGCTGAACGTGCCAATGCCGCACCTTTACCAGGCTGTAATTCAATGGCGTGAATAGCAGAACCCAATGGAATCTCGCTCAAGAACATGGTGTTGCCCACTTTGGGAGCAACGCCAGCACCTGACTCGATTTGATCGCCTACTTTCAGCCCTTGCGGGGCAATGATGTAGGTTTTTACACCATCGGTGTATTCCAGCAGTGCGATGAACGCTGTACGGTTTGGATCGTATTCGATAGATTTAACCGTAGCAGCCATACCATCGCGGTTGCGCTTGAAGTCAATGATACGGTAACGGCGCTTATGGCCACCACCACGCTGGCGCACAGTCATCTTACCTGTGGCGTTGCGTCCACCTGATTTTTTCAGGGGCGCTAACAGCGATTTTTCCGGTTTGTCAGTCGTCAACTCTGTGAATGCGTTACTCACGCGAGTACGCAAACCAGGTGTTAGCGGACGATACTTTTTAACTGGCATAATGGTTCAAAAGTCTTCCCGGAATCTCGGATGCAGTTACTCAACGACCAGACGAGCACTTGCGGATCACCACTCCGGGGGATTTATTAATTAGATGTCTCCGAAGAAATCGATTTCTTCTCCTTTAGCCAGCGTCACGATTGCTTTTTTATAAGCAGGCTTGCGGCCGCGAAGAATACCCGACTTGGTCGTTCTTGATTTGGTCTTACCAGGAATAACTGCGGTGTTTACAGCCGCCACGTTTACTCCGTACATTGCTTCTACAGCCTTACCGATCTCAACCTTGTTGGCGGAGCGATCTACTACGAAGCTATATTTACCGAGGCTCTCGGAGAGTTTCTCGGCTTTTTCAGTAATAACCGGCTTGATTAAAATTGGCTTTGCCATCACTCTATGATTTCATGGGCGATGCCCCGATTATGCAAAAGTTTCTTGAATCTTAGCTACTGCGCCTTCTGAAAGGATCAGTGTCTGTGCGTTCATGATCTGATAAACGTTGAGGTCAGAAGCACGTGCTACGTCCGTTTTCTGGAGGTTGCGGCTCGACAACAATACGTGACGATCTAGATCGGGAGTCACCATCAAGGTTTTCTGGCCTTCCAAGCTCAAGTTGCTGAGGATCGCTTTGAAATCCTTGGTGCGGGGTGCTTCCATAGAGAAGTCTTCCAACACGATGATGGAGTTGGTAGTAGCTTTTGCCGACAAGGCAGAGATACGTGCCAAGCGCTTCACCTTTTTGTTGAGTTGGAAGCTGTAATTACGTGGACGAGGACCGAACACTCGACCACCCCCGCGATACAATGGGTTATTGATATCGCCTTTACGGGAACCACCTGTACCTTTCTGGCGGTGCAATTTGCGGGTAGAACCCGCGACTTCACCTCTTTCCTTGGCTTTGTGCGTACCTTGGCGCTGATTGGCTAAGTACTGCTTGACAGCCAGGTACACCGCATGCTCGTTGGGCGCCTGACCGAAGATATCCTCAGACAGCTCTACGCTGCGTCCAGTCTTCTCGCCTTTGATATTTAAAACTTCGAGTTTCATCGCTACGGATTTATCTGGGTTTTCCCTCTGTTTTCAGCAGCGGGAAAATCGTTTTCAAAAATTATTTTTCCAGGATAATGTAAGCTCCCTTATGGCCAGGAACCGCGCCTTTCACAAGGATAAGGTTTTGCTCGGGGAAAATCTTCATTACCTTCAGGTTTTTGACCTTCACGCGGTCGCCACCATCGCGGCCTCCCATTCGCATACCCTTGAAAACGCGGGCAGGAAATGAACAAGCACCGATAGAACCCGGGGCACGCTGACGGTTGTGCTGACCGTGCGTAGCATCATTTACACCACGAAATCCGTGGCGCTTTACAACACCCTGGAAACCTTTACCTTTTGAAACACCCACTGCATGGATGGTGTCGCCTTCGTTGAATACTTCATCAACGGTGACTGTTTCTCCTGCTTTTTTCTCCAGATTAGAATTGCGAAACTCTACCAGCTTGCGCTTAGGAGTTGTGCCAGCTTTTTCGAAGTGCCCTTGCAGGGGGGCAGATGTATTTTTTTCTTTGGCATCACCAAAGCCCAGCTGCAATGCTGAGTAACCGTCGATATCTTCGCCTTTCACTTGTGTGACTACGCATGGGCCTGCCTCAATAACCGTGCAAGCAACGTTGCGGCCATATTGGTCGAAGATACTAGTCATTCCGACTTTTTTTCCGATAATTCCGTTCATCGTTATCGAATTTTGTATGCCCCACCAAATACAAGCCTTTGAATAGACGTGGATGGTGACGCAAGGTCTTTATAGAAGCAACCTGCTAAGCAGGCTGTCTGATTCGATGGATAATATTGGAGCAAAGGGAAACCCCTTTACTACGTCAACTTTACTTGAATGTCCACACCACTTGGCAGTTCCAGTTTAGACAGAGCGTCCACTGTTTTCTGTGTTGGGGTGTAAATTTCTATCAGTCGTTTGTGCGTGCGCAACTGAAACTGCTCCCGGGACTTCTTGTTGACGTGCGGTGAACGGAGCACGGTGAAGATTTGCTTCTCGGTGGGCAGCGGAATCGGGCCAGTTACGATGGCACCACTGTTTTTTACCGTTTTAACGATTTTCTCAGTTGATTTATCAACGAGGCTGTGGTCGTAAGAACGGAGCTTGATACGAATTTTCTGATTCATGCCAGCTTCTAATTGTCAAGTTATAATTAAATGACGCCGGTACATTTTCACATTGGTGACAATGCACCGGCACCCTTTCATTTTTTGGAAATAGAGAACCACTTTTGGCCTCTTTTTTATCAAAAGCTCTGGTAAGGATTAAGCCTTTCCGTTAGCTTTTTCCATTACTTCCTTCGCAATACCAGATGGTGCTGCTGCGTAGTGTGAAAACTCCATAGTAGAGTTGGCACGACCAGAAGTAATAGTACGCAAGTCTGTTACATAGCCGAACATTTCGGACAGCGGTACCTCGGCAGAGATAGCAATTACACCACCATTGCGTGGCTCCTGTCCTTTTGGCAATCCGCGGCGACGGTTCAAGTCTCCGATTACACCACCCGTGTATTCATCAGGGGTGATGATTTCCAATTTCATGATCGGTTCCAGTAGTACGGGGTTCGTTTTAGGGGCAGCGGCGCGGAAACCTTCTTTCGCACACAATTCGAATGCGATAGGTTTAGAGTCCACGGAGTGCATACCACCATCATAAACGCGCACTTTCATGCTGTCGATGTTGTAACCGGCAAGGATACCGTTGCTCATCATAGCGGTGAACCCGTCTCTGATAGGCTTTTGATAGTTCTTGTCGATGGCACCGCCGACGATGTCCCACACAAACTGGAGTTTATCCTTACCAGACTTAAAGCCTTCAGACTCGATGAATTCTTCGTCAGCAGGGCCGAGTTCAAATTCCATATCGGCAAACAAACCAGAACCACCCGATTGCTTTTTGAGGCGTTCGCGGTGAGCAACAGTTGTTTGCAGGGCTTCTTTGTAAGTTACTTGTGGTTCACCCACATTGCACTCTACTTTGAATTCACGACGCAGACGATCTACGATGATTTCCAAGTGCAACTCACCCATACCGCTGATAACGGTTTGGTTGGTATCTTCATCGTAACGCACGCGGAAAGTGGGGTCTTCTTCTGCCAATTTAGCCAAAGACATACCCAATTTATCGAGGTCTTTCTGCGACTTAGGTTCTACCGCGATACCGATAACCGGCTCGGGGAAAACCATACTTTCGAGTACGATGGGGTTGTTGATGTCACAAAGGGTATCGCCTGTGCGAATATCTTTGAAACCTACGGCAGCGGCGATGTCACCTGCTTCTACGCGTTCGATGCTGTTCTGCTTGTTGGCGTGCATCTGGTACAAGCGTGAGATACGCTCTTTGCTGTCGGTACGTGTGTTATAAACATAGCTACCTGCATCCAAGGCACCTGAATAGACGCGCATGAAAGCGAGACGACCTACGAATGGGTCGGTAGCGATCTTAAACGCCAGGGCAGCAAAAGGTTCTTCAACGGCTGGTTTGCGTGCCTCTTCTTTTTCCGTTTTAGGGTTGGTACCCTTGATGGCCTCGATGTCGAGTGGAGAAGGCAAGTAAGCGCAAACAGCATCCAATACGGCCTGAACCCCTTTGTTTTTGAAGGCAGAACCACACATCATAGGCACGAATGCCATATCCACGACTGCGGCACGTACAGCAGCACGTACTTCATCTTGGGTGATAGAGTTGGGATCTTCAAAGAACTTTTCCAGGAGGTGATCGTCGTATTCAGCTACTGCTTCGAGCAGTTTTTCGCGCCAGTGTAGGACGGTTTCCTCCAAGTCGGCAGGCATATCGATTACCTTGTAAGACATACCCATATCGTCCTCATTCCAGACGATAGCTTGGTTGGTTACTAAGTCAACCACGCCTTTGAAGGTTTCTTCTGCACCGATAGGTACTTGAAGAGGAATCGCCTTAGAACCCAACTTAACTTCAACGTCTTTCACAACATTGAAGAAATCGGCACCAGAGCGGTCCATTTTATTAACGAACCCGATACGGGGTACTTTATAGTTATCTGCCAAGCGCCAGTTGGTTTCAGACTGAGGCTCGACACCGTCCACTGCGGAGAAGAGGAACACCAACCCATCGAGTACGCGCAAGGAGCGGTTTACCTCAACGGTAAAGTCCACGTGTCCTGGGGTGTCGATGATATTGAAGTGGAAAGGCTTGGTAGCGTCGGTAGGCGTACCATTGTCCGTAGGGTAGTTCCAAGAGGTGGTAGTAGCAGCGGAAGTGATAGTGATACCGCGCTCCTGCTCCTGCTCCATCCAGTCCATGGTGGCGGCACCGTCGTGTACCTCCCCAATCTTGTGGCTGATACCTGTATAGAAAAGAATACGCTCGGTAGTCGTAGTCTTTCCTGCATCGATGTGTGCAGCGATACCAATGTTTCTCGTATATTTGAGATCCTTAGTGGCCATGATGATTCCCCTTAGGGGCTTTAAAAAATGAAAGTAATAAGTCCAGAAACTAAGCCTTAAAATGTGCGAAAGCCCTGTTGGCTTCGGCCATTTTGTGGGTATCCTCTTTACGTTTTACTGCAGCACCTTCACCTTTGCTAGCTGCTATCAGTTCGGCGGCGAGTTTCTCGGCCATTCCTTTGCCGGAACGAGAACGAGCGAAACGGATCAACCACTTCATGCCGATAGACAGTTTGCGCTTGGCGCGAATTTCTGTTGGTATTTGGAAGGTAGCACCACCGATACGGCGTGAACGCACCTCTACTTGAGGCATAGCGTTGTTCAATGCTTTTTTCCAAACAGCGTGCTCGTCTGATTCAGTACGCTGCTTTATCAAATCCATAGCGTCATAGAAAACACCGAAGGCAGTACTTTTTTTGCCTTCGAGCATCAACATGTTGACGAACTGGGTAACCATTGGGTCGTTGTAACGTGGATCAGCCGCGATTACCCGTACTTTTGGTTTTCTTTTCCTCATAACTTTAATATCGTTGGGCGATGCCCGATTAGCGGTTTCTGCCGCTGTGTTAAAAAACGGCGATCCGGCGGGCAATACCCGTCGGATATGGAAACATAACGTTAATTAGCTTTTTGGACGCTTAGATCCGTACTTAGAACGGCTCTTCTTGCGGTTGTTTACACCGGCGGTATCTAATGCACCGCGTACGATGGTGTAACGCACACCTGGCAAGTCCTTCACACGACCACCGCGCACCAGCACGATAGAGTGTTCTTGCAGGTTGTGCCCTTCTCCTGGAATATATGCAATCACCTCGATACCATTGGTAAGGCGTACCTTGGCTACCTTGCGCAAAGCCGAATTCGGCTTCTTGGGAGTAGTAGTGTAAACACGGGTACATACCCCACGTTTCTGTGGGCATGAATCCAATGCACGTGACTTGCTCTTAGTCACAATCTGTGTACGACCATGTCGCACCAATTGATTGATAGTAGGCATACGCTTAATTACTTTTGAAATAAGTCGATTTCACAGTTCCTCGGTCATGCCAGAGGCCTACCTTGCGAAAAAGCGAACGCAAAGGTACGCTTTATTCTTTGAAAAACAAGAGATAATGTAAATTTTTCAGAAAGTTTCGCGGTGTACTCCTTATAAATAGCCATCCAAAAGGGATGTAGCGCGAGAAAACAAGGCTGAACCCCGATTGTTCCCTGCTATTATTTGGAGATGTATGCGTTTGGCCGAGTGGAATTTTTTTTCAAAACCCCTTTGCGCGAAGGATGGGAGCGGTGGGGCTGCCGATGCCAAGAGGCCGCCCCAGCCCGTAGGGCCGTGCCGCGGACAGCCTGACCCCGCCAGCCCTACATCGGCTATGATGCTTGCCACTTCGTTGGTGGGGCTGGCGGGGGCGCGCCCTTATAAAACTATTGAAGGCTTTTTCTTAAAACCAGCCAGCACCTAAGCCCCGGAAAGGCCAGGGTATGCTGACAAGGATGAGCACAAGCCCAATGAGGTAATAGTTGAAGATGGTTTTGTGCCCGGCGGCATCGCCCGCTTGTCGTTTGGCCTTGCTGTAGCCGATGGTGATGAGTACGATGGCCAGCAGCATGAGGGTGATGTGCTCGACGGTGTAAAAGCGGAGGAGGCTGTCCTTCATAACACCTGAGGCGAACTGCACTTTGGGGCTAATGAAATAAAGCACCAACCCTATAACTAATTGCAGGTGGGTGAAAATCAACCCCAGCAGCGGCATCTTGCCCGAAGGGTAAGGCGTGCGCTTCGACCAGGCACTCCAAGCCATCGCAATAGCCGCCACTAAAAATAATAATACGAGCCAGCGAAGGCCAGAATGTGCGTGTAAAAGTCCGTTATACATTGCTTGATGTTTTGTTTGCGAAATGATTAACTGTCCAACAACTGTTTAAGTTCATTGAGCTTCATCATGCACTCAATGGGAGTCATGTTATTTATTTGGAGGTCTTGGAGGGCAGATTTGATTTGCCCCGCTAAGGGATCGACTGTTTCGAAGATACTGAGCTGCATAGCTTCTGTGCTGATCTGTGCGGTAGCCGGTTTAGCCGCCTTGGGGGTGCCTTTGGGGCTGTCGTCTTGGTCGATGTGTTTTTGCTCCAATTGGGTGAGGATGTGGTTGGCGCGAGCTACGATGGTGGAAGGCATGCCTGCCAGTCGAGCTACGTGGATACCAAAGCTGTGCTGGCTGCCACCCGCTGCGAGTTTGCGCAGGAAAATAATTTTGTTGCCCACCTCTTTTACCGACACATTATAATTATGTATGCGTGGGAATTTCTCTGCCAGTTCATTCAGTTCGTGGTAGTGGGTGGCGAAGAGTGTTTTGGGTCGGGCCAGTCCATTGTTGTGCAAATACTCGGCTATGGACCAGGCAATGCTGATGCCGTCGTAGGTGCTGGTACCCCTGCCGATTTCGTCCAGGAGGATGAGGGAACGGTCGGAGATATTGTTCATGATGCTGGCCGTTTCGTTCATTTCTACCATGAAGGTGGATTCGCCGCTGGAGATGTTGTCGCTGGCACCTACACGGGTGAAGACCTTGTCCACTACACCGATGCGGGCGGAGCGGGCGGGAACAAAGCTGCCCATTTGCGCCAGCAGGCAGATAAGTGCCGTTTGGCGAAGCAAGGCCGATTTACCGGACATATTAGGCCCTGTGATCATCATGACTTGTTGCGCCTCGCTGTCCAAGTAAACATCATTGGGGATATAGGCTTCGCCAATGGGAAGCTGCTGTTCGATGACGGGGTGCCTGCCTTCTTTGATGTCGATAACGAGGCTGTTGTCAATCTGGGGGCGGCAGTAGTGGTATTTGACGGCTACTTTGGCAAAAGACAGTAGGCAATCTAAGCGGGCGATGAGGGCGGCATTGCGCTGTACCTGTGGGATGTAGTTGGCCATATCCAGCACCAACTGCTCGAAGAGAAGCCTCAAGGTGAGCATTTTTTCTTCGGCACCGAGTATTTTGTCTTCGAGTTGTTTGAGTTCATCGGTGATGAAACGTTCGCCGTTGGTGAGGGTTTGCTTGCGCACCCAGTCGGCGGGAACCTCGTTTTTGCATTTGTTGGTGACTTCGAGGTAATAGCCGAATACGTTGTTGAATCCGATCTTGAGGCTGCTGATGCCCGTGCGTTCTACCTCGCGTTCTTTGATATCGACTAAGCGGTTTCGACCGTTTTTCATGATGTCGCGCAGGTCGTCGAGTTCTGCGGAGAAGCCATCGGCGATGACACCACCTTTGGATAAATTGACGGGTGGATCTTCGGTGATTTGCTGCTGGATGGTACTTACCAGCGTGGGGCAATCATCCAAACCTTGTGCTATTTTGGCCAAGGCATCCACGCCTGTTTGTGCTAATTTTTCCTTGACGGCGGGGATGGCGGCTAAGGCTCGCTGGAGGTGCACTACCTCGCGGGGGTTGATTTTGCCGAGGGGTACTTTGGAGATGAGTCGTTCCAAGTCGCCCATCATGCGGATGTTGTCGCTCAGTTCCCGGACGGTTTCGGTGTGGAGGGTGAAGTATTCCACCACTGACAGTCGCCCTTCTATGGCGACGGGGTCGATGAGGGGAAGCACCATCCACTTTTTGAGCAGCCGCCCGCCCATGGGTGAAATGGTGAGATCAAGCACCTTGATGAGGGGTACGCCATTTTCGTGGGGGCTGAACAGCAGTTCTAAATTGCGGATCGTGAATCGGTCGAGCCAGACGTATCGGTCGGGTTGTATGCGGCTAATGGCACGCAGGTGGCCGATGTTTTTATTTTCGGTAGTCTCCAAATAATGGAGGATGGCACCGGCTGCTATGGGGGCGAGTTCGAGATCGTCCACGCCGAATCCTTTGAGGGATTGAGTGCCGAAATGTGTCAGCAGTTTTTCGTGGGTATAGTCGGGGGAATAGACCCACTCATCTAAAGAAAAGAGGTGGAAACGTTCGCCAAACCGTTCTTGAAAGGCTTTCTTTTTGTCTTTCGACAAAATGATTTCAGAGGGTCTAAAGCTCTGAAGAAGTTTATCGATGTAATCGGGGCTGCCTTCGCTGACGAGGAACTCGCCGGTACTAATATCGAGCAAGGCGATGCCGATGGTATCTTTTTTGCCAAAGAAGAGGCTGGCCAGAAAGTTATTGGTTTTGTGGTCGAGGAGTTTGTCGTCCACGGCGAGGCCGGGGGTGACGATTTCGGTGACTCCTCGTTTGACGATTTTCTTTTCGGGGGAAGGTTTTTCCAACTGTTCGCAGATAGCGACGCGGTGTCCGGCGCGGATCAGTCGGGGTAGGTACGTATCTAAGGCGTGGAAAGGAAATCCGGCGAGTTCGATGTCGCTACCGCCGTTGTTGCGGCTGGTGAGCACGATGCCGAGCACTTGGGCAGTGAGTACAGCATCTTCGCCAAAGGTTTCATAAAAGTCGCCCACCCGAAACAGCAAGATAGCGGAAGGGTGCTTGGTCTTGACCTGAAAATACTGCTGCATGAGGGGCGTCCACCTTACCCGTTTTCCCTGTATCTGCCTTTTTGGACAATGGTCGATGGTTTTGTTTCAGGCAAAGATAAGAGAGATTATGGCAATTTAGAGTATGTCTAAAATTCCCTCAATCGGCTATAAGTGGTAAATTTTGCCCTGCCCTGCGTTAGTCCGATAGTATCGCATTAGCGTCAACAAAAAATTCAAATACATCGAGGTAATTCCTGTCCGTTCAAGAGTCAGTGGGCATCCTCGATCATCAGGTTTTCCAGCCGATGAAGCCTCCGCCTTTATGCTCGAGAACAATGATGTAAGTTTTACCTACTGCATACACCCGCTGCAAAGGCACCAGATATCGCATCGTCAACAGATAGCTCAATAAGGAATTTCGGGGCGGATATAGATGCGTCAAAAAATTATCCACTTAACTGCTTTCAACTTAAATGACAACGCCAACGACAACGACACGCTCAGATAGCCGTCTAACCACACTACTACGGGAGAAGGCCAGCAGCAATCAAAGCATCATCGCGTGGTAGCCGACGTCATCTGCTGAAGCGCCATCCTTGACCCCGTGTTCCGACCAGCAAGCCCAGCAATACTGATACCAAACTTGCCTCTCAACCGCAATTTAGCAAATCCAGCCACTGCCCCATAGACGTTGCCCAAACGTAAACGGACAGAAGAATGCTTCTTCCGATGTGCACAGACAAAGAAGATCCGGCCGGGACAAAACCCAGCACGTCAAAACTGGTGGAAAACGGGTATCCCTGAAATACTGTTGTCGGAGAATTCCTTGGAAAACTCAACGACACAACGCCCTTCACTGCCCAGGTAAGCCAATTTCGGAGCTCAAACAGGTTACCCAACACCTTGTAAGCAAACGCGATACTGCCCCTTTGCGACTGTAAAAAGAGCGACAAGGGAATCAGCTCTCAGACCTGCAAGGCCAAAATTTGCTCGCAAGTCAAATCGCAGCGAACGCATTACAAACACAAATCGACCCGCTTCTCCTCCGAAAAGAAATGTAAGTATGCTGTTCCCAATTTTCTTATTGACCGTATATCAGGGCGCGTTTTCTGTTTTTAGAAAAAGTAAGCAGCATTGCCAAACATATAGCTTTTTTTAAGTTGACTATACTTCACGCCTGCTTCCGGCATCGGCTGCGTTTTCCGCCTTGGTCAGTACAAAATTTGCTCACTTTCGCTCGATCAGGAAAATTTATACATACTCTTAATAATTGGGGTGAGGGTTCGGTGTGGAGGGGGAAAAGGTTGTTTGATGTTGTTTGATGGGCTTCGCCCGTTTGATGTCGTTCGATGTGGTTTGATGTTGTTTGATGGGCTTCGCCCGTTTGATGTTGTTGGATGTGGTTTGATGAGCTTCGCCTGTTTGATATGGTTTGATGGGCATAATCCTGAAAATCCTGTCTAAAAAAATCCCGTCAAAAAATCCTGAAAATTCTGCTTCGGACAAGGTCTGTGGGGGGATAACCACGAAAGGCACGAAAAACACGAAAGGTGGGGGGATAACCACGAAAGGCACGAAAAACACGAAGGTGGGGGGATAACCACGAAAGGCACGAAAGGTGGGGGGGAACCACGAAAGGCACGAAAAACACGAAGGTGGGGGGAACCACGAAAGGCACGAAAAACACGAAAGGTGGGGGGGGAACCACGAAAGGCACGAAAAACACGAAAGGTGGGGGGAACCACGAAAGGCACGAAAAACACGAAAGGTGGGGGGGGAACCACGAAAGGCACGAAAAACACGAAAGGTGGGGGGGGAACCACGAAAGGCACGAAAAACACGAAAGGTGGGGGGAACCACGAAAGGCACGAAAAACACGAAAGGTGGGGGGAACCACGAAAGGCACGAAAAACACGAAAGGGTGGGTAACCACGAAAGGCACGAAAAACACGAAAGGGTGGGTAACCACGAAAGGCACGAAAAACACGAAAGGTGGGGGGATAACCACGAAAGGCACGAAAAACACGAAAGGTGGGGGGTAACCACGAAAGGCACGAAAAACACGAAAGGTGGAGACAGTTAAGAAACACCCCAAAAAATCCTGTAAATTCTACCATCCTGTGCGTCCTGCTTCTGACAGCTTGTACTTTTTGTATGAAGCAGGATTTCCAGGATTGCAGGATTTGTGGGATGTGGCGCATGGGGCAGGGTTTGGTATGGCACGACAATTCGTAGCTGTTTTATGGTACTATTACGGCGGTACTATAACAAATGAAAACACTGAAATTAACGTTTAGAAAGGGGAAAAAAGATTCAGCATTTTCATAGTCAAAGAAATCGGATAAAACGCTTTAAATGAACCGCTTATTCATCCGATTATCTTTGACAAATGCTGAATCTATTTTTTTCTTATCCCTTATTGACATTGGCTTAATACGCCTCCATCTCTACAACATATCCAGATATTTGCTGGGGACACCATCGGTGAGCCAAACGCCATTATCAGATTGATAGAAGTGGAATCCATCGCGGTACATAGCCCCCGCATACACCTTAAAGATGATGGCATCGCCGCGTCGTTCGCCTACCTCAAAAGCGGTATCCTCGGTTTCAGACAGGTGTACATGGTTGCGAGACATGGGTTGTAGGCCTTTGCGCATGATGTTTTCTATAAACCGATCCACCGTGCCGTGGTAAAGAATTTTGGGCGGCTTTACAGGTTCTAATGCAAGATCAATCTTAACGGAATGTCCCTGACTGGCGCGTATTTTGGTTTTGTCTTCGTTGAAAGCGTAACGTTGTTTATCATCTGTTTTTACAATGCTTTCCAAGATGGCCATATCCATTTCCTTGCCCTGCTCAATGCAACCGTCAATCAATTCATCGACATTGACCCATCCATTGGCATCGAGTTGGATGCCGGCTACTTCGGGTTTGTGTCGCAATACCAAGGAAAGAAATTTGCTCAGGGATTTTATGTACTCAGGACTCATGTTGTAACTTTAAAATTTAAGAGTATGTCTTCATGGTTAGGTAAAAGGAAGTACCTTTGTAAGCGCACAAAAATAACAATAAATTATGTCCGTTCGTTCCTTCTTATTCATTTTCGTGTTGGCTTTATTTATGGGTTGCCGTGGGGATGCCAAATTTTCCTCAGAAGAACTGGAAGCCCAACAGTCCGCTTGGGCCAATATGATGAAAGGCCACGATGTGGTAATGCCCTTGAGGAATGACTTATACCAAACCTCCAAAGAATTGGAAGAACTGGCACAGGATGCGATGGTAGAGGCCAACGATTTTCACCCCCGTGCACAAGAAGCCATAGCCGCGATCATAGCCGCTGATGATGGTATGATGGAGTGGATGGGGCACATCAAAGAAAATCCGCTCGATTCCGTGCGTCAAAAGCAGATCGATCACGCTGCTGTGATGGCCTTTATCGATAAAGAAACGGTAGCCATTGAATCCGTGGCCGATGCTATGCAGCAAAGCCTTGAGAAAGGTAAGGCGCTGATTATGGAAAGAAATGGACAGTAATATGTACATTACTTGTAAACGGTTGCTTTGGTACACATGGTTGGTAGGTTCGGCTATTGTCACTTTCAACAGTTGCCAGCCAGATACTGCGCCCCTGCCTTACTATGGCTTCCATGCAATAGATGCCGTGACAGGCGACACGCTCTATCACCGTATCCGCGACTTTGAATTTATCGATCAGGATAGCCAATTGGTGACGAATGCCTATTTCGATGGCAAAATTTATGTAGCCGATTTTTTCTTCACCTCCTGTCCGACTATCTGCCCCGTGGTGAAGGCGCAAATGATGCGCATTTATGAAAAATATGAAGCCGATGACCGCCTGTTGTTGCTTTCTCATTCAATTGATGTGAGAAGGGATACGGTATCAAAGCTCAAGCAGTACGCTATCGGCTTGGGGGCAGACAGCCCACGATGGCGTTTCGTGACAGGCAACCGCGACAGCATTTATGCCATCACCTACGATTATATCAGCACCGCCTTGGACAACCCCGATGCTCCAGGGGGGTTCGACCACTCCGGATGGATACTACTCATTGATGAAAACCGCCATATCCGGGCTTACGCCGATGGCACTAAACCCGAAAAGGTAGATATCTTCCTCAAACAGATTGATAAGTTATTGCAAGAAATGGAAAATAAAAAAACCGACCTCCGTGAGAAGTCGGTAACAGATGGAGCACGCCGGTGAGTGCTATGCCCGAAAAGTGTTTATTTTGGAGTGCTGTCTAAGCATTTTTAAGTTTGAGTAACCTATTTAATTTTTAACTGATAAAAACCTGCGTGCCGGTCTTCCTTTTTTATTAGCGTTGGAAGACCGGCCACGCCAGCAAGAATATCAGCCATAAAAAGCTCAGTGTAATCCGCTGGGCTTTTTGTGCTTGATGATGGCACAAAGATACGCAAAGAATTTAATTTATAATCAATAAAATGATTTTTTTAATAAAAAAATATTATTATAATCAAATAAATTACATTTATAACAATATTACTTAGTCATTTGACGGAAATTAATCGAACAACTTTTTCTAAAAGATTCGCAAATATTTTCACACAATTTTCCCCGATAGCTATCGAGATCAATTGTTTAGAAAATTTTTCCGAATCAAAAGTTGTTCGATCAATTTTTTCTCCGTCCTTTATCAACCTGAGTAGCTAGTTCCTGTGAATATTTTTAACCCTTTACCTCTATGAATCTACTACAAAGACGATGGGGCATAAATTAAAAAGGCAAAGCCAAAACAGCTTTGCCCAGTGTGAAGTAGCAGACATTTGTCATGCCACTAGCCGTTTACCTCAGTAACTGGTCTCATCCAGTTCTACTTTACCGGCAAAAGTTTTATATACAAAAAAAGTATAAGCCGCTACCAATGGTCCTCCGATTGCGGCGATAACCAACATAATACCTAGAGATTTTTCAGAAGCAGCAGCGTTATATACGTCGATACTCCATGCGGGGTTGAGCGTAGAGATCAACAGGGTAGGATATAATTCGATGGCCACCAAGATCATCAACAAGGCCATACTCAGTGCTGAAAAGAAAAAGGCATGGTGAAATTTTCTTTTGTTGGCAAGTCGAGGAATGTTGGCGATGCTTAGGAATGCTAACAGCGGCACCACGAACAAAGCTGGTGTCCGCTTAAAATCATCTGACAAATGAGGAATGTAGATCAAGGTATAAAGTGTCACGACTCCGAAAAGCACAAAAAAAGCAATCATACTTTTTTTAAATAACACAATCAGTCGATCGTACAATTTTCCTTCGGTTTTCATCAACAAGTAAATAGCGCCGTGCATCATAAACAAAGCCAATGCAGTAAGTCCAACCAATAAAGCATAAGGATTGAGGAATAACAACCAACTACCTTGAAATTCTTTATCGGCACCTAGTGGCATTCCTTGCAACACATTCCCTAGCACTACGCCTAGTAAAATAGCCAGTAGTGCACTAGAACCGCTATACAATACATCCCACAATTGTCTCCACCAAGCCATAGGTTCTTTGCTGCGAAATTCTATACTTACTGCTCGCAAAATCAGCACCAACAAAAAAAGCATGAAGGGGATATACATAGCAGAAAAAAGCGTGGCATACACATGGGGGAAACCTGCAAACAAGGCACCTCCACCTATGACCAACCATACTTCGTTGCCATCCCATACAGGGCCAACTGCATTGAGCGCAATACGGCGACTTTGCTCCTTTCTGAAGAAGAGATGCCATGCTCCTGCCCCTAAATCGAAGCCATCTAATATGGCGTAACCTGAAAAAACGCCTCCCACCACTAAAAACCAAAGCGTGGGGTAATCAATGCCAATGAAAGTAGCCATATCTATTTTTTTATACCATTGCCTTCTGACGTGGCCGCTTATCCTGCAGCTCGCTATCATCAGGCCCATGTTTAATCTTTTTGTTTAGCAAATAGACAAACAACCCAAATAGCAACACATACACAAGCGTGAACATGATGAGAGAAAACAACACCTGGTTGGCTGTCACAACTTTCGATAATGCATCGGATGTGCGCAGCAAACCATAAACCACCCAAGGCTGTCGCCCCATTTCTGCTGCAAACCAGCCTACTTGGTTGGCTATTTGCGGAAGCAAGACCGCCCATACAAAAACCCAGAGCAGCCACGGCTGGTCGAACAGTTTACCTCGCCACCATTGCCAACTGGCAAAGAGCGTCAACCCTATCAATGCCATACCAATCATTACCATAAGGTGATAGAACTGAAAAACAGCATTGACCGCCGAAGGTCGATCCTCCACAGGAAAAGCGTTTAGCCCCGTAACAGGCACTGTTGGATCATAATGAAGAAGAAAACTCAACCCACCTGGGATACCGATACCTGTCACCTCTTGTTTTTCTTTATCCACCCAGCCTAATAGGTACATATCTGCCACTCCCAAGCTATCGAAGTGTCCTTCCATGGCGGCTAATTTAGCAGGCTGGTTATGGGCTACTCCTTCTGCGGATTGATGACCTGTGGCTAACTGTGCTAGTGAGAACACGGTTGCTATTACTAAAGCTATCTTAAATGCCTTTTGTGATAAAACTACATGTCGATTGCGCAATAGATAATATGCGTGTACGCTTAACACCAAAAAGGCACCTGCCAACAACGCCCCTATCCATACGTGCAAAATACGATCGACGCTGGAAGGGTTGAACACCATTGCCCAAAAATCGGTGATCTCCGCTCTGGCTTCCATACCTTCTCCAACGATATGATACCCTGTTGGCGTTTGTTGCCAACTATTGGCTACCACAATCCATATAGCCGAAAACATAGACCCTAGCCAAACGCCTAGGGTGGCAATGAAATGGACACGTGGGCTCACCCGATTCCAACCGAATAATAAAACCCCCAGAAAGCCGCTTTCTAAAGCAAAAGCAAAGATGCCCTCGGCTGCTAGTGCACTGCCAAAAATATCACCCACATACCGTGAGTAGGTTGCCCAGTTGGTACCAAATTCAAATTCCATTACGATCCCCGTAGCCACACCAATGCCAAACGTCAGCGCAAAAATGCGCGTCCAGAAGCGCGTCATGGTTTCATATACCTTGTCACCAGTACGCAAATAGAGACCTTCCATTACAACCATCAACAACCCAATCCCAATACTGAGTGGTGGATAAATGTAATGAAAGGCCACTGTGAATGCAAACTGAATCCTAGAAAGTATTTCTACATCCATTGCTTTGAAAGTTTACTAATGCATTGGGCAAATATCGAAGCCCCACAGTATCCCAGCCCAATAGGTTACCGCTTTCTGAATTGTTCGGGGCTACAACCTTCGTGTTTTTTGAAAAAGCGGCAGAAATAAGCATTGTCCTTGAAGTTCAGCTCATAAGCTATTTCTGTCACGGTTTTTGAGTCGTGCATCAAGCGGCGGCGTGCCTCCAACATAATGCGCTCCCGGATGGTAGTACCAGCTGATTTCCCCCTCATTTCCCTACTTAGTATGTTCAGGTAATTGGGAGTGATGTGTAGCATCTTGGCGTAATCTTTCACTAAACGCTTTTCTTGAAAGTGCTTTTCCACTAATTCTTCAAACTGACGAATCAGTGCATCTTGGTGCCCTTCAATGTTAGTGTTCCGATAAGTGGCTTCATAAAAACGAGCCGATTTAATCAACAGTACGTTCAGCAGCGACCGCAATGCGCTTTGCATCCGCTCACCTCCTGATTGGTACTCCTCCAACATGATCTCAAATAACTTGCGTATCTCATAGTAATTGTGAGCGGGCAAGTCCACATAAGGCAGCCCCCTACTCATGCCAAAGAAGGGAAAACTTAACAAGCTATCATAGTGGTAGCGCTGTGCAAAAAAGTCTGCCGTAAAGAAAATTACATATCCTTGCAAATCTTTTTCTTGCTCCCAAGCATGAACCATACCTGGGTACATGAAATATATTTGACCGGGCGTTACTTCATAACTATTAAAATCAATGATTTGCTTACCACTACCCCCTGTGGCCAAAAGCACCATGTAGTAGTTGTGCCGATGGGGTTGGGAAAAACCATTGCTCTCTTTAGCGAAGTCTTCATACCGCAGCATATCAAATGCATTCCCCCCTTTTGCAAAAGAATTACACCTCAGTTCCTCAATATTGTATGCTCGGGTTGCCATATACTATTGTATTAACACATGGCAAATTTACGCACATCCATCACCACAAACACCTACTATTTCCTTCTTCTTGCGGTGTTTTTTATACATTGTGGTGTTTTTTATGATTTATCGATCCATTGATACAAATGTGTTCCATTGCCAAGGTTCGATAATTTCAATAAATACGTTCCGCTGGGGAGTTCATCCAAGGATATAGTCGTTATTTTCTTAGATATCGGAAGGGTTGCTACACGTTCTTTTTCGATGTTATAGATGGTCAATAATTGAAAATCTCCCCCGCTCTTCAATATCAGGTTTTCACGGAATACAAGGCCTGTAGCCGTAGGGGCATTATCGGCAATGGGCGAGAAATCTTCTGGTTTCAGATCATACACCTCGCTTTGTATGCATAAAGGGAAATCGCTATTTAACCAAATCGTATCTGCTCGTGGTGTCTGTTGCAACCTAATGGACATCATCACACAACTGATGCCATGAGGAAGTAGCTTTAAATCTGGTGTTAATAACTGTATATGCGCAGCGTTGGTTTGGAGTGTTAGTTTTTGTTCTTCATTCCCATTGTTTTTCACCCAGAAAGCAATCCTTATCTCCTCCCCTGCTCGACCTTCCACCCGTTGCGCTTTTATAGGAACGGCCAATTGTTGTGCTTCGTCCACCCAAAAAGGGAGATTTTCTTTAGACAAGGTATCCGAAAACAGCACCCTGCCTTCGGAATCATAGGCAGCCCAGCTTTCGCTTTGGTGGTAATCGGTGGCTCGTAACGCATACAGCAATTGCCCGGTTGTGGGAGCGTACACCAATGTACTATCTTGGGTTATCAATGAATCCATTTCCGGAGGCAGATTTCGCATAAATCTGGCTTGCATGCTCATCCCTTCTAGCGACGTGTGCGTTTCAAACCTTTCTTGCAGCACCTCGTCATTTTCATGAAACATCTGCTCCATCCAGCGCATACTATTCCCTTGTACCATCACGGTGGTATCGCATCGCTGCGCATGGAGTTGCCCCAAAAGGCAAGCGCACAACAGCCAACAATAGATGCTCTTTTGAATCAATCGTATAGCCATGGGTAAATGATTTACGTTTAAACTAAGCAATTTGACGGAAATAACTGACCCCATTTTTCCTGAAGGCTTGCCTTTATGCACACGCTTTGTGCAAGTATTCCTACGCTTAGTGAAAAGACGGAAATAACCACCCCCATTTTTTCTACCGATTCGCGAATATTTTCACGCAAGCTCCTTTTAGTCGCTTGCTTAGAAAATTTTAGCGAATCAAAATGGGGGCAGTTATTTTTAATCCGTCACTTAGTGCATAAAGCCAAGCCAAAATGGGATCACTTATTTTTTTCCCGTCTGTAAGATGTAAATATTACCATTTTGGTTGTCTCATTTTTATTTCGATGTATCATTCTCCCCATGTACAAGTGACTGAATGGCTTGTTCCCATCTTTCAAACGCGAAACCTGTCATAACGGCATCCAACTTCCCTTTGATCGCGTCTAAACAAAGGTTGCCTAAACTACCTTCATGGGTATGGCGCAACGAATCGGGGACTTCAAATGTTCCATTGGCAATGGCGGTCCCTACCTGCTGGTAGGCATCTCGAAAAGGTGTACCGGCCATCACCGCTGCGTTCACCACCTCCACACTAAAGAGCATTTGGTACTTTTCATCTTGCAGCAGGTTTTCTTTCACCCTGAGGTGTGCCACAGCATAGGACGTAAGTTCCAACACATCTTTCATTTGCTGAATGGCCGGAAATACAACTTCTTTGAGGAGTTGAAAATCTCGGTGGTATCCAGAGGGTAAATTGGCCACTAACTGACTCACCTGTGATGGCAAACTCAAGAGTTGGTTGCAACGCCCCCGAAGCAGTTCAAACACATCAGGGTTTTTTTTGTGGGGCATGATACTAGAGCCTGTTGTCAAGTTGTCGGGCAGTTGCAGAAAACCGAAATTTTGGGAATTGTATAAGCAAACATCCATCGCTAGTTTACCTAATGTTTGAGCTGTGCCAGCCAACGCAAAAGCGAGGTGCAATTCTGTCTTACCCCGCCCCATTTGAGCATGAACGACATTGTAGGCCAATTGTCGAAACCCTAGCAAATCGGTAGTGCGTTGGCGATTCAGCGGAAAAGAAGAACCATAGCCCGCTGCCGAGCCTAAAGGATTTTGGTCAATAATGCGGTGAGTAGCCTGCCATAGCTCCAAATCGTCCACTAAACTCTCTGCATACGCGCTAAACCACAACCCAAAGCTGGACACCATTGCCACCTGTAGATGGGTATAACCCGGCAGTAGTACGCGCTCGTGTGTTTCGGCCTTATCTAGCAATAAACGGCACAGATCTGCAATCTGGCGTACTATTACTGCCGTTTCATGCCTGAAATACAGGCGTAAATCCACCAAAACCTGGTCATTTCTCGACCGCCCACTGTGAATTTTTTTGCCGGCTTCGCCCAAGCGTTCCGTTAGCAAAATCTCCACCTGCGAGTGTATGTCTTCTACGCCTTCTTGAATTTTCAACTCTCCGGCTTGCGCATCGCGGTAAAGCTGGCGCAACTCACTAGCTATTCGCCCGTAATCACTAGGTGGTAATAGCCCTACCTCGCTCAGCATACGCGTATGCGCCAATGACCCCAATACATCAAAAGAAGCCAACTCAGCATCTAGCTCTCGGTCGCGACCCACCGTGAAGGATTCGATCTTTTCATCCAATCCGTAGGCTTTTTGCCACAACTTGTTCATCATTTTTTCCTGCATTTTTCATCCAATTATTGTAGGCATTTACAATTCATACATCAAACATCACACATCAAACATCACACATCAAACATCAAATATCACACATCCCTAGCACTTTCAAATACGTTTCCACTCCTGCTACTATTTCGCTTCGTCTTATATACTCATCGGCGGTATGCGAGCGAGCACTATCGCCGGGGCCAAGTTTAATGGTAGGGAAAGGCATTAACGCTTGGTCACTCAAAGTAGGCGAACCATAGCAGCGCAACCCCGCCCCGATAGCTGCTTTTGCCAAGGGATGATCCTGCGCAATGCCCGATGATTGCAGCCGCAACGATCGTGCCGTCAGGCGGCTTTGGCACACTGCCTGCAAGGCATCCACTACTTCCGCATTAGTATAGTGTTCATTCACCCTTACATCTACCACAAAAGAGCAAACATCAGGCACTACATTGTGCTGTTTGCCCGCCTGTATTTGGGTAACGGATACCTTCACAGGACCTAATAGTGCCGATTCCTTTTCAAAGCGAAAATCTCTGAGTCGAGCTATGTCGTCCAAAGCGACATAGAGGGCATTGACTCCTTCCTCTCTGGCCGCATGCCCCGACACCCCTACCGCTTCGCCATCTATAACCACCAACCCTCGGTCCGCCACGGCCACCTCCAAAGCCGTCGGTTCTCCTACTATCCCTGCATCCACTTTCCCCAATAGGGGCAACAAGGAAGCAATACCTCCTGCGCCGCTGATTTCTTCCTCCGCAGTGGCCGTCAGTAGCAGATTATAAGGCAAGTCCTGGCGATCTTTCAACAGCAAAAAAGCAGCAATCAGGCTCACCAAAGCACCTCCAGCATCATTACTGCCTAGGCCATACAGACTGTCGCCCTCCCAGCTTGGCACAAAAGGATCGCGCACCCAGCCTGCCGCTGGTTTCACTGTATCGTGGTGCGAGTTTAGCAGCAGCACAGGCCGCCCCTCTCGCCAATGCGGATGCCTCACCCAAATATTGTTTCCATGGCGATTCACACCCTCTAGTCCGGCAGCCGCAAGAAACGACGCAATCAAAGAGGCTGTTTGCCCCTCTTCCCGCGAGAAAGAAGGTATAGCAATGAGGGACTCCAGCAAAGCTATACAAGAAGACAGTATGGTTGAGTTTGTCAAGGTATGCGGTTTTTGAAAATATCTAATCCCTGCTTAGGGAGGGGGCGAAGCGATAACCAACATAACATTCGCCTAGTAATTTGACGGAAATTAATTGCACAACTTTTTCTAAAAGATTCGCAAAGATGGTAAAAAAGCGCTTCAAGACAACCATTAAAGCATCAACCTTAATTCACGTCCCATCGTTTCGAGGTATTGAGCGGCTTGGTGCAAAGCATCTGAAAGCGTCGCTGCCCGATCTGCAATGGCATGTACTGCTGTAACGCCTATCGCCGCTACTTCATCACGAGGAGTTCATTTTTTCCTACCAACAACGTAAGCGGTTTGTGGTACTGACGACACAACGACGCTACTCCGTCCACCACTTTACCTTGCAGGGATTGGCTATCCAATCTGCCTTCACCGCTAATCACCCAATCTGATGCATGAATACGTGCAGGCAATCCTGTCAGCTCGGCGATTGTTGCGAACCCGCGTTCTATTTTTGCACCACACAGCGCCACTAAGCTAGCTCCTACACCACCTGCCGCACCCGTGCCGGGTAGATAGGACGTATCGACACCTGTGTAATGAAAAATTATTTGGCCGATGTGTTGCAAGGCATGATCCAACCAAACTATCTCTTCATCAGTAGCCCCTTTCTGTCGGGCATAGACATAGGCAGCACCATCGGGACCATATAGCGGATTGGTAACATCGCACAGTAGGGTGATTTGTACCTGGCTAAAATCAATGGAAGAACGGTTGCGTATTTGTGCAATCTGCGGCAAATGCGCACCTATAGGGGATAGTACATTCCCCTCCTGAGAAAGGAACTCAAAACCCAATGCCGCCATGATACCCATGCCTGCGTCATTGGTCGCACTTCCCCCTAGGAAGAGGTAAATGTTCCGAAACCCCGACTGAATGGCATCGACCATCATTTGCCCTGTCCCGAAGGTGGAAGTAGCAAGCGCATTGCGCTCCGCTGGCGTCAGAAGCACCAACCCACTGGCACTTGCCAACTCAATGAAGGCGGTATCAGCAGCATAGTAATAGGAGGCACGGATTTTCCGTCCTAAAGGATCGGTTGTTTCCAACTCTTTGGAACGAAGCCCCAACTGATGAGCTAGAATTTGTAAAGAACCATCGCCCCCATCCGCCATGGGGTGAAAAGTAATCGCTGCTTCAGGATACCGGGCGCGGATACCTTTTCCTATTGCCTGGCATACCTCCATCGCAGATAGAGATCCCTTGAATTTATCAGGGCATATCAAGATGTTCATCATGTATGTATTAGATTAAGCATAATAGCAGTTATTTTAGTAATTTCTATGTATGCACCTCTACCACTCCCCAGAAATGCAGCAGGTGCGAATAATAATAGCCCTGTATTTGCGGGTTATTATTTTTTTTAAAAAAAACTTGTCAATAACAAAAAACGCACTTATCTTTGCAGTCCGATAAACGGTGAGGTAATTGCGAAGGCAGTTCAGCAGTTTATCGTCTAGATCGCGGAGTGGAGCAGATGGTAGCTCGTTGGGCTCATAACCCAAAGGTCACAGGTTCGAGTCCTGTCTCCGCTACTACAGCCCCTTGTCAATTGAATATTGGCAAGGGGCTTTGTTTTTCTATGGATTTGCCTGTATCGGATCATCAAATAGGTTCTTAGTCCAACTTTATCCTCACATACTTGATGGTTTTCCCTTCGCGCAAATGACTGTTTTCGTAGTAGGTTTTAAAGGCCAATTCCTCCATTACCAAAGGCTGGCTGTAGATGTCGTCTTGCACCCAATCCAAGGTAGCATGCGGGTAGGTGTCTAGCACTTCAAGGGTAAACTCAAACAGATCTGGCGAATCCGTTTTCAGGTGAACCATACCACCAGCGGGCATGATACGGCGGTAAGCATCTAAAAAGCGGGGGCTGGTAAGACGGCGGTTCTCTTTCCCTGCTTTAAGAAAAGGATCGGGAAAAGTAATCCATATTTCCGCTACCTCACCTGACGTGAAAAAGTGGGTAAGTTGCTCAATGCGGGTGCGCAAAAAAGCAGCATTGTGCAAACCCTGCTCCAAGGCATATTTAGCTCCCTTCCAGATACGCGCGCCCTTCACATCCACCCCAATAAAATTCCGTTCGGGGAAACGTTCCGCCAACTGCACCGTATATTCCCCTCGCCCGCAGGCCAGTTCTAATGTCACCGGATGGTCGTTACCGAAATGAGAGGAGGCCCACCTGCCTGCTAAAGACACAGGTTGGGCATTCATCCCTAACAGTTGCGGTTTATCATGGTGGAAATTTTCATAAAAATTCGGAAACTGTTGTAAGTCCGCAAATTTCTGTAGCTTGTTCCTTCTGCTCATCTTTTTGAATAATTGCCACAAAGAAAATGAGAAATCCCCGTTCCTTGCGATAGCTTTCACAACTATTTTAAAAAGTGTATCGTTACCCTTTAAAAAATAAAAAACAGCGCTATATTAGCCGTATTAATAAGTACTATGGTTCGACTACTATTTTTCATCTCCCTGCTGACGTGCCTAAAGGTAGATGCACAGCAATTGACGGTCTCTGAAGAAATTCCGCTCAATTCGGATCTATCCTACGACGTACTTGGGCAATTGGGCGGGCACATCCTTTTGTTCAGGAACGGCAAAACCCAGTTCCACATTCAGGCCTTCAACACCCAGTTGCGCGAAAGCTGGATGAAGGAACTGGAATTAGACAAGCGTTTGCCCAACGTGCTGGGCATCGTGCCAACGCAGGAGGATTTCACGCTGGTTTATTCCTTCCGGCAACGCGGCAACACCATCATCAAAGCACACCGCTACGACCCCGCCGCCAACCTGCAAGATTCAGCTACCCTGGTCAATTTGGGCTACCTCTTTTTCACCCCCCGCTTCGAGTTAGTGCGCTCTGAAGACCGTTCTAAGTTACTGATTCACTATTCTGAAAATCAGGATGTTATCCGATCCTACGCTTTCGATCTGCCCACGCAGGCACTGCTTTGGGAGAAAGCTTTTACCCCAGAAGAATTCATCTATGATCGGGATTTCGTCCAAGCTACCATTGATAACAAGGGACAAGCACACTTCATATTGGCTAAAGACAACTTCAGGTCGCGACGCAAGCAGCATTACTATCAAATATACAGCTACAACGGCTCTGGCGAACCGATTGGCCAAAATATCCCCTTAGAAAAACTGACGTTCGATGTGTTTTTCAAAGCGGACAACCTCAATAATCAACTCATAGCCGCCGGGCTTTACAGCGATGAAAATTTAGAACGCGCCGAAGGCTACTTCTATCTGAAATACCAACCGGGGAGCGAAACAGATCCCGTACCCCTTTTCACTCCTTTCAGTGAGGCCTTCTTGGAAAACCTATTGGGCAAGGAGTACAGGGAAGGCAAAGGCTTGAGCGAAACATCCGTCAGGGATATCGTACTACGCCGCGACGGAGGAGCCTTGCTGGTAGCAGAACGCAATCGGCAATTGCAGCGGCGTACGGGCATGACCAACCGTGCCTTCGCCGACCCTACCGTCATGAATTTAGTGGATTTTTATTTTGAAGAAGTATTCGTCCTCTCCATTCACCCCGATGGTGCTTTGCATTGGGAAACGATTCTACACAAACGGCAGTACAGCCAAGACGATAACGGCATCTTTTCCAGCTATTTCATGTTTGAAACACCCGGAAGGCTTCGCTTTCTATTCAACGACGAAATCAAGCATGAAAACACCGTCAGCGAATACGTCATCAACGGATTGGGAGAATACGACCGCAACAGCCTTTTCAATACCACCAACCTCGACCTACGGCTACGCTTCCGCAGTGCTGTGCAGATCAACAGCCAAGAACTCATCATTCCCAGCGAGCGCAAAAATCGCTTGAGGTTAGTTCGGTTGCGGTATTGATGCCGTGCTTTGCTTTTATAAAAGGTTCTTTGACAAAAAGTGTGGACCATCTGGCCTAGCGATGTGTAAGGGTGGCTGACGTAGGAAGCCAGCTGCCTCTCCCGATAAAAATCGGGAGAGGCAGCCAGAGCGAAGAACGAGCCCTGAAAGCGTAGCGCCCGAAGGAGCCCACCACACAAATTTTCAAAGAACCAAAAACAATCGTATTTTTGCCATTATATCTATCCATGACAGATGTTCAGGTTTGAAGATGTTTCTTGGTTTTGGGCGTTAGCGGCGTTGCCAATGATGGCGGTGTTTTTGGGCTGGCGTGGCGTATTCGGCAACGCGCCTTGCAACAGTTTGGAGGCAAGGAAGCGGTGCAACGACTGACCCCCGCATGGAGTCCAAATAAACAGATCATAAAGTTTGCCCTTTTGATGTTGGCGGCGGCTTTCTTGGTCGTTGCCTTAGCCAATCCGCAGTGGGGTAGCAAACGGCAAACGGTACAGCGAATGGGTATCGATTTGTTCATTGCACTCGATATATCCCAAAGTATGCTAGCGGAAGACGTATCGCCTAGCCGGCTCGACCGCGCCAAGCGATTCGGGCAGCAGTTGATTGATAAATTGGCCAGCAACAACATAGGTGTCAGCCTCTTTGCCTGCAATGCTTTTCCGGTAGCCCCCCTCACGAGTGATTACTATTTTGCCAAAATGGCACTCCAAACAGCGAGTACAGATCAAGCAGGCGAGCAAGGCACTCACATTAGTTCGGCCTTAGATTTAGCAGAACGTTCCTTCGACCCTGACAGCAAAACCCACAAGGCCATTATCCTGCTCACAGATGGTGAAGACCACGATGGTAGAGCCGCCGAACGTGCAGCAGCCTTGCATGAGCAAGGTGCGCTTGTCTATACGGTGGGGGTAGGCACGGGAGAGGGTAGTTTTATACCTGTATCTGAAAATGGCAGGTCTGATTACCTGCGCGATCAAACGGGCAACCCTGTCCGTTCTCGCCTCGACCCCGAAACATTAGAGGCCGTAGCTAAAGCAGGTGGAGGCGCCTATTACCAGTTGGGGCAAAATGCCGATGACCTTAGAGAAGCCCTCCGGGAACGCATCGATGCCATAGAAAAAAAGACCTACGAACAGCGAGTTTTTACCGATTTTGAAAGCTATTACCAAATCTTTTGGGGATTTCGTTCGTTTTTTTGCTGTGGGAGTTTTTACTACCCTACCGAATTACAAAAAAGGTATATAAACAGCTTCCATGAAAATTAGCCAGATAAAGGACGGGGAAAAATTAAACTGTTCCATTTTTGGTTTGTTTTTCCGCACGAAGCGCGGAAATAATTGGGTGGAGCGTATGCAGCAATACAAACCTCAAGAAAAGATGGAACAACTTATTTCCGTCCCATTACTAAGGATGGTCATTTTTGTACTACTAATAGGGTGTGGTGTCTCGTTGCAGGCACAATCCATCCACTCTTCCTTGCGAAAAGGCGATCAGGCTTACCGCAAAGGCGATTTTAATCAAGCAGAAACGCACTACCGAGATGCCATCACGGAAGAAAACAGTAGTAAGGGCAACTACAACCTCGGCAATGCTGCCTACCAATCTGGTCGTTACGACGAATCTGTAAGAAGGTTTGAAGAGGCAGCCCGCCTTGAAAAAGACCCCCAACGCCAGGCGGAGGCTTACCACAACCTGGGTAATAGCTACTATCAACAAGGCGATTACGAAAAAGCTGCTGGCGCCTACAAACAGGCATTGAGACGTAACCCCGCCGATATGGAAACCAAGCACAACCTAGCGTTGACAATGCGCCAGCAACAACAGCAGCAACAGCAGCAACAGGAGGATAAGGAACAGGAGGAGAAAAAGGAGCAAGAGCAACAGCAAGAACAACAAAACCAGGATCAGCAGCAACAAGACCAACAAGATCCCAACCAACAACCCTCCCAAAACCAGCAACAGCAACAACCGCAATCGCCCCAAGAACAACCCGCTAACCAACCGGAGCGATCAGAAATGACAAGGGAAGAAGCCGAACGGCAGTTGCGGTTTGCGGAAGAGGATGAGAAAAAAACAATGGAAAAAATGCAGCGCCTTACCGGGCGTTCCTGCAATTCTGATAAAGATTGGTAAACCTATTAGCGTTTATTAAATCGGATTTCGGATGAGGCCAAAATATCTTTAATAAACTCTATTATGACGCAAAAAATTACTTCCTATTTTTGATAGGGCTTTTGTATAGTAAGCCCAAATTGTTAAGTTGATTTTTATGCATACTTAAACCACTTGAACCATGCGTACATTATTTGTTTGGATGACTCTTTTGGTGGCGGGTGCCGCTTACAGTCAGTCTGCCATTTTTACTGTTTCCGTCAGCAATGATTCCATTTTGCTGGGCAACCGCTTTTCTGTAAGTTTCACCTTGAAAAACGCTCAAGGGGAAGACTTCTTTTTCCCGGATTTTGAGGGTGTAATGAAAGTCAGCGGGCCTCATGTGAGCACGCAAATGAACTTCGTCAACGGCAAAATGAGCCAACAAGCTGTTTACACTTTCCAGTTGGAAGCCCATGAGGTGGGCGAGTTTTACATCGCTCCTGCCAGCGTGAAAGTAGGTGAGGACTACTTGGAAACCCTGCCGCTACCACTGCGCGTTTATCCCAATCCTGAGGGTATTATCCAGCATGAGTTCACCCCAAGAGATGATATGTCGCCTTTCGGCCAATGGAATTTTGGTATGGACTTCTTTGATAGTAGCCCTTTCGGGGACCCCGATTTTTTCGGTCAAGGGCTGCCCGATACCCGCTCGTTGTGGAAAGAGTTTTTTGGTGACACCCCGTGGATGCTGGAAATGCCACAAGCGCCAGCCCCCGATTCCACTGCTGTGCAACCTAAGAAACGCAAAACCACCAAAATATAACCTCGCTACATGAAGACCTGCTGGCTATTACTTTGGGGGATATTGGCTTGGGGAGGGCTGCTGGCGCAACCTACTTTCACCGCCTATTCAGATGCCAAAGATGTACTACTGGGCAATTACTTTGAATTGACTTTCACCCTTGAAAACGGGGAAGGTTCGCAGTTCACCCCGCCCGACCTCAGTGATTTCATGGTGCTTTCTGGCCCCAATGCGGGGTATCAAACCAGCATTATCAATGGTTTTACTAGTGTCAAACAGACGTTTAACTACCATTTGCAACCCAAAAAAACGGGAACTTTCACCATAGGGTCGGCCTTGATAAAGGTAAAACAAAACACCCTGAGTACCCGTCCCCTTTCCATCAGGGTACACCCCAATAATGCAGACCCCAATGCAGACAAGCCAGAGCTATTGATACAAGCGCGTGTATCCCACGAAACGGCCTACCTCGGGCAGCAACTGATGGTGGACTACGTCCTCTACAATCGGGTGGATGTGGAAGCACTCAACGCCTCGGAGGAATCGGACTATGCAGGCTTCTTCATGCGGGAAATTCACCGCTTTGATAATCGAACGGTACGGGAGGTCATTCAGGGTGTGCAATACACGGGCCGCATCATCAAGCAAGTGGCTATCTATCCACAACAAACGGGGCAATTAACGATAAGCCCGTTGTCGATTATTGCGGGCGTTCCCATGCAGCGGTCAGGGGCAGGTGGCTTCTTTGGGCGAACGGAATTGAGGCGCGTACCCGTTACGTCTAATGCCCTTACGGTAAACGTGCTGCCGCTCCCCCATCCGCAACCGGAGCATTTCAGCGACATCACGGGCCAATTCAGCCTCTCAGCGGTGGCCAGCAGGCAGCAAATCACTACCGACGACGCACTGAGTCTCACCCTTACTTTTGAAGGAAAAGGCGACTTGAAACGAGTGCAAGCCCCCGAATTATCGCTACCTGCCGATGCTTTCGAAGTATATGACCCCAAAGTCGTTTCGGAAGAATACATGGATTTGCCCAATAATCCGATTGGCAAAAAGGTGTTCGAGTACCTATTAGTCCCCCTTCAACCTGGTGCCTACACCCTGCAACCCAAGGTGGTGGTATTCCAACCCGATACCGCCGCTTATCAGGAACTTACCGTTCCCGCCATACAGGTACAAGTGAAGCCTGGGTCGGGCAAAAAAAGCACTGGGTTGGTAGCAGAAGCTGCGGATGAGGAAAATGTCTTGCTCCCCCCCACACCTACAATGCGCCCGCTATCCGTGGGTAGCGACCTGCTTACACACCCTCTCTATTGGTTGTTCTTCTTGCTGCCGGTGGGCGTGATGGCAGGCTTTCACCAATACCGTCGGTATCAAGACCAACATACTACCACCGACCCCCTCCTACTGAAAAAAGAGCAAGCACTGGCGCGTGCCAAAGCCCGTTTGCAACAGGCTGCCTCATTCCAACATCCACCCAATGCGCGTGCTTTTTACGAAGCGGTAGAACGGGCACTATTGGGGTATATTAGCGACAAGCTGCAAATACCACGCGCCGATTTTACCAAAGCGCACGTAAACGCTAAACTGACGGAGATTGGTGCGACTCCCGCTCAAACCGCTACCTTTAACACGTTGATACAGAACTGCGAAATGGCCCTCTATGCAGGCATGGACAACGCCGCAGCTATGGATACCACCTACACCCAAACACTGGATTTGCTGGCCGAAATGGAGGAAGTTTTGTAGCGATTGAAACTAAGGGACGTGAATTAGGGATAACAGACAAAGGTAAGAAATTAAAGGTCAACACTTTAGGGTGTACCCCCTGCAAAACAGGGGTCGGGCTATCCGCTCCAGTACCTCCTTGCAGTCGGCACGTCCGCTTCTATCCCTCACACAAAACACATTTAACTGACTATCAATTACTTACGTGTTTACCATTCGATTTATTATCCATAATTCACGTTAAGGGACGGGATAAAAATTGAACAGTTTATTTCCGTCAAATTACTAAGTAAGAAGTATCCTTGTAGTGCTTAGATAAGCCCTCGCGACTTGAGTTCGAGGTATTTATTGATGGTATTCATCGACAGTTCTTCGGGGCGTGTCAATACTGCCTGAATGCCATACTGACGAAGTTTCTGCACCATGGCCTGTTTTTCCGCCAAGAACTTCCGAGCCATTGTTTGTTGGTAAATACCTTCAATAGTAGCGGCGGGCTGGTGGGCAAAATCGCGAATGGCTGTATTTTCAAAAAACACGACAACCAACAGGTGAAAAGCATTGACGTGCCGCAACACAGGCAGCACCCGATCCAAAGCAGACATACTTTCGAAATTGGTAAGTAACACCATTAGGCTTCGTCCCGTGACCAGTTTGCGGCTAAAGTAGTACAACAATTCATAATTGGCCTCCGTGTGCCGATCCTGTTCTTTGTAAAGCGTTTGAAGAATTTGGTTGAGTTGTTGGGGTTTGTTATCCGCTTTGAGGATAGAACCTAGTTTATCGGAAAAAGTGAGAAGCCCGGCTCGGTCGTGCTTTTTGAGGGCAATGTTGGATAACACCAAACTAGTATTGATAGCGTGATCCATTAGCGTAAGCCCATCGAAAGGCATACGCATCACCCGGCTTTTATCGATGATGCAATATATTTGTTGGGCGCGTTCATCCTCGTATTGGTTCACCATCAAATGACCCCGTCGGCCTGTGGCTTTCCAATTGATGCTGCGGTAATCATCGCCTAACACATAGTTTTTAATCTGATCGAATTCATAGCTGTGGCCAATGCGTCGCATCTGCTTCAGCCCTCCCGGTGCGCTGATGCGCTCGAAGGCCTTCATCTCAAATTGTTTCATTTGGATGATGGAAGGGTAAACAGGCAGCTCTTTTGCCAGCTCCTGGATATACCGCCGCTCCAATAACCCGATACGGGTAGAAAGAAACAAAAGGACACGACCAAACTCGTAGGCACCTCGGCTGACAGGACGTATATCGTAGGCAAACGTGGTACTTTCCCCGGCTCCATCCAACTTTCGTAGTAAAAGTCCCTGACTTGCAACTGAACCGGCAATTCATCCACCATCCCTACGTGCAAAGGAAACGCATTTCGATTCGTAACAACTACTGTCACCTCGGTCGTATCTCCCAGCGATAGCGCAAGGGGTAATTGGCGACGCACCCTGAATCGGCAGGGTCTGGCTAGTAACAACAAACCGTCAATTATCACTACCGCAATACCCGCCAGCAGCATCACCTGCCCCAAAAAGAACAGGGGCGGCCACCAAAAACCAGCTACCAACACCACTACCACCCCACCAAAAAGGTAGAAAAAGCGGTTGCGCAGGTATATGTCAGGCAGTAGTTTCCACATGGTTGGAGCTGTCTATCGAGGTACGGGAATTTTTTTAATAATATCGGTAATAACATCCTTCACCGCATAGCCTTCCATTTCTCGTTCAGGCATGAGGATGATGCGGTGGTGCAACACAGGCTCGGCTACATACTGTATGTCATCAGGGGTCACGAAACTCCTGCCGGCAATGGCAGCCACCGCCTTCGCCATCTTCATCATCGCCAAAGATGCACGCGGAGACGCACCCAAGTAAATATCGCTGTTCTCCCTCGTTTCGTGTACCAAAGCGGCGATATAATCCAGCAACTCATCCTTGATGAAAATGTTTTCCACCACCGTGCGGCAATCTCGGATAGCATCTGCGTTCAACACGGGTTGGATATCGGTATGTTGTACCGCGTTGAAATCCGTACGGAAACGACGCAGTATTTGCTGTTCTTCTGCTAAAGAGGGATAATGCACATCGGCTTTGATAATAAAGCGATCCAATTGCGCTTCGGGCAATTTGTAGGTACCTTCCTGCTCGATGGGGTTCTGTGTGGCAATGACAAAGAAAGGGTAGCCCATGAGGTGGGAGGTACCATCCACCGTCACTTGGTTTTCTTCCATCACCTCAAACAAAGCCGCCTGTGTTTTAGCCGGAGCGCGGTTGATTTCATCGATGAGTACGATATTAGAAAAAACAGGTCCCGGATTGAAGGTAAAATCCGACGTTTTCATATTAAAAACAGTCGTTCCTACCACATCGCTAGGCATGAGGTCGGGTGTGAATTGTATGCGGTTGAACCCCGTGTCCATACAGCGAGCCAGCAATTTAGCGGTAAGCGTTTTAGCAATCCCCGGTACACCTTCTACCAGCACGTGCCCGCCTGCGAAGAGGGATGCGATGAGCATATCCACAAATTCCTGTTGGCCTACTACTACTTTACCCATTTCGCTGCGCACTTGAGCTACAGCTTTCGCCAACCGCTCCAATTCCGGATGTTCCTGGGGCGGTATCCACGCCGGGGATTGGGCTTCCATTGGTTCATTCATTTCTTCCATAGACATAGTTGATATATCATTTAGTGATAGGGAGTCAAACACCCCTATCTGGCCTCCTCGTAAAAGCGTTCCAAACGCTGATGAAACTTCACCAATTCTGTTTCCAGCAATGAAGTATATTTGGGTATATTGTTAGCATCTTTGACAATAGTTGCCACTAATGCTTCTTCTACGCCTGATTTCAGGGATAGTGCCCGTATCAGTTCATCCGGGTTGTCTTTCCACGGCAGATTGTAGCGTTCTCTCACCCACGATCGCAACAATCGAATAGACTGGATGGCTAATTGTTGGTGTCCTGCCCGTTGGTAGTACAATCGGCCAATCGCCTGCACAAACTCCAAGCTGCTATTCTTAGGTGGGTACACTACTGGAATGACGTGTTGCCGCCGCTTCGCCCTGAAAATCATATACAATAACCCCATGCCTACCAAAGTGTACCAAGCCCAAGCTAAAGGCGGCTGTTCCAAGATGTATCGCAGGGCATGGTCGTCGTTCAGATTGCGAGGTGTCTGGCCATATTCCGAATTTTGATTATAAGCCATCTGTTCCGACACCCTGCTGTATTCATCCCAGTAAATAGTGCCCTCACTAAGGTGGCCAAACACCCGGCTGGCATAATCGCGCCCCTGGGGTTGCACGATAAAATAATTGGTAAACACCTGTGGCTGAGCATGCAGGTAGAAGAAGCCTTGCCCGTAAGGCACCTGCAAAAAATTGGCATACTGGCCATTCATCCGCCCGATGGGGCGCAGGCCATTATCTTGCTCACAAAAATAGTGATCTGGGTAGTAATTCCAGTAAGTGATCGTGTTTTTGAAATCAGAAACATATCGGAAAACAAAATCCGTATCCGACTGGAAGGCGGGATGGGCAAAATTGAGATGCGCCAAACTATCGGGCATATAAGACTCTCCTTCCCACGTTTGGTAATTGCACTCATCGTAATAGAGATAGAACATGAGGTCGAAGGGGAGCACCTTAGCGGCAATCAAAGCGGTGTTGCCCGCGCCTACAAACTCTAATAGTGCATCCCTGTCTTGGGGGCGCATATACATACCCTCGCCTATGAACACATAACTGCCTTCTTGTGGCAAAGCGGGTAGGTTGCCCGACAAGCTATCTTTCAACACTTTCAGTTGGTAGCTTCGGACAGACTACCCAATATTTTATGCACGGCATAAAGGTCATACGGCTCCTTCTTGTCCGTTTTATAGGTTTCTCGCCAAGAGAACTGTTGCTTAGCTTGCATAGCCCACACCGCCAATGCAATCACTAGCAGCCCGATACCCGCAAAGTATAAATGCTTTTTGTTCATGCTACTTGGGTTGGGGGCTATTCAACTGGGTGAAGAAATGAGCAAACCGTTCTTTAATACTGGCATATCCTGCCGCATCGGGCGGATTACCGCCATACCATACCCATTCATAGGTGTAGGTGAGTTGCCGAAAATCCGCAAAATTAGGCGAATCGCCCATCTGACGAAGATACACCCGGTTGGTGTGTTCTTTACGCCAGTGAATCATGCCTTTTTCATATAACCGCTGCAACAGCAGCAGATATTACAACCTAACCGCCAAATGATAATGCCCCTCTGCCTCTGCCTTTTTCAACCACGGTGGAATATCAGCTTCATCTAAGCGGGCTTCCAGCTTTTCCACTTCTTCTATGAATGCTTCCTCTTCCACGATGTTTTCTTTCACCCTTGCGGGCAAAGATTCGTCGGATTGCTGAATGAGTATCCACGCCAACCACCCGAGGATGGCCAGTACTAATAGCACCAGTAAAACCTTCAACAAAGGCGATAAATCCGGTAGGCCGCTAAAGTCCCATGGCTCGGGCAAATCTGGTAAATCTCTTTCTTTTTTAGCTTTTGGTGGGGGCGGCGGCTGCCCTGAGTAATCCAATGCTTGGTGCAATTCCTCCCATGTGGCATCATCTATGGTACGCGGCTGGAATGATTGATCTTCATAAGCAGGTATGTAGTCCTCGTATTCATCTTGGTATCCGTATCCCTCTTGGGCATACAGCGGCAACAGGCTGGCTATCATCAACCATACCCCTGCAATATAACGCCCTGCTTTTTTGCCTATTGATACCATCATATCATTCCCTTTCCATGCCTTTGATGCGGCGATTCTGTCCTATGCTACCCAATTTTTTGCGCAGATCGGTCGCCTCCTGAATTTCTCTTAAACTGAAATACAACAGGCCAAAGCTAAGAAATAACACCATCCATATAAAGTTGGCTATCACGGCCAGCATATAAGTATTGATCCACCAACTCCAAGTATCTAATGTAGCTTGATCTGCCACGACCAACCAGTTGATCGCTGTAAACAGCAGTTGCGCCAGCACTGTATTCATAATAGAAAAAAGCATCCACCCTAACAGTAGCAACAGCATGGTCATCCCTATGGTACGCCAAAACGACTTGCTCAACAAGCCAAAGGTACGTTCTACCAAATACACTGGCGACAGTTTCGCTTCCCAACTCCCCACAAAAGACATCAATACACCTACGGGTACTACTAACAACAAGGTCAATGCTACCCAACCAGAGCGAAAACACACAGCCAGTGCAACTAATACAATCCCCCAACCCAAGCCTGCAAGATGGCGACGACTGAGCCTTGATCCTTGCTCGCTGAAAAACACACGATAAGCAGCCACCGCGTTTAGGTACAGCATAAAGGCACCCGCCAAGGGAATAATCCACTCGTCTTCATACGCGCTGAACAGCAAGAGAAAATTATAGCCATTCAGTGCCCACGAACGCAGGTCGAAAGGGAATATCTCATCGGCAGCGGTGCCTGACAACCCAAAGACTAGCAACACATACAACGCCGCGCTGCCAAAAATAGCCAGCATAAGCCCTGGGGCATATTTCCGAAAAAGGGCAAAAGATTCTCCAAATATCTCGCCGTTGGTTTTGATGCGTCCCGTGTCCAAATGATAGCTCCGCGATACGGGCAGCCGCCATTCCGAAGCGTCCTCGCTAGCGGGTCGAAATCGATTTACATACCAAGGATACCACACAAAATAGCCCAAAATAAAGGCAGCACACAGCAGGATAAAAATACCCCGGATGGCATCTGGCGTTTCTGTTTGTCGAGTTAGGTAGCCCTCCAAAAACCTGCGATGATAAATAGTGGTGCCGTACCCAACATAATACGCACCCCCTGCGAGCAGAGCGCTGAAACGCCTGCATACGGGTGTAAGTGCCGGGAAACGCGGGGCCTTGCCCCATGGTAATACCTGCCGCGCTGGCAATTACGATAGCCGATATTTCCAAAGTACCGTGTATCCAAATCGTGAGAAAAGATTCCCAAAACAACCCTTGCTGGATGAAAAAATACTGGAAACAGCCTACCATGATGGCGTTGCTAATCAAAATCACCAACGAGCCAACACCGAAAAACACCCCAAGCGTAAAAGCCAAGAAAGCTACATATAAGTTATTGAAGGTGATGCCAAGAAACATATCAAACCGCCCCTTTTGCTTGTAAACCGCCATCGGGTCGCCTGATTCAATATTGGCACGGGTCATTTCCACGTAGCTATCGCCGAGGATAACCTCCGCAAATTCAGGCTCCATCGCACAAGACAACATCCCGATACCGAAGCAAAGCAGGAACACAAAAAAAGCTAGTCGAAAAGCGTTGCGGGCATCATATACTTCGCGAGGCAGTTGGTCTGTCCAGAAAGTGAGCACTTTGCTGCCAGTATGCCGCTTGCTGCGATACAGCTTCAAGAAGACTTGTTGCGCCAACCCATTGAGATAAACGCGCACCGACCGATTGGGGTAAAAAGTGCGGGAATACGAAAGATCGTCGGTGATTTCCACAAATAAATCCCTCATACGATCGGCATCCTTGCTCTCGTCTTTAAGCGTCTGTTCAAATTCCGCCCATTTTTGCTGGTTCTGCCGAATAAACTGGGTCTCGCGCATATTTAAGGTTGTCAGGTAACAGGTGCAACGTCTTCGGATTTGTGTAAAATCCTAAACAGTAAAGACACCTTAGTAGTAACAGGCGGACAAGATAGCAACTTGTTGGTAACTGCGAGTAACCCCACACCAAAAAGTTTGCCTTTCTTGCTATTAATAGTAAGCCAAAAGCCCTACCTTTGTAAGCTTTACCGTTCAAACAAAAAGAACGAACCTTCTTTATGGCAGGTAGCACATCCGTTATGCACCAGGCAGTCTTCACTTTGGAGCTTCACACGCAGCATGAAGAAAGCCAGCCCATTTATGTGGTAGGTAACTTTAACCAATGGAGGGTAGCCGACGAAGCCTTCCGAATGCAGCCCTTTGGCGAAGGGCAATACCGATTGGACATTCCGCTCCACTCCCTTCCTTCCATACTCGAATATAAGTATGCACGGGGCAGTTGGGACTATGTAGAACTATGGGAAGACGGCTCCGACCGACCCAACCGTCGCGTGTCTAAAGAAGCACTTTACGTAAAAGATGAGGTGATACGCTGGAAGCAGGATCGGTTTACTTACCAATCCCATCTGCTGCCTATCATTGAAATCATCGACCAGCAGTTCAATATACCAGACCCGGTGCGTACCCGTCGTATCGCGGCTTTACTCCCTTGGAATTACTACCAAACGGATCGGCGCTATCCCGTACTCTACCTTCAGGATGGCCAGAACCTGTTTGACGATTACGCGCCTTATGGCAACTGGGCAGTCGATAAACGGCTGGCACAGCTCCACGAAATAGGCATGGGTGATGTCATCATCATCGCCATCGACCATGCTGCGGACAAACGCATCGTAGAGTTTACCCCTACTTCCGCTACCACTCGTTTCGGGAAAGGGCAAGGCCGGCAGTACGCCCGGTTCTTAGCGCACGAACTCAAGCCCTGGATAGACAGGCAATACCGCACCCTTCCAGATTTTAACCACACGGGCGTGGGAGGAAGCTCCATGGGAGGGCTTATCAGTATTTACGCCGCCATGATGTACCCACAGGTTTATGGCAAGATGATGGTATTTTCTCCTTCCCTTTGGGTAACCCCTAATATTCCTTTCCAGTTGATGAATATGCAGGCTCCTTTCAAAGGCAGGGTTTACCTGTATGGTGGCCGCAAAGAAAGCGACTCCATGATACCAAATTTAGAAAGACTCAAAAAAGCAATGGAAGATAGCGCAGGTGAACACAAGCCTGTCTTCCGCTTATCCATAGATCCACAGGGTGAACACAATGAAGCAAGGTGGGGAGAAGAATTTCCCCGTGCTTTGCAATGGCTTTATTACGCCAATCACCCCGCCTCCTAATCCCCCCAACCATCAGCCATGCAGATAAAATTCCAACCATCCACCCAACCTAACCAACTACAGGGCACCACTATTCTGCCTGTGGTTCAACTGCCTGAAGGGCAGCAACCCGCTGGTTTAGCAACATTGGCGACATTGTGCGACACCACAACCGACGTACTCGCCCAGCGTTTCACCGCAGCGACTCAGGAAATATTCCCCGTGGTACGGCCTCATGGCCTGCTTTTATTGGTAGGTTTGGGCAGTAAACCCGATTTTGCGAGTACCCTCAAGACATGCCAGCAATTAGCTGCCAAGCATGATAAATTCCTCCATTCAGAACTGACACTCCAGTGGCTACCCAGCGCAGCACCCGACAACTTGTCACTCCACACCGAGGCTGTTGTGAACGGCTTAGTACAAGGATGCCACAACCCCGGAGTTTACAAAACCCGCAATGATCGCCAGCACCCCATTTTGCAAGCAGACACCACCCTCACGATCGTATCCGACCCCGCGCAGGAGACCGCCCTATTGGATGCAGCCCACCAAGGACGCATCATAGGCGAAACCCAACTGCGTATCATGGCGTTGGTTGATGCGCCCGCCAATTTCAAAACACCCGCACACTTGGCCCAATATGCCACCCACGCCGGACAGACCTACGGGTTCAACGTTCAAGTAATGAACAAAGAAGCATTGGAGGCGAACGGTATGCACGCACTGCTGGCCGTAGGGCAAGGAAGTGTAGTGCCACCCGCCATGCTGGTCATGGAGTACAAAGGAAAAGCCAATGGCAATGGATTGCCCACTATCGGCTTGGTAGGCAAAGGTGTTACTTTCGACACGGGAGGTATTTCCATTAAGCCTTCAGCCAATATGCACTATATGAAAAGTGACATGGGCGGTGCGGCTGCCGTATTGGGCACCATAGAAGCTGCCGCTAAACTGCAACTCCCTGTGCATTTAGTGGGCATCGTACCCACTACCGAGAACTGTATAGATGCTTTGGCTGTGAAACCAGGAGATGTTATTTCCTCTTATAGCGGTAAGAGCATTGAGGTAATAGACACCGATGCAGAAGGTCGCCTGATACTCGCCGACGGGCTGTCGTATGTCATCCGCAATTACCACCCCCAAGTTGTTATCGACTTAGCTACCCTTACGGGTGCCAGCGTACGTACCTTTGGCTATTTAGCGGCTGCCCTCTTCAGCAACGACGACCAATTAGCACACCATTTAGCCGCCGCAGGCCAGCAAACTGGTGAACGCGTGTGGCCGCTCCCCCTGTGGGATGAATATGGCGACGATATGAAATCGGATGTAGCAGATATTAAAAACTTCAGCGGCAAGCCCGTAGCAGGCGCTATTTCCGCTGCCAAATTTCTCGAATTTTTCATCGACCAACACCCTTCTTGGGCACATTTAGATATTGCAGGTGTCGCTTTCGGGGATATGCCTTACGGTAAAGGCAAAACCGCATCAGGCTACGGCGTGCGGCTGTTGATTCAGTTCCTGAAAGGTGGTGTAATCGTGCATTGAGCCGCATATTACCACACAACACTTCGGAGCAGAGGTATTCGCAAACAGGAGGTTGTGCAGTAGGGTAAGCGTATATCTAAAACTCCCTCAACTGGCTTCAAGCGGTTAATTCTAGATATACCCTTACAATTCGGTTTTGCCATAATTCACTTTATGCCAAATTTGGAGCACGGGGGCGTGATTTCTCCCCCAAAACTCCTATCTTCACCGCATGAAATACCCCATCGGCATACAGGATTTCCGCGAAATCCGCACGGGCGGCTACGTGTATGTGGACAAAACACCACATATCCACTCGCGTGTTGGACAGTGGGAAGTATTTTTTCCTCTCCCGCCCACGCCGGTTTGGCAAGTCGCTGCTGCTGGCTACGATGAATGAACTGTACTGCGGAGCTAAAGAGCTATTTGAGGGGCTTTGGATTTATGACCAATGGGATTGGGAGGCGAATCAACGTCCGGTAGTTTGGTTGAAGTTTGCCAGTCAGGGTATTAAAAGCATGGGGCTGGTGCCGGGCATTCACAATATGCTAGACTCGGAAGCGGCTCGACTCGGGGTAGTATTAGAAGCTAGCGATTACAGCCAAAAGTTCAAGCAACTGCTCGAACTCGTAAGTCAAAAACATGGCCAAAAGGTCGTGCTGCTGATTGACGAATATGACAAGCCTATCATAGATTTCTTAGAAGACATTCCGCTCGCCGAGGCCAACCGCGACGTACTCAAGAGCTTCTATTCCATTCTCAAAGACAGTGGTATCCTGTTGGAAAAGATATTTATCACAGGCGTGTCTGCTTTCAGCAAGGTGAGCATCTTTTCCGATTTGAACCACCTGACTAATTTGACAATCAAGGAGGTGGCGCATACATTGTTAGGTATAACCCACGCAGAGTTAGAATTGTATTTCACATCAACTTTACAACGCATTGCAGACAAGAGAAAGCTAACACTGAAAGAAATTAACGACCAAACAGCACACTGGTACAACGGCTATAGTTGGGGGGGAGAAGAGCGGGTCTATAACCCCTTTTCGCTATTGAGTTTTCTGAACAGCGGGGAGTTTCACAACTTCTGGTTCGAAACGGGAACGCCTACTTTTTTGGTCAAGGAAATGAGAAAACAGTACTATTACAATGTAAAACGCACCCGCACGACCGAGAACAGACTCACCGCGTTCGACGTAGCGCAACTGAACCCTATCACGGTGCTGTTCCAAACGGGCTACCTCACCATCGTGGAGTATGTGCCAGAAGACCGCCTCTATACCCTGGACTACCCCAATATGGAGGTGCGCCAATCGTTGGAACAAAACCTGCTATCGGACTACCTCAATTTTCCATTGGAAGACCCACAGGTGCGCGTCGTCAACCTGCGCGATGCCCTGCGTCAGCAAGATATCGACACCGTTATTACCATCCTCAATTCCTTGCTGGCTGAAATCCCCGGCGAGTTGTGGCAGGGCCAAACGGAGCACTTCTATCATGCGGTGGTACACTTGTCGTTTTCACTATTGGGTACTTACATTCGTTCCGAAGCGCGAAGTGCCCGTGGCCGCTGCGACGCATTGGTAGAAACCGCCGACCACATTTATATCTTCGAGTTCAAGCTCGATCAAACTGCCCAAGCTGCCATGCAGCAAATCCACGACAAAGGCTATCTGACCCCCTACGCGGATTCACACAAAAAAGTGGTAGCCATCGGTGCTAACTTCTCCTCCGAGACCAAGCAGATTGAGGAGTGGGTGGTGGCGTGAAAATAGACTGGATGAGAGAATGAGGTTTTGTAGTGGAGGATTCGGGAAATAAGGCTGGATATGTAGCGTGGATTTTCACTGGTTCGGTTGTACTACATTCTCTTTTTGCAAAGGTGGCTATACAATTTCTCCCCCAAAACTCCTATCTTCACCGCATGAAATACCCCATCGGCATACAGGACTTTCGCGAAATCCGCACGGGCGGCTACGTGTATGTGGACAAGACACCACATATCCACCGCGTGTTGGACAGTGGGAAGTATTTTTTCCTCTCCCGCCCACGCCGGTTTGGTAAGTCGCTGCTGCTTTCCACGATGAATGAACTGTACTGCGGGGCTAAAGAGCTATTTGAGGGGCTTTGGATTTATGACCAATGGGATTGGGAGGCAAATCAACGTCCGGTGATTTGGTTGAAGTTTGCCACATTTCAGTATAAGTCCGTTGCGCGATGCCATTTTCGCAGGTCTTTCGAAGGAAGCAGGAAGATTAGGGAGTCCTCCGCCCGATAATGATATGGATCATCCGCTGGAGGATTTGTTGATAAAAGTCAATGAGCGGTATGGCCAAAAAGCCGTTTTGCTGATTGATGAATACGACAAGCCCATCATCGACTTTCTCCAACGACATTCCCGTGCAGAAGCGAATCGTGATACATTAAAGTGGCTCTATTCCGTTCTCAAGGGATAGCGATGCGCTGTTGGAAAAAATATTCATCACAGGCGTGTCTGCTTTCAGCAAGGTGAGCATCTTCTCCGATTTGAACCACCTGACTAACTTGACGCTCCACCGTCATGCTTACACCCTGTTGGGTATTACCCAAAAAGAATTGGAGACAGTATTTGCCGAGCAATTGGCGCAATACGACAAGGAGCATGTCAAACGCTGGTACAACGGCTACGGCTGGGGAGGCGACGAGCGGGTGTATAATCCTTTTTCTTTGCTTAGCTTCCTGAGCAGCAGCAGATTTCAAAGCTTTTGGTTTGAGACGGGGACACCCACGTTCTTAATCAAGGAAATGAAAAAACAAATTTTTTATAACCCTGTACAGACAGTTGTCACTGAACATGAATTGCTCTCTTTTGATTTTACCCAGCTTGATCCCGTTACCATCCTTTTCCAAACTGGTTATCTGACTATAGAAAAATATGAACCAGCAGACCTGATATACACATTGGGTTATCCGAATATGGAGGTTAAGCACGCGCTTGAACATATGCTGCTCAATGAATATCTTTTGCACCAACGTCCAGGGGCTTTGCCGCGTGTCATTAAATTGCGTGATGCACTACGTCAGCAAGACCTTGACACCGTTTTTACCATCCTCAATTCCATGCTGGCTGAAATCCCCGGCGAGTTGTGGCAGGGCCAAACGGAGCACTTCTATCATGCGGTGGTACACCTGTCGTTTTCACTATTGGGTACTTACATTCGTTCCGAAGCGCGAAGTGCCCGTGGCCGCTGCGACGCATTGGTAGAAACCACCGACCACATTTATATCTTCGAGTTCAAGCTCAATCAAACCGCGCAAGCTGCACTACAGCAAATCTACGACAAAGGCTATCTGACCCCCTACGCGGATTCACACAAAAAAGTGGTAGCCATCGGTGCTAACTTCTCCTCCGAGACCAAGCAGATTGAGGAGTGGGTGGTGAAGTGAGTACCAGATTGCCCCCCAACACACACCTTTATTGAGCTTATAGCTGAGCTAGTACGCTCGTACTTACTGCACCCTAAAGTTATAGGTTATTGTTCCGCACTGGCGATCGGTATCTGTTTTATTGAATCCCCATTGCTTGGCGTTGCGAATGGCAGCACTCACCAATTGAGCATCGGTCGTGGTACTGCCGCCTTGCTTGAACTTCACACTTTCAGGATCTACCTTACCATCTCCCGTCACACAGAGCGTTACGACTACGGTGCCAGATTTTTGGCTATTTTCCACCAATCTAGGGGAATTGGTCACACCACGGCTTCCTAAGCCGCCGCCGATGGTGCCGCTGCCAAAACTTTTGGTGCCAATATTGCTGGAGTTGGGGTCTCCGTTCGTAGCACCACCGTCGCCGGGTTTGTTGGTATTACCGCCACCGCCGCCACTGCTGAACAAACCGCCTACTTGGTCGCGGGTGGCTTGGGCTGCCGCTTCGCGCTCTTTTCTTTTACGCTCGGCTTCCGCCAATTCCTGCTGGCGTTTGCGCTCGGTTTCCGCGGCTTCTTGTTCCTTGCGTTTGCGATCGGCAGCTTCCTGTTCTTGCTTTTTCTTCAGTGCTATGGCCTGTGCATCCTCTGTGGTGACCGTCTCACGCTGAGTGGGTTTGGGCGTTGCTGCCGCCGGCGTTTCCACGGGTACAGGATCTGGTTCGGGTTCCGGTTGGTACTCCTCCTCGGTGGTTTCCTCTTCGGTTTCCGTTGTGGTAGCAATAGGTGCGTTCAGATCATCGCCCATGCCAATGTCGGGGATACCTAAGTTCACCTGTATGCCTTCCTGCCCCGGAGGTGGGTTTTGATACCAAAACAATGGTAGCAACAGTACGCCTACCAAAAACAAAAACATCACTCCGCCAGCAATCTGGCCTTTGCGTTGATTTTCCTGCTCTTTTACCGTGAGTACGTCGTTCATAATTGATATTTATTATACACTATAGATGCCTATTCACATCCAATTACACAAATACTCTCCAAAAAAAATATGGTAGAGGTTATGTAAGATAATTTTGTTTGCACTTCAAATATCTTTTACGCCATGCTGCGTCAAAGAACCATTTTACTTAGCTACAGCTAAGCAAAAGAACCTTTTCCTTGCCTAACGTAAAAATTTTATTTGAATCCTTATACAAATTCCCTGTACATAACCTCTGGCTCTTTGACAAAAAGTGTGGCATTAATGGCCTAGCGATGTGCAACAGTGGCCGCGATAGCGGACAGACAGCGACCGTAGGGAGCTGGCCGAGCGAATAGCGAGCTGTGGAACGTAGCGCCCGTAGGGAGGCCCACCACAGGAATTGTCAAAGAACCAAATTATTTTTCCGGAGCTAGTACCCGATTGATCTCAAATTTAAGCGTAAGATCCATAACGGCTACCACGTCTTCTACTTTGGCACCTTTATCAATAGAGATAATCACGCTTTCCGATTTGGGCTCTTTTCCAGCACTCAGTCGCTGTAGTTGCTGCTCCATTTCGATGAGGGTGATATTGCGGTTGTTGTAGTAATAACGCCCTGTGCTATTGATTCTTATCTCATCTAATGACCGAGTGCTCTCCACCCGCTTTTGGCTGCTGCCAGGCAGGTTGAAGTTGATGGCATTGGGTGCCACCAAAGTGGAAGTAAGCATGAAAAAAATGAGCAACAGGAAGATGATGTCTGTCAACGACGACATATTGAACTCCGCGCTCACTTTACTTCTTTTCTTGAATCCCATAATCTATCAAGATTTTGGTTGGGTGGCCAAGATTGCCTGCACCTTCAAAGCTGCAGCAATCCCCAAGACCTCCGTTACTTTTTCAAAGTCGGTACCCGTTTCTGCCACAATGGTGATGGCGGTATGCTCAGGGTCGTTCAGCTTGCGGACAGCAGCTGTGATCCTTCCTGCCAGGTCTTCCCTACGGCAAGGCGCATTGTCCACGTCATACACCCCATCTTTAGTGATACTAACCACGATAGAAACGGGTGCCACTGTTTTTGAATCGGATGCAGGCAGTTCAAATGGCTGAATCCTCACAAAGTTGGAGGTCAGCATGAAGAAGATGAGTAGCAAAAAATGATGTCCGTCAACGACGACATACTGAATTCTGCACTCACCTTGTTGTTTTTCTTTAGCCCCATGGTTGAATAATTTTAGAAAAATACAGTGCTTCCTAAGGTGTAGAAAGACTATACTTCAAAATCACACCGTAGGCTCTTGCAGCATATCCATGAATTCCACCGTGGTGCGCTCCATTTTATAGACCACCTTTTCCACACTGGAAACCAATACGTTGTAGCCCACAAAAGCAAGGATGCCGATAAACAACCCTCCTGCTGTGGTGATGAGTGCCTGATAGATACCTTCGGCCAACTGGTCGGGGGCTACGGTCTTCTCGGTAGCCATTTTCTGGAAGGCGGCGATCATACCCGTAACGGTGCCGAAGAAACCAATCATAGGTGCTGCACCTGCGATAGAAGCCAAGGTACTAAGGTTTTTCTCCAAGCGGAAAACCTCCAAGTTACCAACGTTTTCGATAGCCGCATCAATGTCACGGAGTGGTTTGCCGATGCGTTGCAATCCTTTTTCCACCATGCGAGCCACGGGAGAATCGGTTGTTTGGCAAAGTGCTTTAGCACCAGCAATATTCCCTGCCGAGACATTGGCTCGGATATTATTGATGAAGTTTTCATCCACACGGCCTGCCTGCTTGATAGTAGTGTACCGCTCGAAGAAAATATAGGTAGCAATCACAGCCAGCAACAACAATACGGCCACGATAATGATACCCATTGTACCGCTGTTCGCAATGATGCTGAACAAATTTTCACTTTTTTCCGTTGGTTGCGCTGCTTCGAGGTCAACCGTTTGAAAGAATAATAAAAGCTGGTTGAACATATTGTTCTAAAGTTTAGTGAATAGTTTGCTTAAACCAATAACATTGATCGGTCGTGAAGTAAGTGAACGATTAATCAGGCTGCAAATTATTAAAAAGGCGGTAGATTTGAGGAATATATTTTTGAACATGCCTCATTTTGCATTACCTTGTGTAATTATTCACAGCAAACGGCGTGCCATGCGTTTCACTACCCTGTTATCATTGCTATTGATTTTTCCTATTACCGTCTTTTCCCAAACGACTGCGGGTGGACAGATAAACGTTTATTCCTCGCTCACGGGACAAGATGCCTGTGCTAATAGTATTTCCGTATCCAATCCTGATGTATTCGAACCCGGTATGCGCATAGTCATCATCACCATGCAGGGTGCTGCTATACAAACAGGCAACAATGCCTCTTTCGGCACGATTGCAGACCTCAATGGCACCGGGCAATATGAACTTAATACGATTTTGGAGATTCAGCAGGAAAACTTGGTATTAACGCATACCCTTCAGCATGATTACCCTGCCAATGGCACACAGGTAGTAGGTGCTCCCGCCTATAATGCCGTTGTCGTAACCGAGTCCGTGATACCCCAACCTTGGAATGGTACTACGGGTGGTGTCATTTTACTACATGCTACCGAATCTATTACGCTACAAGCCAATGTGGACGCATCCGGTGCAGGATTCCGAGGCGGTATGCCTGAAGTAGTAGCTGATAACAACTGTACATGGCTTATCAATCAAAATGATTATTCCTACGCATCGGGCAACTGGCGGGCAGCCCCGAAGGGCGAAGGCATTGTTGTTTTACCTTCAAGTATGGCCAACGGGCGCGGAGCAGCAGCCAATGGCGGTGGTGGTGGCAACGACCACAATAGTGGCGGTGGCGGCGGTGCGTTGGCTACTTCAGGAGGTGTAGGTGGCCGCAATGAAGAACCTACCACCTTTGGTTGCAATGGCGACAATCCCGGTATAGGCGGTAGGGCCTTGCCCACCAACGCGTTGCTCTTTATGGGCGGCGGCGGCGGAAGCGGGCACGCTAATAATACAGCAGGCCCTGCGGGTGGCGGCAATGGTGGTGGTATTGTGCTGCTTTCAGCACCGTCCATCTTTTTTGACGGAGGAAGTCTTATCGCTAATGGAGCGAATGGTGGCACTGCTGTGGGGGATGGCGGCGGCGGCGGCGGTGCGGGCGGCAGTATCGTTTTGTTGGCTGATACCGTTGAGGGGACACCCTCTATCCGCGCCAATGGCGGTTTAGGTGGCGGTGTCAATAATCAAAATGCGCCCCGCTGTTTTGGCCCGGGCGGCGGCGGAAGCGGAGGAGTGTTTTTATCCAATCAACTACTGACGGCTTCACTTTCCGGTGGCACGCCGGGTATTAGCGCACAGTCCAGCGAATGTAGCGACAGCAGCCGAGGTGCTACTGCCGGGCAGGATGGCACGACTGTTTCACTCACCGAATTGCCGCAAGGAGATGAGTTTATTACTCCCGCCGTCAGCAGTATTCTTCCTGAATCTGGCATTGTGGAGGGTTGTCTCGGTAGCCAGGCAACGATTGCCGTGACTTTGAATACGAACGCCGAACCGGTTGGCTTTACCTACCAATGGCAAACCCAAACAAGTAGCGGTACTTGGGTCAACTTATCAGGTGCTACCGCAGCTTTATATACTTTCACCATTACCACAGAACAGAGTTTTAGGTTGATTATCAATCCGTTAGGAGATTGCTTTGCGCCTATCATCTCCCCCGAATTTCATGTTTCTCTCACACAGCCCACTATTGTGGAAGCGACACATACCGTAGTCGGCAGCACCGCTACCTTTCAATCGACTGTTGAAGGATGGTACAACGAACTTTCTTGGGATTTTGGCGATGGCACCACCAGCACCGACCCGAACCCCGTACATATCTATACTGCCCCCGGTACCTACGAGGCGGTGCTGACCTTGCTAACGAGTTGTGGAGAGGTGCAGGCTGTTACCACGGTGGTCATAGCCCCCCCTTTTGCAGTGGCGCTGCAAGCCAGTATAACGGAAGGTTGTTCGCCGCTCAGCGTGTTTTTTCAAGATGTCTCTACGGGCACTATTCTTACCCGCAACTGGACTTTTGAAGGAGGCAATCCCGCATCAGGCAATGAGATGGAAGCGTGGGTGGTATTCGACACCCCGGCACATACACCGTCACATTGGAGGTATCCAACGGGGTTACTACCCAAACTACCAACCAAACCGTGGTCGTTTCAGCACCGCCTGTTCCTGCATTCAGCTTTGAAGGCGACCAGTTGACCGTTGCTTTTTTCAATACATCCACCAATGCGGAAACCTATAATTGGAATTTTGGCGACGGCACTTTTTCCAACGAAACGAATCCCGTGCATACTTATACCGAGCCGGGTGTATATGAGGTATCGCTCAGTGCTTCCAATACGAATTGTGGCATCGCTATTTCGCAATCGGTAGCCGTGAGTTTTACGGACACGGATACGGCCACCCCTGCGGACGATCTGTATTTATACCCGAACCCCGGAACGGGCATTATCCATTTCAATCTGCCCGTAGATGGTCATTGGTGGGTATTGGATGCGTTGGGGCATCGGGTGGCGGCGTTCCAACTACCTGCTGGCACGACCCGGCTGGATGTATCGGCGCTACCCGCAGGCATCTATTTCATCCTCACCGACAAGGCGCAGCGGTGGGTTTATGTGAAGGTTTAGCAGGGGATTTACCTCGCCCTTTTACCGAGATCGCTGATTCGGTACGACCACGAGATTTGTCAAAGAACCAAAAAGATTAATATAAAATTCAGTTATTTACTGAGGATGAAGAAGATTTCAAAGAACGTAATTATTTTACGGATTAATCATATTGCTCATACAGTTATTTACAGAAAAGGAATTAAACGCTCCGATACCTAAAAAGAAATACATAGTCGACAACGTTTCCACAGGCGAAAAATACAAAAAAGAGTATCCCACAGCGGAAGGTATCAAAATAAGGTATTATCTTGGCGGGGTAGAATGGGAAGATGGCCTGCCTGTTCAGTACCACTTCGGCGATGGCCGAGTGATGTGGGAGTTGCCATTAGGCGAAGCCCCTGCGATGGAGAATCTGAAAGCACATCTCCAGTATCGCATCACCGACCACCTCGGTAACACGATGGTCGTTTTTGAAGACAAGAACAACGACGGCCTCCTCCTCACCGAGGAAAGCACCGACAACCCCGATGCGTTGGAAGTCATACAACGGCTATGGTACTACCCCTTCGGTATGCACTTAGAAGGCATCGGGCAGCAGTTGGCGACACCAGCACAGGATTATCGCTATAATGGCAAGGAGAAGGATGAAGCGACGGGGTTGTATGATTACGGCTTTCGCTGGTACGACCCAGCGATAGGGCGGTTTACGGGGGTGGATCCGATTGCGGATCAGTTCGCTTGGGTGAGTGTGTTTAATTATGCGGAGAATGAGCCTGTAGGGCATATTGATCTTTGGGGATTGCAGAAAGCTAAACCGAGAACGGATGCACAAAATATGGTTATAGTGGTTCAAGGTTATACAGGTACAAACCCACCTAATAATAAAACACAAGCACGGAATGATCCTGGTAGTAGTATTGATAGAACTGGTTTGGGCAAAATAAATGATGCTTTTTCTGGTACATCAAATCAAGTTGTTACATTCTCATCTTCTCATAGCGATAATACTATTAACGATGCAATTGGTTCTGTAAATGACTTTAAGTCCGCAAACCCTGATGGTAAAGTATTTTTGGTAGGCCATAGTTTAGGAGGAGATAATGTTGTAAATATCGCTGAAGGCTTAGGGAATGTTGGAGTAGAATTAGCAGTTACGTTGGATATTGCAGATTATTGGGATGATGACAATGCGTCTTCGAATGTCAAAAATTTTGTCAACATTTCTCAAAATAATGATTTTCCAGGAGGCGAAGATGTAGAAGGAAATGGAACAACCTATGTTCAAAACTTCAGTGCAGTAAAATCAACCCATAGGTCAATAGATAACGATTTTGTAGGAACGGTTATTCAAATGATATCGAATATGACAGGAGTGTCGCCAAATTCAACTCCAAAAGTAAACAGTCATGAAGAAGTTAAAAGGCACTAAAATTGAAAGAGCAGGTGTAATTTTTTCAGCTATCTTATTAATTTATTTAATTATTCATCTGAATTTAGGAAATGAATATAGACTAAGTTGGAATGTTATTCAAATCTTGACTCTTGTGAATTCAATACTTGTTATTTCAATCCTAATACTAAATGGAAAGAAATCAAAAATTTGGATTCTATTGTTTATGTTGATATGCGTACTACTTGCAGTCTATTTTATGTGGTATAGTAAACTTTTAATTGTGAATTAAGAGTACGCCAATCGAGTTTTCACATCTCTAAGCACAGCATCAAGATCATATAAGATACATTCCTTATCCTTTTTGGGCAGGGAATTTATCTCTTTTAGTCTACGGAGCATATCCTGACCAGCTCGTCGTAGCGTCCTCGCTACGACGGACTATGCTTGTAGGGCTTGCAGCCCAGTTTTCCTGATAACAGCAAGAAGCGAAAGTACAACCGCCCCCTAGCACCTACCCCAACGGAGCAGCGAACAGGACGTATTCTTTCTATTAATTGGAAAGATTTTAACTGAAAAAAGTGTAGCTTTGGAGGGTGCTTAAAGAAGCACAAATGCGGCTTGAGCGTTGAACGACAGCGTAGTGTTATCGCTATAACGGTAAGGAGAAAGATGAAGCGACGGGGCTATATGAATACGGCTTCCGCTGGTACGACCCAGCGATAGGGCGGTTTACGGGGGTGGATCCGATAGCGGATCAGTTCGCTTGGGTGAGTGTGTTTAATTATGCGGAGAATAGTCCGATTGCTAATATTGATTTACATGGGTTGCAATCTAAATTTGCCGCTGATGGTTCCGTAATACACAGAGTAAGATCTGGCGAAGGGCCTACCCAAGTTGCTCAATCTGCTCGAAACACTTTGGGCATAAATGTTTCTTGGACAACTATAGTTGATAATCCAAGGAATGCTCAGTATTTCAGTCACATCCAAAATGATCGTTACAATGCTTCTAATCCAGCCTATCGAGAGTTAAATATGAATGAGGGTGATATTCTTTCGATAGCCGAAGCTTCTGGCTCTAGTTTTGGACATGACAGCTCATCAACCCGGGTAAATCTATCATCTGGTGATCAAGAAATATTTAGTCAGACGTTATCACTTCTCAAAGCTTTCAGTGTTGAGAATAGACTGTCAGGGGGCAGTACTCTCGAACCCGGTAAGTATGACATGAATAGTTTTCTTTCGAACCAATTCTCAAAGGACGGATTTCTTAATTATTTCACAGGAGACTCTAACAGTGGCGGTGCAACAATCTACAGAAGAGATGTTAGCATTGGTAAGAACTCATTTGAGTTAATATTTACCATTCCTGATGGTGGAAACAAAATGGCAAGTACTGAAAAGTTTGGGGCAACTAGGGTAGCAATATTTGGAATGAATGAATCAAATGGCAGGGCACCTCGTCACCTTACAGTGAATTTTAAATCTCAATCAGTTCGGGATCATTACTTGGAATACATAACCAATCAAAGAAAAAAACAATAATAAACCTTGAAAACTAGAAATCTATGAAATGGTTAATAACTGTTCTTTTAATCATAAAGTTAGGTCTTTGCCAAAGGGCAGAGAGTCCTAACAATGATTACAGTCTCTTAGGGTATTGGGAAACCGATATTGTTGAAAATGGGAAGCAATCAAACTGGCTATGCGAAATAAACGACTCAACATTCACATATTGGCATGAGGACATCAATTTTCTAACTCCTCGAGTTTATAGTATTGTTAATGGAAAATTATTTTTCATGGAAAAAAACACCCGAAATCACCTCGACTCTTCATTGGTTGGAGAAATCCAGTTTTTAAAACAAGATAGTTTTTTAGTGAGTCGTCTAAATAATAACTATAGTTTTAAAAGAATCGACAAATATTCTTTTGATCAAAAGACTAACGGTTTTTACTAGAAGAAGTAACTCTGCCCTGCGCAGCCCCCGCGCCACAACGCCCTACCCTCGCAAGGCATGCAGCCCAGTTTCTAGTAACAACAAGAAGTAAAAACACAATCGCCCCGTAGTACCTGCCCCAACGGAGCAGCGAACAGGACGTATTCCTTTTTTCTTTTAATTGGAAAGATCTTAACTGAAAAAAGTGTAGCTTTGGAGGGTGCTTAAAGAAGCACAAATGTAGCTTGGTAGTTGAACGACAGCGTAGTGTTATCGCTATATCGGCAAGGAGAAGGAATATTACCAGCTCGTCGTAGCGTCCTCGCTACGACGGACTATACTTGTAGGGCTTGCAGCCCGGTTTTCCAGATAACAGCAAGAAGTGAAAAAACAACGGCTCCGTAGTGCAAACTGCGGGGTGGTTGTGTTTAGGAGGCGTAAGCGCTACACATTTCAAAATCACGGAGCAAAGACACAATTTTCTCTTAGTTAACGTGAATGATGGATAAATATCCTACCTATACGCTGTTTCTTTAAGGTGAAAAACACGAGATGTTCGTTTACGAAGCCTACGAAAGGATTCGTAAACGTAACAGCATATGATTCAGACGTTTTCGCAGCGGTTACGCCTACGAATCCTGAAAGGCTTCGCAGGCGGTGCGGCTTTCCTTATTTAGCATCCATCATTCACATTGATTTGCCGTGCGTTCTTCCTGTCTAATCCGCCACGAAGTGAGTGGCGGGCCTTGCGGTAGCCCGGAAGGACAAAGGATAGGAATGGAAGCACCGACCCTCAGGAGGTGCTGCAATGGATAGCCTGTCACGACGAAGTACGGGGTGGCCTAATAGCATGAACGTGTTTAGCAACTCCTCAATTAATTCCTGTTCGCTCAATTAGGAAAATTTAGACATATTTGTACGTTGTGAAAAATCCTACGCAGTCAGGGCTGCCACTTGAGAAGTTTCTATACAAATTAGAAATAAAACCGTGGGTTTCCCGTTCCTTTTTAATGGGTATGCAGTAATCAGGCAACACCTCTAACTACGCGAAGTTTTTGAATAAGTATGCGGATCAGAAAACTACTCCCGTTGGCAGTGTGCCTGTTTGCGCTGGCGTTTGGTGATGCCGCTTGGGGGCAGGGTGTACCGTGGAACAACCTTCGCTACCGCTGTTGGCCAGCTACCGAGCCTATTGTACTGGATTCTTTTACTGTGGCGCCTCTTTCTTTACGCCTGTTTACGCAGGATGGCCAAGCATTAGATACGGCTTTTTACACGTTTGTTTCCCAGCAGTTGGTGCTGAAACCGGGTATTGTGTCCGATAGTGTTTGTGCGACCTTCCGGGTATGGCCTACCAATTTGCACGCTCCGTTGTCGCTTATTGATACCACCCGTGTGGGTAATACACCAGAAGGATTAATCATTGGCACCTACGACCCCTATCGCGATATATCCAATGCTGCTGCAGGGCAACAGTTGCAATATAATGGCAGCTTTAGCAGGGGGCTTTCGGTGGGCAATCGCCAAGATCTTGTACTCAACTCCAACTTCAACCTACAAGTGAGCGGGGAAATAGGCGATGATATACAGGTCACCGCCGCTATTACGGATGAAAACTTACCGATTCAGCCCGAAGGCAATACCCGACAACTACGCGACTTCGACCGTATCTTCATACGGCTGCAAAAAGACGATACCCAACTCACTGCTGGCGACTATGAGCTTCGACATCCCGAAGGTTACTTCCTGCGGTACTTTAAAAAATTAGAGGGGGCCACTTTCCAAACCCAACACGAACAAGGAAACAGTGGCTTGTGGCAACATCGGGCAGGCGTAGCCATTGCAAGGGGGCAGTTCCGCAGGCAGTTGGTAACCGCTATTGAAGGCAATCAAGGCCCTTACAAACTTCAAGGTGCCAGTGGCGAGCGCTTTATCATCGTGCTGGCGGGTACTGAAAAAGTGATGCTGGATGGCCAACCCCTGCAACGCGGCAGGGATGCGGATTACACCATTGATTACAATCAAGGCGAAGTGACGTTCACGGCTCGTAGGCTCATCACCAAAGACAGCCGCATCACGGTGGAGTTTGAATACGCCGACCAACGATTCCTGCGCTCCCTCTACACCGTTGATAGCCGATACCAAACCGACCGCTGGCAAGCATATATAAACCTATACAGCCAGCAGGATAGCAAGACCGCTACTGGCGACTTGCCGCTAAGCGATGCCGAAAAACAGCTTCTCCAAGAGACTGGCGACCAACTTACGGGCATTGGCGTTTCTACCATTACGCCATTGGAAACACCAGATGCTCAACGTGCCACCTATCGCCTTGCCGATACTTTGCTTACTTGCAACGGAGTGGATACCCTTATCCGTCGTTTGGTGTTTGATACGGAAGGCTCGTTCGTGGCTGCCTTTTCATTCGTGGGGGAAGGGCGTGGCCACTATGTACCCGATAACAGCCAAAATGCCAATGAGCGCGTGTTTCGATGGGTAGCCCCTCACCCTATCACCTGCGCTCCACAGGGAAGTTATGAACCCCAGCGACCACTGGTGGCGCCACAATTGCAACGCTTACTGACCGCTGGCGGCCAATACCGTTTGGGTAAACAAGGAATCGTGAAAGCGGAAATGGCTTTTAGCACCCTTGACCTCAATCGGTTCAGCCCGTTAGATGCGCAAGACGACAATGGATGGGCAGGTAGAGTGGACTGGTCGCAACAGTGGAACCTCACGAAAGACTCGACGAGTTGGCGGGTAGCTGCCACTGCCTGGTGGGAGCAGGTGGATCAACATTTTAAAGCGGTAAATCCGTATCGTTCGCCGGAATTTTTGCGCGATTGGAGTTTGGCTGATATCAATGGGCAAGGCACTACTTCCGTTGCAACGGAGCGTTTAGGAGGCACTGGTGTTGCGCTGCGACACCCGCAACGAGGAGGGCTGCAATACCGTTGGGACTTGTTCCAACGCGGCGACCTCTACGATGGTATTCGTCACGAAGGTGCGTTGGAGTACCGACATAAAGGCTGGGAACTGAAAGCGGCCAACAGTTGGTTGCAAAGCGAAGACCCCGTTTTACAAACGCGCTTTGTGCGACCTCATTGGCAGGTGCGCAAACGCTTTCCGCAATGGGGCAATTGGGAGTGGACAGTTGCGGGTCAATCAGAGCGCAACGAACGCTATATGACCGCTGCTCCCGACCAATTATCGGCAGCTAGCTTCTTTTTCGAACGCTACACCGCCACCCTAGCCAGCTCCGATACGGCATCTTTTCAATGGTCGCTGTCTGCTCGTACGCGGTTAGACTATGCCCCAACGGCGGCGACATTCACCCCTAGTACGCGTGCTACGGAAGGGGAGGTAGCTGGCAAATGGCAAGCCAGTTCGTCATTCAGCACGAGCGGCAATCTTACGTGGCGGTCGCTGGCGGTGTATGCACCCGAACTGACATCGCAAGAAGCCGCTAATACGCTGCTCGGTAGAGTTGACCTAAACGCGGGTGCTTGGAAAAACACCCTGCGATCCAATACTACTTATGAAATCGGGTCTGGGCAAGAACCGCTCATCGAATACACCTACCTGTTCGTGGGGGCAGGGTTGGGGCAGTATATTTGGTTGGACAGCCTGTATAATAACGATGGAAAAATTCAACCGAACGAGATGGAGATTGCCCCTTTTCCAGACATTGCCGACCACATCCGTGTCAGTATTTTTACCGATGATTTTATCCGCACCGACAACGCCACACTCAACCAAAGCATACAGCTTGACCCCGCCAGGATTTGGGCCAAGAGCGAAACAGGCTGGCAGCAATTGCTGAGTCGTTTTTCTATCCAATCGAGCTTAACCATCAACCGCAAGGTACGGGCATTTGAAGGCGTACAAACTTGGAATCCTTTACAACTGTCCATTCCCGATTCTGCCTTAGTAGCTGTGACTGCCAACCAGCGGCATATTCTGTTCTTCAATCGGCGTTCTACGCGGTTTGATATGTCGTTGGCGTATAACCACCAACCGAGGCGAGTCGTGCCCACCACAGGGTATGAAAGTAGGTTGCTGCGGGCTACTACCTTGCAAGCGCGGTGGAATATCAACGAGGCCACTACGCTGCGTTTGACGACCGCTAGCAACTGGCGTGAATCGGATTCGGAGTTTTTCAACAACAAAGATTACCAACTCAAGGGCTACAGTTTAGAACCCGCCTTGAGCTATCAACCCGGGCAAGACTACCGCATCACATTAGCTTGGAAATGGTTGACGGAAGCCAACCGTTTGCCGGAAACCACCGATGCCATCAACCGCAACGAAATTCGGGTGGAGGGGAATTACAAGCAATGGGCAAGAGCCTCCCTCCAATACGTACGCGTTGCATTGGAGGGAGATGCTCGTTCGCCCGTAGGATTTGTGTTGCTGAACGGTTTGCAAAAAGGCCGCAACTGGATTTGGAACGCTTCGCTCACACGTCCGTTGGGCCAGTTCCTACAAATGACCCTCACCTATGAAGGCCGGCAAACTGGAGAAGCTGCCACCGTACACGTAGGACGCGCCCAGTTGACTGCCCTTTTTTAAAGTTACTTCCGTTTTTCTTGATCCCTGCGAATGACCTCTTCTATCTGATTGACATTCAGGTTTTTGGCAATAATTTTACGATCGGGATCTAATACGTAAATTTCCGGTGTCACATTTACAAAGTAGGTTTTGTAAATAGAACGGTTGGAGGGGTCAAACACATTTGTCCAAGTCATGCCTGTTTTGGCAATATATTGCTTGAGGATGTCGAGTTCTGTATCAATGGCAATGGCATATACATCAGCAATGGGGGTAGGTTGTTGTTGCCATTTGCGGTAGAGATTGACCAACTTAGGGGACTGCTCTTGGCAATGCTCACAATCGGGGTTGTAGAGATAAACGATCAAGTAAGGAGCCTTGAGGTCGTATAAGGGGCGAGGCGTGCCATTCAAATCGGGCACTTTCACATTAGGCCCAGGTTGGCCTACTAAACTATAAGCCATTTCATCGGCTCTTAATTGGAGTGCGTAAATATTGGCGGAATCCGACCAGAAAGCCCTTTCATTGGTAAAATGATTTTTAACCAAATACACAAAAACCGCCTCAGCATCCATGAGGGTGGTTTTAGTGGGTTCGTATTTAAGCGCCACCCAATTGACAAAATATTTGTAGTACTCAGATCCCTTAATATCGGGAATACGATTAACTAAGCGTTCTAAAGAAACAATGATAGAATCGGGTTGTTGGGGGGTGAGTTCTTCGAAGTATCGCTTGAGTTTGTTGGCGATGACAGGCGTATGCATGAGGCGTTCATCACCGAGATCAACGCCATCCCAAAATTCCATTCGATAGTAGGTCATCTGCTGGTTTGTTGGTACGTCCTTGCGGATGTCTGGATTTTGGCCTGCCCTTTTAAAAATCGAAAAGAAAGACTGTGGATGTAATGCCAACAAAGAATCTAAGAAGGTCTTTCTAAGGCGTATTAATTCTTGGCGCTGGGCATCTAATGTAGGGTAGGCAGGGTCTTGTTTGTCCATGTTTTTATCTGCCCAGCCAAGAGGTTATATTGCTGTTGGTAAGAAGCCTCGTAGCGGGATGACTCCGAAAAAGTTGGTTATCTGTACTACCCTCTACCTGCATTTTCCCCAAAACATCATTTTTGGAAGTGGTATGCTGAATGTCTGGTCTTCTGAAATCAACATTTGGAAATTGGTATCGTCGGGGTACAATATGAAGTACAACCCTTGAGGATAGCTGGTATCCTGTTGAAATACAGCCATCCTGCTTGCATCTATGGCAGTTTGGTCTGCAATGAACTGCTGTTCATTGAATATGGCGACTAACTGCACTAGACCCTCCGCTCACTCGCCTTCTAAATGAATAGTGATATTTGGTTTTTCCGCTTCTACAGGTGCAGCACTTTGCGCCTGACTACAACTGGTCAACAAAGCAAGCAATGAAAACAGTAGGGGGCAAATGAATCTTTCATCGGTTATTTATTGTGGTTTGAAGCTGCAAAATTATAGCAATTAGTGAACTTTATCAAATTCAGTACCTTTGCAGCAACATTTCCAACAGTACAACCCCAATGGACGGTTCAAAAAAACAACAGATTCTGGAAGCAGCAGCAAGCCTTTTTAGGGAAAAGGATACGCCGCTACCTCCATGCGCGACTTGGCTAAAAGTGTACATCTACAAGCCTCTAGCCTTTACAATCACATCGAAAGCAAACAGGAAATACTTCAACTTATCTGTTTTCAGAATGCCTCCTGTTTTCTTGAAGGCATGGCGGCAATTACTTCATCCTCAGCTACACCCGATGAAAAAATCACCGCTGTCATCCAACTGCATATCGATATCGCTTTCACGGATAAAACCGCCATCACGGCCTTCAACGACGAATGGAAACACTTGGAACAACCCCATTTGGCCACTTTTGTAAACATGCGGAAATTCTACGAATCCCAGTTTAAAAACATCCTACAAACAGGTATCGACCAAGGTTTTTCACTGCTATGGACACCGGAATTGCTCTGCGGACTATTCTTCTCCTGCGCTGGATTTATGAAGTGCCCTTTTCGGATCACTACATCAGCAGTTGGCACCTCAGCTGGCTTCGTTTGTTTTGAATGGGTTGAAGGGGCGTAGGTTTTTTAAACCGCATAATGGGTGGTTTTTTAACCACGAAAGGCACGAAAGGCACGAAAGGGTGGTTTTTTTTAACCACGAAAGGCACGGAAGGCACGAAAGGGTGTTTTTTTTTTAACCACGAAAAGTACGGAAGGCACGAAATGGGTGGTTTTTTTTAACCACGAAAGGCACGAAGGGCACGAAAGGGTGTTTTTTTTAACCACGAAAGGCACGAAAGGGTGTTTTTTTAACCACGAAAGGCACGAAAGGCACGAAAGGGTGTTTTTTAACCACGAAAGGCACGAAAGGCACGAAAAAGGGTGGGGGTAACCACGAAAAGCACGAAAGGCACGAAAGGGTGTTTTTTTAACCACGAAAGGCACTGGAAGGCACGAAATGGGTGGTTTTTTTAACCACGAAAGGCACGAAAGGCACGAAAGGGTGTTTTTTTTTAACCACGAAAAGCACGGAAGGCACGAAAGGGGTGGTTTTTTTAACCACGAAAGGCACGGAAGGCACGAAAGGGTGTTTTTTTAACCACGAAAGGCACGAAAAAGGGTGGGGTAAACTACGAAAAGTACGGAAGGCACGAAATGGGTAGGGTTTACCATGGAAGGCTCGAAAAGGCGGCTTGCCTGAAATTGGCTCATGCTCGATGAACGAGACAACGCATTGCGTGAATTTTTGACATACTCTTATTACATTTGCTGCTCAAATTCGCAACCGGGCATGGCACTTAGATCAGATAGACATTGAAGAGTACGAATGGGTGAAGACTACCCCAAACCCAAGCAAGTAGGGGGAAATGTCTTTTTCGACCACCTCGAGGAATTGCGCTGGCGGGTCATCCGCTCGCTCATTGCTATCGTCGTAGCGGGCATTGTGCTGTATGTTTTCCACGAATGGTACTTCGATAATATCATCTTGGGGCCTGCCTCCAATGACTTTGTATCCTACCAGTGGTTTTGCGAACTGTCCAAGTATTTTGGGGCCTCCGAGGTGTTGTGCATGACGCTGCCCGAGTTCAATATCCAAGCAGTCAACTTCGCGGAGCAGTTCATTACCACCATCAAGCTCTGCTTTATCGGCGGTTTTGTGTTGGCTTTTCCTTATGTGTTCTACCAGATTTGGCAGTTTGTCGCACCGGGGCTTTACGAGGCCGAACAACGCGCTACCAAAGGAGTGGTATTCGTTTGTTCCGTGCTGTTTGTGCTGGGCATCCTGTTTGGTTTCTTTGTGGTAGCCCCTTTCGCTACCAACTTCCTCATGGGTTTTACCGCCACCGAACTGGTATCCAACAATCCCACCTTGCAATCGTTCGTCACCTACATGGTCATGTTTACTCCTGCCGGCGGGTATCATCTTCGAGCTGCCCGTAGTCGTTTATTTTCTGGCTAAATTAGGCATCATTACCGCCGACGATATGCGCAAATACCGCCGCCATTCCATTGTGGGCATCCTCCTCGTGGCCGCCATACTCACCCCCCCGATGTCGTCACCCAGTTTCTCATTGGTATTCCGCTGTATATCCTCTACGAAATCAGCATTTTTATAGCCGCCTGATGGGCAAAAAAATACCAGCAAGAGCTGGAATAAACATGCAAAGACTCAGCACCAACGCAACGTTGTTTTTCAAGCTATTCGTCCCGGTTTTCTGGATGTCCTTCTTCGGTGCCCTCACATTGGCGATACTCATCAAAGGGGGCGCACTGGCACCCGTTTTCGCCGACCCCCTCTTCCGGGTGGGTGCCGTCGTGTTCTACCTCAGCGGGTTGGTGGTTTTTTACTTCCTCCTCTTCCCCCTCAAACGCGTGGAGTGCGATGCCGATTTTCTCTACGTCACCAACTACTTCAAGACCTTCCGCTACCCTTGGGACAGCATCGCGCATTTTTCCGAAAGCACCTTCCTCTTTTTTACCATCGTCACCATCCACCTGCCACAAGCGGGTCATTTTGGGGCCAATATGCGATTCATCGCCAGCCAGAAACACTATCGCGACTTCAAGGCAACGGCGCCTTCCAGCCTTATTTTTCAGTAGGATTTGATTGATGGTGGGCCACCCCGGCTGGTCATACGGGTTGTTGCACGTCCTTTATCATCTTTTTCAGCCGGGGCCCGGCTGTCCGCTCATAGCCCGTGTTCCGCTGCGCTACACCCGTGCACCCGCTCCCATCCGTTGTCCAGGGGCTGTCGAAAGTAGTGGTACATATCCTATACCATTCAAGTGTATCTCAACCGTTGTTTCAATATTTCCTAACCCAATCCAAGTAGTTATCAGGGTTAATAACCTCAAATTCAGCGTTTTCATAATTTTTTTTCCATGCGCCTGGCGATTTTACTTGCTTGTTCACATTCCACTTAAATTCGTAACCGTAGAGTTTGCCTCCTCGTTCTTCTACCCAATCAATCTCTTGCTGATCATAGGTTCTCCAAAAATAATTATTCACCAGTATTTTATTGTAACGCTGGAATTTTATTCGCTCACTGATAATATAGTTTTCCCACAACATTCCTACGTCGTTCCTCAATCCAACAGGATTCAAATTTGCAATGATTGCATTGCGCAACCCGTTATCATAAAAATACCACCTGCTATTTTTTGTGACTTCTTTTCTCAAATTTTTACTGAACCCATTGACCTTGTGAATCACATACACCTTCGTCAATAAATCCAGATACTTATCTACTGTGTTTTTACTCATGTTTAATTGATTGCTAAGCTCTTGAATAGAAACCTCGCTTCCAATTTGAAAAGCAATCATTCGCAGTAAATCAAAAATTTTATCGGCATTTTTAATATTTTCAAAGGCAAGAATATCTTTCAATAAGTACGAGCTTACTATTTCTCGGAGGTATTCTACTTTTTTCGCATTTTCTTCTAATTGTAGTAATTCAGGATAATTGCCATAAACTAACCTTTTATGCAAGTTATCTTTCTTTTCAAATATATTCTCAGCTTGATATAATTCCTGATCTGACAATGCAAATAGAATGTAGGTGATTTTTCTTCCCGTTAGTGGCTCTCCTTTGTAATTATTTATATCAAATGCAGAAGATCCAGTAACTATGATTTTCACTCCTTTTATTTGATCAATCATCAATTTTAAAACATTCCCAATATCAGGAATTTTTTGAGCCTCATCTATGATTAATAGCCTTTTTCCTTGTAGAAGATTAGTATAGTTTTGTAAGCTTCTTCTTTTCAATAATTCCAATACAGTGATATCTTCACCACTCATCAATAGATAAGGTTCGTTTACCTTTCCCAGAATTTGCTCGATAAGAATTGTTTTCCCTACTCGGCGTGGGCCTATCAGCACAACTACCTTATTGGGAACTAGGCTTTCTAATATCTGTGCTTCAATAATTCTATCAAGGTACTTCATTTTTGTTCATTTAATGACTGAATTAACGTTAATTCCGTCAATTTAATGACGCAATTTACATTAATTCCGTCAATTGAGTGACGCAATTAACGTTTTTTTGCTTATCCCGTAGAATAAAATCTTTTGCCATCGCGACCATGCCACCGCAGGGCTGTGTGATTTTGCGCTTGCACGGCTGGTTGGCTTATGGTATCCTCATGCCGGGCTGCAAGCCCTACGAGCGTGTTGGGTTGTAGCGTGGGGGCTATAAGCAGCAGGTTCATCATTTGATGTGTTTTTGAACACGTTGTCTGTACCTTGAATCCGCGACGTACCCCGCAATGGCGCCAGCGGTGTACGATACAATATCTGACCACAAAAAGCCATGCCCCAGCAGTAGCCCCCCAAAACGCGTATCTCGAAAAGCATCCAACCAAGGCGTGTGTACGGATTGAGAACCTTCAACGAGCCAGCAAAACACCACCAAGCCGAGGGTAAACCTGTATTTATCCACCGGCATGAGAACCGCCATCCCCAAACAATAAAGCATCACAGCCCACAGAAAATCACCAATCCAGACATTGATCCAAAAGGGCAAGACCCCCCAAATGGAACGCAGCCCCAGTGCTACGAGGATAAGCAAGGCAGCGATGGTAGCGTATCGGAGGCGTTCACGGAGGTAGTTCATCGGAATAGATTTATAGTGATTTTATACCCATTCTTGGTTTTGAATTCCAGCGTTGTAGGGAGCTAAAAGGGTCGGCTCCGCACAATCCCGACGAAAGGTCGGGACTCAAACGAAGAACGGTTCGTATATTGGAGATAGTGTGCGGGATGCCGGGCTACAAGCCCTACGAGCTTATTGAGTTGTAGCGAGGATGCTACAACTAGCAGGGGCGGCACCAACACACCAATCAAAGGCTGCAAAAGAAAAACTTTAAATAAATTGACAAAAAACATCAATTTCACTATCTTTGCAAGGTGAAGATACTACATCAACAGACCGGGGTACTACATGAGGCGACCATCGAACTCGTCAGGGATGAGGATTGGGAAATAATACGGCAGTCGGGGCAGTTTAAGTTTAACTGGCTGCTGGAGAAGAAGCGGATTGTCCAGAAATACGGCTGGCCTATGAATCTGAAATTTAGGGCTAATTTCGTATGAGATATTCCAACGAACCTGAATCCACATACTGATTGAGAACAGTGAGGTAAATAAGGGAAAGAAGAAGAATAGATTTCTAACCGATGCCTTAGCACGCACTGCGAAATTGTTTGAACGCAAATGACGGCTTTGTGTCTTGAACCGAAACGGCATTGGCCGATCATTACAAGGATAAGTATGGACTCAGTGTAGGGTAAATATTTATACACCGAATTGCCAACTCCGAACGACTCATCAGCAATATTTAAGCCATGAAAAGTAACCAGCAGATATACGAAGACCTCCTCCTTACCTACACCGAAGCGGAAGTGGCCGACTTCGCAATGCTCCCCGATGCGGAAGCGGCCAGCGATGCTGCGCGGGCTGAGTTTGCGGCCTTGCGGCGCCAGCGGCGGGCGGATATGTCGGAGGAGGAGCGGCGGCTGTCGGCGTTGCTGGGACTGAAGTACCAGATACGCGCCTACACTGCGGGTGATGTGTTTGATGCTTCCCAATCTTTTGCAAATACCCTGCTGACCTATCTGAGCCTGGTGAACCGCAACCAAAAGCAGTTCGCTGCGGACATCGACATACACCCGTCGCGGCTCAACAGAATACTCAAAGGCAAGGAGCGAATCGGCAAGCACCTGGCCTTTCGGCTCGAAAAGCACAGCGGCTACACTATCCCCGCCATCTACTGGTGGAAACTGGTACAAAAAGAAGTAGAACAGGAAATATTGAACGATGCCGCCGTCTGCGAGTCGGAACAAAGCCGCGTGAGTTATACCGCCTATACTGTTAGCTAGTGCGTAGGGTACTAAATTCTGGACTGTCCAAGTTTCGTTCTTTTGCCGTATATTTGCATAGTTATATTCCTTCCAAGCAAACCATCCTTACATGGCATTGATTCTATCAGATACCGTCCTAGAAAAGGCACAAATATCAGCAGATGATTTGTTGGTAGAGATAGCTTGTTACCTCTATGCCCGCAAAAAACTGAGTATGGGATTGGCCAAAGAACTGGCCGGGCTGAATCAGATTGAATTCCAGCAGGCACTGAGTACGCGGGAAATAGACCTCCATTATTCAGCAGAAGACCTGAAAACGGATTTGAAAAATTTAGGCATCAACCTCTTATCCGTTACCCTGTGGTAGTAAGCGATACCGCTTCGATAGGTAGGCTTTCGGTTGAATCAAAAGTTAGTATTAAATGTATTGAAGCGGCTAGGGGAAATGTAGAAATATGCACGCCAGCCAGGAGACCCTCACGAGCGAAATTTGGGAAGATGTGGGGCGAGCGGCTCTTGTTTCTGCTTCGTTCATGATTTTTGTATTATCAAATAACCATCAAATAAGGTTTAAGCCCCAAATGGTACATAATTTCTATGTTTTCGGGATTTATTCTCAGGGTCATCTTCTTAATCCCGAAGGGATGAAAAGATTATAGCCTGATGAAATCCACAATGCCAATAAACCCCTAAGGGGTGATATTTTTAATCCATCCATTCGAATAAGTATTTTTCGTTGTATTCAATTTCAAATTTTTCAAGAAAACCAAGGTATTCTTCTTTAAAAGTTTTCTTCCTATGATGTTCTTCTTGATTGGCAATGTATTGATAAACATTTTCAATTTGTGAATGGGCATAAGAAAAAGCACCATATCCTTCTTGCCAAGAAAATTTTCCCTTAATAAATTTTTGTTCGTTGATGAAATTGGAAGAATTGTTTTTGATATCTCTTACTAAATCAGAAATACTCATTGCAGGTTTTAATCCCACAAAAACGTGAACGTGGTCTGCAACTCCATTTACGATAATTGGTTTTTGATTTTTACCTTTGATAATGCCTGCCATATACTTAAACACTTCATCACGCCAAGGTTTTTGTAATAGATTCTCTCTGCCTTTCACGGCAAAAACATATTGGATATAAATTTGTGAAAATGTACCTGCCATAATACTATATCACCCCTTCGGGGTTGGGTTGTGGTTGGTTAATCTTATTTTCTATAATCTTGCCATCCCTTCGGGATTTTTGAGTTTCCAATTTCCCCGCAAATGCCTTCTGCAATACCCCCTTTTTCAACGCCTGCAAATCTACTATTTTCTTCTGTTGCACTGCGTATTTTTTGAAATCACCCGCTAGTTGTAGCGTCCTCGCTACAACTTAATACGCCAGTAGGGCTTGCAGCCCGGTCTTGCCGATGAGAATATAAGCGAGCGGATGTCCCTGTTCATCTTGCATGTTGCAGTATTGCGTTCGTATATTTGGGATGGTGCGCTGGGAGCAGGGCTGCAAGTCCTACGAGCAATCGTAGGTTGGAGCGAGGACGCTACAACCAGCAGGAATGTGCCCCGGATGCCACTCTCCCAACTGGCGAAATCCGCCTCGCCGTATTGCGCATAACCAACCCTGCTGACGCAAAACCGCACAAAATCCACACAACCAAAAGTAGAAATCCCGCACACCAGTGGGGAACTGGCCGACAGCGTGTATCGGGTTATCCCGATGGCCTTCGGGATCACGAGCGATTTTTGGGAAGATTTGGGGCGGGTGGGGGGCTTCGCTATCCCCTCCTTACCGACCGTTTACGGTTAAGACCTAAGAGTTGTGGGATTTTATTTTTTAAAAATCATCAGAAAGCATGATTAGACTAGCATCTAACGGCATTATCTTAACAACGGTCTTATTTCTCAGACTCTCAGAGAAATACAAATTACTATATCTAGTTAGATCAAGTCCAATTTTTTCGCCCCTCCACGCAAAGAAATTGTCAAAAACTCTATTACCAAGTTCATCTTCCAAAGGACCTAATCTTGGTTCTCCAAAGAGTACTTCCAAATCCTGTAGTAGGTTTTGTAGTGTCTGAATATCTGAATCAAAATAAAATTCAAGAGATATTAGCTTGTCATTATAAAAGGCAGGCTTAAAGCTCTCCCATTCTGTTCCAAGAAAACTGCTATGGTTTTGACCATTATACTCGTATCCCTTATATCCTTCGTTGGGTTCAAAGAAAAAGACTAAATCTTCTTTAAACTCCGTGTATCGGGAGCCAAATTTAAACTCTTTGTACCCGTTTTTGGCGTCCAATAATTCAGTTGATTGAGCTTCAATTTCTCCAAGAGGAAAAAATAAAAAAATCATAAAAAAAACGACAACTTGTTTCATGTTAATTTATTAAAATGATTTATTACAAATTAAAATAAGAATAAAGTTCAGCAGGAGATCCAGCCTCTTTTTTATTTTGGTCTTTAAAATATTTTACCAATTCCATAAACTGTTCTCCCCAATTACTCATTGGAGCATAATTAGTTTCACATGAGACCCTTCTTACGGCTGGCCTGAAACATTCCCAACAATAATCCATCATTACCTGACCATTGATATATTTTAATTGATTATTCCTTGGAAGAGGTCTATCTGGGGCAAAAATTATTGGCCTAATTGAAATTAATCCCATTTTGCTTTTATGAAGTATTCTTTCAAATTTTTCAGATGAATTCACTTCTCTAGGCTGAATAGCCTTGCTAAGTTCTTCATTCAAATACTTTAAATCATTGACTGCAAATAAGCCTATCCATGAAAGTAATTTATGCCTTCTATCATTATTTTCTCTCACCGATTTATTAAATCGCAGAGAAGCATTTTGTCCTTTCACTTCGCCAATCAATAAATCAATATCACAGTCTTCAGGAATTTCCAAATATGAGGAACATCCTATCAACCGATCATGTTGGTGGTGGTTTTTAAATCTGACTCCGATAATATCTATTTCTCCGTCGACATTACCATCATCGGCAGAATGTATAATTAAACCTGTTGTAAAATAACCATTCAGCCTCAAATATAAAGCAACCAGTTTTTCTTGCAAAATACTTCTATTCATCATAAATCAATTTGCATTAAACAATAACATCAGATGGACATTACGTCACTATTTAAGAAAAGTTCCATTTTTGAACCTCAAATTGCCCATAACTCTAAGGACTGTTTGCGCCCCCACCTCACTAACCGACCGCCAGACTACCCACCTTTGGCTACAAGGGAACATCGCTTTTTTGCTCATCGCCATAGCAGGATAATTTAGGGGCAAGTTACGGTTTTTTTCAGGTTTTTTGTGCCGTTTTTTGGCGTGTACTTCAGCTTTTTTACTTCTTGCTGTTTTCCCTAAAACTGGGGGCAAGCCCGGGAGACTGGCCGACAGCGAGTATCGGGTCGTCCCGATGCACGATCGGTTTTTGGGAGGATGTGGGGCGAGCGGGGGGGATTACTTTTTTAACAAGAGGTTCAACTTATGAATATTATAAATTATAGTCTTATAATCTTTCCAACCTGATACTGCTTTTGATAAATCGCTTTCCTTAACCTGATCTATAAACAGCTCATTGACTCCATTGTAAAAGTCCATGACTGAATAGAGATCATCTAAGGTGTCACTATTTAGAATGATAAAGTCCTCAAATTCTTTCCAAAAGCTTTTATTCTCCAATATTTTCTTTGACTTACAAATATTGGATTTTTTCAACTCTTGGGCAATTGGATACGAAGATATTTGAGTTTCCATATTATTGTAAATCTCATTTATGGACGATATCAAATATCGTTCAGTATCAATAGCTATAAATTCTATTTGACATTCAACATATAAAAATGAATTATTAAAATCTTCTAACTCTTCATGCAGTTTTTTCTTTTGTGAAGAATGAATATTCTTTAAAAGGTTAAAATAGATAGAAAAACCTCTAAAATCAACAAAGTCTTCTGGATTTCTTCTTCTTAGCAACCGGGTTAATTTCACTAATGGATTGTCAAGTTCTGCATAAAATTTCAAAATAAATTCCAAATCAGTTAAGAGGTCGAATGAATTCAAATCATGCCCTTCTGTTAAGCCTGTATGCATAAAATGATTCCTTTGTTCAGGTAGGACATATTGAAAATAATCAATATATAAATCACTCAGAACGTAGTGCTTTTTCACCCTATTTACTTTATCTGGTAGAGCTTTTTTTAGAATGCCAGAATCAGGTTCTAGTACCTCAACCATTTCTGCAAATAATCCTTCTACTTGAGGTAATGCGAGAGCATAGAATGCCAACCATTTTTCAGATCTAAACAGCCTTTCTAACTCCGTGAATATTTGTTTTCGTTCATTTTTGATTGGGAGCAAGCTGAGATTATAGTCGATACTTTTAAAGTAATCATCGCTTGAGTACTTTTCAAAAAGTTTCTTATAGAATTCTCTTTTACTGTCGTTATATAATTTTTGATAAGATGGAATCTCCGCTATTGAGAGATAATCAACCCTATGTGATACTCTATCTATATTTTTGTAGTCAAAATTATTTACAAAAAAAGCATTTCCAAAATTATACGGAAAGTCCTTTAGTCCTCCTAAAAAACCTACAACAGCAAAAACATTTGGTTTATGTTTTGATTTATCAATTGCTCTTTCGTATACTCCATCTAAATAATAGGTTATAATCTTATGTCTTTCTCTCAATGTTCGATTATAAAATTCTATTATTGTTCTCGCCTTATGATTTTTTTCGACTGATTGGCCGTTTATATACCGTGATATTGTTTTTTCTTTTTCATATTCAATTACAAGATTATTGATTTCTTTTAGATCAGTTTCAACTTTTCCTCTCAAATCTGTAAGATGAAATAGAGGTAGTGAATCAAAACCCAATATCCATTTTTTATATGTATCAACAGGGTCTCTTTTATTATCTATTTTCTTTTCGATAAAACTATTTTTTGTATGAGTTTTAATAGAAGTGGGGCTAATATTCAATATACCAAAGTAGTCCAATACTTTTTTTATTGCCTTTAAACAAGACTCTTCATTATTCTCTAAATCTGTATTTATTGATTCAATATATTTAAGTGAGTTAAATAAAAGGCTATTCATTGTGTTGATACTGAATATATCATCATTTAAAAGGCTCAGATGAAGCTTTTTCTGAAGCTCATTTATTCCTCCGAATGTTTTTTTATAATCGTTAAGTTTTATTATTTGATCTTTTTTCATTTACATTTTTTTGAAATAACAAGCATTATTGACAATGACACTCAATAAATTAATACACGCAATAAAGTGTATCTAAACGCTGCCCGCACGTTCTCCATCCCACGCCTCCCTATTCCTAGTTCAGCAGGCGACTTCATCCGCGCAGCACCTCACAAATATATAGCGCATATTCCAAACTAGCAAAAAAAAACCAACTCCCCCAGAATAGCGCGTGTGCCACAGGGAAGCCCCTATTCTTCATGGCATCCGCGCATGGCACACAGGCGCGTAGCCCGCAGGGCGGGAGCGCGGGCGGCGGAAGCCGCCGAGGGGCAGGGATGGGAGCATCCCGGCAGGGTGCGGACAGCCCGGTGGCCCTGCAAGTGGCCAGCCCCCCACACGATGGGTATGATGCGAGAGGGCGTGCATCCAAAATGAAGGAATAATTCCTACTTTTGCGCCAAATTTACAGATCCACTTATGGTTTCAATAGACGGCCTGACGGTGTCCTTTTCTGAGCGGGCACTTTTTGATAATATTTCTTTTGTCATCCATGAAAATGACAAGATTGCGTTGATGGGGAAGAACGGCGCGGGAAAATCAACGCTGATGAAGATCATCGCGGGGGTGCAAAAGCCGACCAAGGGAAAGATCAACACATCGGACAGGACGACCATCGCTTACCTGCCACAGCACCTGCTGACGGACGACAACTGTACGGTGGCCGAAGAGGCGGCCAAGGCATACCAAGAATACTTTGAGCTGAAGCGACAACTGGAAGAGCTGAACCAGGAAATGGCCGAACGGACGGATTATGAGTCCGATAGCTATATGGCGCTCATTGAAAAATCCAGTGAAATCGGGGAGCGGTTCTATAACCTGGAGGAAGTGAACCATGCCGCCGAGGTGGAAAAGGCGTTGCTGGGGCTGGGGTTCAAAAGGGAGGATTTCAATCGCCCGACCAGTGCGTTTCTTTCTGGGGGCTGGCGGATGCGGATTGAGTTGGCCAAAATACTGCTGCAAAAGCCCGACCTGATTTTGCTGGATGAGCCGACCAACCACCTCGACATAGAATCGGTGGTCTGGTTGGAGGACTTTTTGTTGAAAAAAGCCAATGCGGTGATGGTCATTTCGCACGACAAGGCTTTTGTTGACAATATCACCAATCGCACCGTGGAGCTGACGCTGGGTAAAATATACGACTACAAGGCCAACTATTCCCACTACCTGGTATTGCGCGAAGATCGGCGGGCTGCCCAAATCAAAGCCTTCAAAGAGCAACAGAAATGGATAGCGGAGCAGGAGCGTTTTGTGGAACGGTTCAAGGGGACTTTTCCAAACCAATCAGGTGTCGTCGGTGGAGCGGATGTTGGAGAAAGTGGAGATCATAGAAGTGGATGAGGTGGATAATTCCGCGCTGAAGCTGCGGTTTCCGCCTGCGCCAAGGTCGGGCGATTATCCGCTGATTGTCAAAGACTTGTCTAAAAGCTATGGCGACCACGTGGTATTCCAAGATACCAATATGACGATTGAGCGGGGCGAAAAGGTGGCGTTCGTGGGCAGAAATGGCGAAGGGAAATCGACGATGATCAAAGCCATCATGCAGGAAATAGAAGTGCAGGGTACTTGCCACGTAGGGCATAATGTCCAGATTGGCTATTTTGCACAAAACCAAGCTTCGCTACTGGATGAACAAGCGACTGTGTTTGAAACCGTTGACGAGGTAGCCAAAGGCGACATCCGCACCAAGCTAAAAACGATATTGGGTGGCTTCATGTTTCAGGGCGATGATATTGATAAAAAGGTGTCGGTGCTTTCGGGTGGCGAAAAAACCCGTCTGGCCATGGTCAAGCTGCTGCTGGAACCCATCAACCTCCTGATACTGGATGAGCCGACCAACCACCTGGATCTGCGGTCGAAGGACGTACTAAAAGAAGCCCTCCTCAACTACGACGGTACGCTGATTCTGGTCTCGCACGATCGCGATTTCTTGAAGGGCCTCGCCCACAAGGTATTCGAATTCAAAAACAAGCGCGTCATCGAGCATTTCGAAACCATTGATGACTTTCTGGTGCGCAACAAGGCGGAGAGTATGCGGGATTTGAATTTGTAGCGGGCGGAGCCACACGATCGGTTAGTATATGAAAAGTAGGCGATTGCGAAGCACTAAACGCTAAGGACTGTCTGCGCCCCACCCCACAAACCGACCGTCAGGCTACCAGATGCCGACTATAAGGGGACATCGCTTTTTTGCTTCTCGCCGCAACGTGGCGATTGAGGAGCAAGTTACGGTTTTTTTTAGGTTTTTGTGCCGTTGTTGGGTGTGCTTCACGTTTTTCACCTATTGCTCTCTCTTTTGCCCTGTCAGGTAGATTTAGACATACTTTAAATCCGTTTTACGTCCAAAATCTAACACAAAAAACATCCCTACTAAAAGGAGAATGGCTCCAATAACAGGAACGACTTGATTGTTCAAAACTAAATGGCCTAACCCAATCAAAGGCGTACCCAAGTTGATAACCAAAACTTGCCATTTGAACCGGCTAAAGAGGCCATACGTCGCAATGCAGATGCCGGCATAAAAAAGGGTAGGGCCGATGAGTAGAAAAGGATACTTAATAGGAGGCTGGTTGGAGATTATTGCAAAAATTTCTCTTTTTACATCAGGATCACCATGCGAGGCCCATAAGATAAAGTCAAGCGTACACATGCCAATTATTCCACCAACGCCAAGCGTCATGAGCATTAGCCCCACGGTTTTAGTCATATTTTTAGGCAAACTCCTCCATAAAGAAAGCATGAAAATTGCGCCCAATAGTAGTGCCCAATGGGCATAATCAATGGGCCGCTGTGCCATCAGGAAATCAAAACCAAAAGACATCAATAATTGGCTCGTTGCTATTAATACCAAACCTGCTACTGTAATGATGGGGTAGTTCATGTGCTCCTAATTTAGCGTGTTTAAATCAATCACCAACACCTCTTAATCAAACAAATACCATACAAATATATACAATACTGCCCTACATCGAAGGATTTTCTGCGTTCGGCTTGGCTTGATACCCGTCTTTGAGTGAGCGAGGCTACCCCAAAAGCTTCACTGCAAGGACTGCAACAAGGAGGCAATTTCTGCGGCATCGGGCAGTGGGTCGCTGGTGGGCGTGATGGCGGCGGTGTGGTAAAACGGCACCTGCAACGCTGTATGTAAGGCACTGATATGAGCGGCGCGAACGCCTCCTCCCGGCATGATGTGGATGCGGCCCTGCGCCTGAGCCACCAATTGCTGTAGCAGGGGCAACCCTTCGATGGCGGTAGGTGCGCCTGCCGAAGTGAGCAGGGTTTGGAAGCCGCAGTCAATCACCGTTTCCACTGCTTGTAGTGGGTCGGATACTTGGTCGAAGGCGCGGTGGAAGGTGCAAGGGAGGGGGTGTGCCAAAGTTACCAACTCGCGGTTGGCGGCAGCATCCACCTGGCCATGCGCATCGAGGATACCGAAAACCAAGCCGTCCACCCCCGCGCTTTTGAAGTCGATGATGGTCTGGCGCATAGCTTGGAAGGCAGCGGGAGCATACACAAAACCGCCACCCACAGGGCGCACCATTGCGTAGAGAGGGGTAGCCGTCTGCTGGCGTAGTGCTTGCACTTGGGTCAGGTCGGGGGTGAGGCCGCCTGCTGCCCGGTCGGTGCAAAACTCAATGCGGTGAGCACCTGCCTGTAAGGCGATGTGTGCCGAGGGCAAGTCGAAGCAGGCAACTTCTAATTTTGCGGGCATGTGTGGTAGTGGTTAGCTTGCAACAATTCGGCACCGGCGGCGGTATGCAGCGCGAAGGTAAAACCCTGCTGTACCGACCACCCACCATAGCGCCCTTTGCGGTCGATGGCGATGAAACCGACCTGAATATCGCAGAGCGACTTGCCGCGCTGCTGCATCAAGTTCACGACGCGCTGCACGGCTTCGCGGCAGGCTTTTTGGGGCGAACGGCCTTGGCGCATGAGTTCCACCACGAGGTGGCTACCCACGATGCGCATGACCTCTTCGCCATGCCCGGTGGCCGTAGCGGCACCTACTTCGTTGTCCACATACAGACCAGCACCGATGAGGGGGGAATCGCCCACCCTGCCTTGCATCTTATAGGCCATGCCGCTGGTGGTACAAGCGCCGGAGAAATTGCCGTGGGCATCGCGTGCTATCATGCCGATGGTATCGTGGTTTTCAATATTGGCTTTGGGTTGGTAATTACTCGTCTCCAACCATGCTTTGTACTCCGCTTCGGAGGCTGGGGTGAGTAGTTTTTCCTTGGGGAATCCCTGCTCTAGGGCGAACGCCAATGCGCCGTCGCCTACCAGCATGGTGTGGGGCGTTTTTTCCATGACGGCCCTGGCTACGGAGATGGGGTGTTTGATGTGTTCCAAGCAGGCCACCGAGCCGATATTGGCGTGTTCGTCCATGATACAAGCGTCGAGGGTGACGCGCCCGGTGCGGTCGGGCCTGCCGCCGTAGCCCACGCTTTGGTCGAGGGGGTTGGCTTCATTGACACGTACCCCGGCTTCCACGGCATCGAGTGCGCGGCCACCAGCGCGGAGCACCTCCCAGGCTACTTCGTTGGCGCGGATGCCGTTGTCCCAGGTGGATAATACGATAGCACCTTGAATGGCGGAGGGTGTCGCTTCGTGGCGATAGCCAGCCGAAAGCGGAAATGCGGCCATGCCGAGGGCTGCGTTCTTGATGAATTTTCTGCGAGAGGATGCCATCTGTAAAAGGTATGATGGGTGAAAAAAGGAAGTGGTTCTTTGACTTTTTTAGTGGAGGCTACCCTTCGGGTCGCTACGTTTCGCAGCTCGCTATTCGCTCGGCCCCGGCAAACCCGGGTCTGTCAGCTAAAAGCTGCCACTGCTGCACAACTTGTCTCGGCCTTTTGCCGAGATCGCTAGCCCAGCATATCCACTAGATTTGTCAAAGAACCAGAAAAAAACAACCATGGGTTCTATTACCAGAATATTGTTCTTCCTCTTATGCGGGTCGATACTGTCGATGGCGCAAGTATCGGGTCCACTTACGGCAGGTGCGGCCAGTGCCGCTATGGGCGGAGCTGGTGTTACACTATCTGGAGTGCCCGCTGCTTGGAGCAATCCTGCTGGTATAGCATCCCTGGAATCAGCTGCTTTTGCCCTTTATGGAGAACAACGATATGGGCTGGAATCCATCCGACAAGTCAGTGCAACAGGTGCGCTCCCTGTGGGCAAACATAGTGCCGTGGGGTTAGTGGTCGGATATTTTGGTTTCACCGAATTCAATGAGCAACGCATCGGGATGGTTTATGGTCGAAAATTAAGCGACGGTATCCGTCTCGGTGCGCAACTCTACACATTAGGCACCCGCATACCGGATTATGGCAGCAAACAATTGGTAAGCGCAGAAGTAGGCATACAGGGCGATATCAGCCGCGCGGTCAGTTTTGGTGCAAGAGTTGCGAACCCGGTAAGAGTCGAGATTTTGAATGAGGAGTATTTACCCTCCGTGCTTTCAATTGGCATCAACTACCACCCGGGCAAACAGTTGATGTTATTAGCGGAAGCAGAAAAAAACCTGATTTACCCCGTTCGTATTCGGGCAGGATTAGAATACCAGTTCTTGGATGCGTTGTTTCTGCGGATGGGCGTTGCCACCCAACCGAGCCTGCTGAGTTTCGGTGTCGGCTATACCTTGCGCCAACAATGGCGATTGGATGTATCGGCAGCTTGGCATCAATATTTAGGTTTCACACCGGGCATCGGGCTGGTATTTACACGCTAAGCCTATGCTAAGCGCACACCCTATACCGCTTGTGTTAGGTACCGCCCTCTGGGGATGGACGGTGGACGAACCTACCTGCCACCGTCTCCTTTCGCATTTCTATCGCCAAGGAGGCAGAATGGTTGATACGGCCACCAATTACCCCATCAACAAACAACCCGCCGATTTTCGCCGAGCTGAAAACATACTGGCGCGTTGGTGTCAACGGGAAGAGGTGACGGACTTGCAGGTCATCGTCAAGGTGGGTAGCGTGGACAATCTGTTCACACCAGATAACAACCTCTCCCCTGCTTTCTTGCTCATGGCGTTGGATTACTACCGCAACCTCTTTGGTAGCAATCTCCACACCTTCATGATTCATGGCTTAAAAGCTTACATACCTTTCTAAATAAATCCCGAAGGGATGGCAAAATTGTAAAGTTCCATCATATCGAACGGCCTTGAACCCCGAAGGGGAGGTGATATAGAAGAAGGATGGTCTTCATGCGTTCTGGCAAAGAAGCACAATGGTTTACAGTCCTTAAAAAGCAAATACAATTCATTGAAAAAGAGTATCTTGTGATGTAGCTTGCCCATTTGTGTCCACACGTAAGTCCCAGGGGCTTTGTAAACGTATTGAGAAAGGCTTCGCAGGAGGTGCGGCTTTCATTGTTTGGCTTATCCATAATTCACTGACCATCAAGCCCTGCCGGACAAGGGGGCGGACGAAACCCCGACGGCAACCATCGGGCGCTGGTGGGATGGAGGGATTCGTTATGTGTGCACAGACAGTTCTTAGCGTTGCACATTCAGGCACAGTTGGTTTTGCCACTATCCTGTTGGCTCGGGATCAACGCTAAAAAACCAAGAAACCTGAATTTTTGTCACCGCACTTGAAACATTACAAGTAAGTTATCTATTTTTGTCAAAACGTAACTACTTAGGTAGTGCGCTTTCGAGCTAAAAAAGAAGATTTTTTCGACTGACAAAGCTCATTTGAGGTGTAGCAGCGCTACGGCGACGAGAATAGCTGCCGTCAGGTGGAAAAAGGAGCTTTTTTAGCCGAAATTTTGAGTACTACCTAGTAGTTTACGTCAAAACAATAATTGTCTAATGAAGTCGTCTGGTGAGATAATTAAAGAAGCGAGGGAAACTAATGGTCTATATCTAAGACAAATTGCAGCAGAACTCGATATTGACCAAGCTATAATAAGCAAGTTTGAACATGGAGACAGAAAGCCTTCAAAGGAACAGGTAAATTTGTTTGCTGAATTTTTCAACCTTGAAAAGGAAGACCTGTTATTTGCATGGTTAAGCGACAAGGTCGTTTATTACTTGAAAGATGAATCATTAGTTGATAAATTTTTAAAAGAGAAAATACAGTACAAAAAGAAAATAAATTAATGGAAATAAACAGAAATATAAGATCATCCAAAGAAGTTGTTTTGGATTATTTTAGAAATAGATCTTCTGAGTTTCTCGCAGAAGTCAACGAAGAATTTGGTGATACACAGTACAAGCACAAAAGCAAAAAAGCTTAACACACTGCTTGTTAAGACAAAAAACAATTTAATTGAAATCGTTGAGCAAAAAGCGAAAAGAGAGAATTGGTCAAATGAAGAATTGCTAGAAGGTGTTTTAATGGTTACTTATTGCAATTATGTTATGTGCTAGAAGTTAGACACTCCGTTTGGCCCTACGAGTACATGGCATTTTCGAGAAGAATTGGAAAATTATGGGAGCCTTTCTGCAAACTAGCCTTTGAATATCCTGTAAATGACTTAGAACTATTTGTTCCTCCTTTGTTTTCTGACGTGAAGAAAAAGCTTGCTACTGAAATTGAAAATTATATAAACACCTTAAAACTTTCACAAGAAGAAAAAAGACCAGCTTCACAAATATTACAGTAAGGTATGGGGGGTTGGTTACTTCAGGGGAAATAAAATTAGAACTTGATCTTCATTTCATCTTTGAAGGAAAAAAATATGTGGTTGATTTCGCTTGGTTGGTTCTAATGAAAAAGGCAATACAAACCGACTATTACTTGTAGCAAGTGTCTATCATAATCTTGAAGAAGGTTACGAACCACTGATTTTTGTTCGTTCGCCCGAAAACAACAGTTATTTCAATACATTAAAAAATTCCGGAATTTGGAGTGCTTTCAGCGGTGATGAGACCTATGATGAAATACGCAAGTATGCTGGTTATGACATCAAGACTTGGATAAGAAACAATATTTCATGGGAAGATGACCTCAATACTGAGTTTTCTGATTTTTTGGATGATAATAACCTTTCTCAATATTTAACATGGTAATATGATTTCAGAAAACAGAATATATCAAGCGTATTACACCAAGTCTGACCCAATAGTAAACTATATGGTTTCGCTATTGAGTTTAAAAGGTTCCGAAAAAATACTTGAACCCTGTGCAGGGGATGGGGTTTTCATTGACCCCATAGCTAAAACGTTTCCTGATGTACAGATTGATGCTTATGAGTTGAATGACTACTCATACGCAAATTTGCTTGTAAAATATTCTGATTTTGAAAATATCAATGTCAAGAAAACAGACACCCTGACAGATATAGACCTTCAATTTCTTTGTTCAATGGGTGGTGGCTATGATGCAATTATTGCAAACCCACCCTACGGTGCATGGCGAGATCAAGAAGAAAGAAGAAAACTAAAAAGGAGTTACAATGGCTTTTATGCTAAAGAAAGCTACTCACTTTTTCTCTATAGGTGCATAGAAGCATTAAATGACAAAGGAAAGCTAGTGTTTATTATCCCCGATACTTACTTAAACCTTCACATGCACAAAGATATTAGAAAGTATATACTCACTCACACCAAAATAAAGGAGATTTCACTGTTTCCATCATCTTATTTTCCAGGGGTGAATTTCGGGTATGCAAACCTGTCAATCATTGCTCTTGAAAAGTGCTTAAATCAAAAATCAAACTTAGAAAATGAATTCTCAATAATTAAAGGGTTTAGCAAAGTCGAAGAACTAGGTAGTAATAGTGACAACATCCGAACCTTTAATTTAAAGCAAAAGGATGTATTGAATTCACCAGATTTCTCCTTTGCAACGAACGGAGACAAGCCGATTGCCAATTGTCTCAATTTTACCGAATCGAAGATTGGGGATATTTGTGATTGTGTCACAGGATTTTATTCAGGAAACGACAAAGATTATTTAAAGGTTAGAGACAAGACCATACGTAATTCAAAAAGATATGAAGCGGTTAATTTGGATTTTGTTGAATTTAATTGTGATGCCAGCTTGGTTGACGGACTTACTAATGAGAAGGAATATGTGCCAATTGTAAAAGGGGGCAATCGCAAGTATTATAAGCCTGATGATTGGTTTATGAAATGGTCTTCTGAGAAAGTTGATTTTTTCAAAAGCGATAAGAAAGCTCGTTATCAAAATTCAAGTTATTATTTCAGAAAAGGGATAGGAGTCCCCATGGTAAGTTCATCATCTATTACGGGAGTATTGATTGAGAACAGATTGTTTGACCAGTCTATTGTCGGTATTTTTCCGAAAGATGAAACATATCTCTATTATTTATTAGCCTTTTTCAATTCACCAACCTGTAACAAACTGATTAGAACAATCAATTCTTCAACCAACAATTCTGCCAACTATATCAAAAAAATTCCATTTCTTGAACCTGAAAATCAAGTGCTTGAAAAAGTAAGCGAAAGGATTAAAACAATTTTAGAAGCTTGTAAAACATCACATGATTATGATTGTAAACTTGAAGAATTGAACAACAATGCTATAAAAGAAATTTATGGATTTTAGACAATTACTTTGCAGATAGATATTAAAGGGAAAATCACTTACTATCTTTGCCGCGCTATAAGATAAATATATGCAGATGAACAAGATAAAAGCCACGGCGGTAAGCCACTTGACGGATGCGCGCTATTTTGCGGCATGGGAAGTGCATTGGCTGGGGTTTTACCTGTCGCCGGGGGCTGATTATTCTATGGATGTGACGACGGCTGCGGCGCTCCGGGAATGGGTGGATGGGGTGCGTATTTGCGGGGAATTTGGCTTGGCAGACACCGACTACATCCTGGAGCGGGTGGATTACTTGCGCTTGGATACGGTGCAATTGGATATGCTGACCCCGATAGCCGTGCTGATGGACTTGAAAGGAAAGGTGGAGGTGATACAGGAGGTGGTGGTATCGCCTTGGTCGGATACCGACGACCTGGCGGCGATGCTGGCCGAACGGAGCAACTGGGTGGATTATTTTCTGCTCGATTTCACGAAGGGCGGTCTGACATGGGAAGAGATTGCACAGGGACTGCCGGTGTCGATGGACGATTTGCGGCATTGGCAAGCGCATCATGCCCCCTTGATTATAGATGCGGGGCTACCAGCCGACCCCTTGCAGGTGGCGCGTGACCTACCATCCGTTGCTTGGTCGGTACGGGGTGGTGCAGAGGAAAAAACAGGGTACAAAAGCTTCGACGAGTTGGATGCTTTGTTTGAAGTGATTGCTCAATAGATAGGGTGTTATGATAAATTTTCCTGCCATAGTAAGGGTGTTGGGGGTGTTGCTACTCATCATTGGCTTGCTGATGTGGACGGGGTTGCCGGTGTCCTACCTTTTTGATTCGGGGGATATGGGTGCCATCGGTTGGTCGGGCTTGGTATGCGTGGGCATCGGCGGCTTTTTCTGGTGGGCTACGCCCCGCGACGACCGAGCCGTGCGCAAACGCGAAGGCTACCTGATTGTGGCGTTGGGGTGGTTGGTGATGACGACCTTCGGTATGCTGCCGTATTTGTTGAGTGGAGTAATACCCCATGTAGCGGATGCTTTTTTTGAGACGGTTTCGGGGATGACGACCACGGGGGCCTCTGTGCTGACGGATATTGAAGCCGCTCCGGAGGGCATCCTGTACTGGCGCAGCCTGACGCAATGGATAGGCGGCATGGGTATCATTGTGCTAACGGTGGCTATCTTTCCTTTGCTGGGCATTGGGGGCGTGGAGTTGTTCGTAGCCGAGGCGCCCGGCCCTACGAGTGATAAGCTGCACCCGCGCATCAGCGAAACCGCCAAGCGGTTGTGGCTCATTTATGTAGGGCTTACAGGGGTGTTGTGTTTGTTGCTGTTTGCAGAAGGTATGACTTTTTACGATGCCGTGAATCACGCCCTGACGACGATGGCAACGGGTGGTTTTTCGACCAAAAATGCGAGTATGGCGGCTTTTTCGCCTGCTATTCAATACACGACGGCGGTATTCATGTTTTTGGCGGGTACCAACTTCACGGTTACTTATTTTGCTTTGAAAGGCAGATTCAGCAGGGTGTGGGCCAGCGATGAGTTCAAGGCGTATGTTTTTATGATTGTGTTGTTCACCGTGGCGGTGACGCTGAGCATACATGCGGCGGTGGACATTTCGTGGGAGCAGGCTTTCCGCGATGGTATGTTTCAGGTGTTATCCTTGATTACGACGACGGGTTTTGTTTCCGCCGACTATACCGCTTGGTCGGGCGGGCTGACGTTGTTCTTTTTCATTTTGCTGTTTGTGGGAGCATCGGCCGGTAGTACGAGTGGCGGTATCAAGGTGATACGGCATTTGGTGTTCTTTAAGAATTCCTTTTTAGAGTTTAAACGCATCCTCCACCCGCGTGCGATCGTGCCGCTTCGGCTGAATGGAGAGGTGGTGAAAGGACGTATCATTACCCATATCATCATTTTTTTGTTGCTGTACATGATGATTTTCTTATTGGGTTCTTTGGTGCTGGCGTGGATGGGGATGGACTTTATGACGGCGATTGGAGCGGTGGCGACTTCGTTGGGCAACGTGGAGTTAAGGGCATCGGCAAAGTGGAGGCCCATGTAGATAATTTTGCGTGGTTGCCCAGTGAAACTAAGGTGTTCCTCAGCTTCCTCATGCTGCTGGGGCGTTTGGAATTATTTACCATTTTGGTGCTCTTCACGCCCTACTTCTGGAAAGCAAACTAATCATTGTCATGCAAACCATCTGGCTTGACCCCAAGGACGCTGCTACCGTGTGGATTATTGACCAACGCGCCTTGCCACACGAGGTGGTGCATACACCGCTGCGTACACCCGAGGATGCGGCCACGGCCATTCGGGATATGTTGGTGCGAGGTGCGCCGCTGATTGGTGCTACTGCTTCCTGGGGCGTTTATTTAGCTATGCGCCACTGTGATGGTTCTTTGCCGTTGGCTGCTTATTGGGACTCAATCTATCCGCTGCTCTATCACACCCGGCCTACGGCGGTGGACTTGGGGTATGCCTTAGACCGCCAATACCGCGCATTAGCGACAGCTTCACCTGCCGAATGGGTGGCTACTGCCCAAAAGGAAGCGGAAGCCTTCGCGGCAGAAAGTGCGGAACAATGTTACCAAATAGGCGTTCACGGCTTGCCGTTGATTGAAGCGATTGCTGCCCAAAAAAAGCAGGGGGAGGCCGTGAATATCCTCACGCATTGCAATGCGGGCAAGCTGGCCTGTATCGACTATGGCACCGCCACAGCTCCCGTTTATTTGGCACACGAAAAAGGCATACCCGTACATGTGTGGGTGGATGAGACCCGCCCCCGCAACCAAGGTGCCAAGCTCACGGCCTTTGAATTGGCGCAAGCCGGCATTCCGCACACCGTCATTGTCGATAACCTTGGCGGCCACCTTATGCAACACGGCATGGTGGACATCGTTTTCGTCGGTACCGACCGCACCACCCGACAGGGCGATGTGGCCAATAAAATCGGCACCTACCTCAAAGCATTGGCGGCTTTTGATAACCAAATACCCTTTTATGTGGGGTTGCCCACCAGCACCATCGATTGGGAAATACGCGACGGTTTGACTGAAATACCCATAGAAACCAGAAATGCTACCGAAGTAACAACGATGGATGGATGGGATGGCATCACCGTAGCCACTGTGCGCATCACGCCTACCGACAGCCCGGCTGCCAACTATGGTTTTGATGTGACACCCGCCCGCTTGGTGACGGGGCTTATTACAGAACGCGGTGTTTGTACCGCCTCGGAAGAAGGGTTGCTGAGCCTTTTTCCTGAACGAAAAGCGCAGCAGTGACAATAATCATAACAAAAGTGCCGCATTATACCGATATTGCCCGTCCGAAACACAGTTATGCAACCATTGTTGTGAAACGGCGTTAGTTATAAAAAGTACAACCCAAAAATGGAAACAAATAGCAGTTTAATCAACAATGAGGAGGCAGAAAAGCTGGAACGTATCGCTTTTATCCTCAAAGTAGTGGCGCATCCGCTGCGGTTGGGTATTGTACATATCTTAGAACAATACCCCGAAATGTCGGTGTCCGATATTTGTACGGCTTTGGGAGCGAGCAATCCTTGACTTCACACCATTTGCAAAACATGAAATTATCTGGTATTCTTTCTTCTCGTCGGGATGGTCGCAGCGTTATGTACGCCCTGAAAGAACGGGATGTGAGCCTCATCATCGAGTGCCATGGAGAATTGCCAATGTAATATGTAGCGTTCATGCGTGCCTGCCTTTATGCACCCCGTATTACTGCCCGCCTGCGATATGCGGCGCGCACCTTTTAGAAACCCTGCTGGGGCTATCCGTAACCTATACCGAACAAGCAGCTGTATGCCGCTCCTTCGATGGTTTGCGGTTGATATACCTTGCGGAACCATCCGATATAGTCGGCGTGCCTTTGTGTCCGCATCCTTTTTTATCGGAAACGGGTATTACGGAAGTATCCACGGGTACTTTTTTCAGGGGGGCATCCCGCCATTTTTGGGGTAGCACCGGGCTTTGCGTTGCCGTTCGACCCCTTCGCGGCCACTTTTTTTCTACTTTCGCGGTATGAGGAGTATCTGCCCCACGACGGAGATATGTATGAGCGGTTTCCTGCTGCACTCAGTTGGGCGCACCGCAGCGGCTGTTTGCATTACCCCATTGTTTGGGAATGGGCCAAGCAGCTAGGGGCGGTCATTCAAGCATATTACCCCGCATGGCAATACACTCCGCCGGGGTATTCATTTGAGCCGACTTATGACGTGGATATTCCTTGGGCATTTCGGCACCGAGGATTGCGGGGTTGGTTGGGTTTTGGCAAAGACTTGTTCACGGGCAACCGTGCCTTGGTTCGCGCCCGCTTGCGCACCTGGATGGGACACCAGGAAGACCCGTTCTATACCTTTGCCTACCTCCGGGAACTCCATGAAAAGCAGGGGGTGAAACCGCGCATTTTTTGGCTCTTAGCCGATACGTCGGCCCAAGACATCAACCCTTCCTGGCGGACACCAGCCTTGCAGCAACTGATTCGGGATACGGCGACCTGGAGCGATACGGGTATCCATCCCGGTTTTCATGCTTGGTTGACAGCTACGCCTATTCGGGAACATAAGCAACGGTTGGAGCACATTCTTCAGCAAAGCATCACCCACAGCCGCCAGCATTTCCTGCGGTTACGGCTACCTGATACCTACCGCGCATTGATAGCTGCAGGCATCCGCCACGACCATACGATGGGGTTTGCCGATGCCATCGGCTTCCGAGCAGGTACTACGATGCCTTTCCTGTGGTATGACCTTGACAAAGAAGAAACAACCGAACTGACGGTTCACCCTTTCGCTGCTATGGAGGTGAGTTTGCGGCAGTATAGGCAATGCACCCCAGCGCAGGCAGGCGAATACCTTATGGCACTCAAGCAATACTGCCAAACCAACGGTCTGCCGTGGGCCACCCTTTGGCACAACAGCAGTTTTTCTGATGCCCACGGCTGGGCAGGCTGGCAGGAGGTTTATGAAGCTTTGTTTTCGTAAGGGGCGGATAAAAATACATTCCCCCAATTTGCTATCGCAGCAAAAGATAGCATGCCCCCGCTTCTCCCACCCATCATTCACACCGACCTATCAATCGAGCATTTTCCAACTCACCCCCCAGCGGATAGCAGCGGCGGGCCAGGGGTACAGGGATGAAAGGAACAGCCGTTCATCGGGCTGGAAAAGGGTGGTCAGGTTTTCGCCTTTGATGAAAGCCCTGAACGTGGATACTTTCATGCTGAAATACACGTCCACATTGGGGAAGAAGGTTACCTCTTGTTCATCTTGTAGCTGGAATTGGCCTACAACGGGATTGTAGTAATCCGCCTTAAATGCCGTCGTGTAGCGCACATCGGCCCCTAATTGCGCCAGCAATACCCCAAACCAGCGCCCTTCATAAACAAGGCTGTGCTTGGCAAAAAGCGCGGGCAGCCGCAGTACTTCCCCTTCCGTTTGCTGGAGTACCGCCCGATTGGCTAAGGTGAATTTCCCAAACCGAAAATCCTTCTGTGCGCTAAGCTGCCAAACTCCTATGGGGGTGCCGCGTTGGATAGGTAGCCCTTCTGCACCAAAATAGATGTAATTGTTCAACAGATGGTAGCGACCCGTAGCGGAGAACCCCCGCTTAGGCAAGGCGTAGGTGGCGGATAAGCTATTTTCTACCGTTTTGCTAAAGTTCGTCTGATAAAGCGTTTGCTGGAAGAGCGTCAGGTTGTTTTGCACCCAGGTAGGGCTGTACAACTGGTTGCGCATAGCGATAGAAAAGGTGCCTGCTTTTCGCAAATCGACCTCCAACAGACCTTTTATCCTGAAATCGCCGGCCTGGTCTAAAAGGCATAGCAAACCATCGGCTTGCAGGCGCATACGTTCCCCCAAGCGCAGCCCTACCTTGCCCGTTAGCATCAGGTTATTCACGATGGCTGAGGTAGGTTCCATATACAGGCGGTTATGGCGGTGGGTGATGCCTGCTTCTAAAAAATCCCGCTGACGGCGCTCGCCTTGGAAATTGCCGGAAGCCAGTTTAAACGTACTCAACCGGAAGCTGTTTTCCACCGATTCGTGGGTAGCAAAATAGCGCACCCCCCGGTCGTCGGTTAACAAGGCAGGAAAACGATTGAAAAAATTTGTGTCCCTAATGGCGAATGCGTCGTAATACTTGTAGCTGTTTTGGTCGTAATCAATCTGGTGCGACAAGGTGAAGGCTCTTCCTACCCGCCCTGTTGAATCCACGCGCCCGCCGAATCGGTAGTAGTGTGTGTACATCAGTTCGCGAAAAGCGTAGCGGGTACGTCCATCTGCCAAAAGCACCTCGGCGGTGGCGGGGGAAGAGAACTCCCCACCCGTTTCGGGCAACGTCAGCAGCACCATTGTCTTCGCTATTGTTGGTGTTGGCACTGTAGCTGAGGAACGCGCATCGTAGTTGCCTTTGAGGCTGTGAAACCATGCTATACCGGTAGCCAACGCCCTTGACTGATTGCGCTGGTTGGGGTACTGCGGCTTGCGCTTCTTGGGTGATGGCTTTGTAGTTGATGACGTAATTCAGGCCGTTGGCAAAATTGCGGCTGAAATCTGCTTGGATGATGTTGTCGCGTTGTTCGGCACCTTGCATAAACCACAGGTGGGTGTAGGGGCGCTGCAATCGATAGAAGAGCAGACGCGCCGTTGTTGTGACAAGTCGTATTGATGCCAACCCATCGAAACCGCCCCTGTCGCGACCTGCATAGACCAATGGCTGGTGAGCAGACCCCGTAATACCGAGGTTGGCATAATCATCGGGCAATTGGCGCGTGGGGTCGTATTGGTGAAATCGGCTTCAACAGCGTATCACTGAACGCCGTTTCTTCATTGGGGTTATCCACATGGAATAAGAAAATCCCGAAAGTATCGATTGTTATTTCTCGCTGGGAGGGGTTGCTAGCCGCCGTGCCTCCGCTGGGAGGTATTCCCTCCGCTACCGGTTACGGAGGTAGGGGGGCGTGCCAGCACAGGCATTATGCTTCCACTTACCAACCCAAGGACACCCACCTGTATAGCAATAACTTCATCGGCAAAATACGCTGTAGTAACGAAGGGGCAAAGATAAGCATATAACGTTCCGAAAGAGCGTGGCGTGAGCAAAAACGGGTGAAAGTTGCAAAAAACAGATAGCTTAAATTTTTTAGGAACACACTTTAGCGGAGGGTATATAAGAGATATTTTGTGTGAGGGAGTACCCCTTCGCCCTCCTAACGTCGGGCTGGGAAGTAGGGTGCTACGTACGTCCCTCCACTGCGTTTCGGGCTTCTCCGCCCCTTGTCCATGCTCCTGCTCGTCGCTGTGCTCATGCCTGCGGCATTCGCAGCGGGGGGCATTGGTAGGGAGACCGTTGCAAAGTATGTGACTGCTTGGGGAACTCAAATAATTCTTAATCCAATAAATTGGATTTGACATACTTTATACAATACTCCCTTTATTAATATAATACCATTTCATATCTCATTTTAAAAAGCAAATCGGCAAGATTCCTGTCATTTTTCACTAAAACAGCATTATTTATCCTTTGGTCAAGTAGAAGTGTTAAGTAGTCTGATAACTTATTGAAAATCTTCATAATATAATGATAAGGCGATAGAAACCGTGCAAACAATTTCATTCTTGAAATCTTTTATTGTTTGTTCGGATATACCTTCAGAAGATAATTTCTTATCCTTTTCTACCTCCTCCATTATGTAGGTAAGCCTCCGAGTCCAATTGACTTTAGTGTTTTAGATTGTCTAAAAGAACTTTTTAATTAAATCGGCTGAATCACAAGCAGAAGAAACAAGTGTTGTTCTTTAAAAATACTCATTTCATTCAATTTGATAAATGCTTTTGGGAAATGATTCAATGCATTCACCTCCATATAATTGATTAGATTGTCCGTGTCCCAAAAGAATTCGTGAATTTCTTTCAAGATTAGAAATTATATAGAATGTTTTTGAATATGAATCATCATTAGGATGAATTTCATAAACATTACAATTGAGTGCCGTATTGTTTAAGCTTTGCAATTATCTCAAACAAAAACTGAGTAGATGTATCTATGGAAATAATTATATGAATCACCTCCTTTGGAAAATTATTAAGTTCAATTAAATGAGCAACGGTTAACTCAACCAAATATTTTTGAAATTCTATTCCATTAGGTAAGTCTTTATCAATTTCATGAGCAATTTCAGACAGAGTCATGTCTTTAAATTTGGGAAATACACTTTTAAATTTCTCGTCGCCAAAATTTTTCTAAATATCCGATTATGTGATTTTGAAATAATAGCTTTTTCTGAGGAGCAAGAAGAATTTGAGATATTTCGTCAGGTATTCTCGTCCTATCAATAAAATCATCAATTCTAAGTTTAATTAATTTCTTGACTTGTTCTAGTGCTAAATTCTTTAGCTACTTTATCTTGCTCAGCAGAATATAAACGTGTACTTTGCACGTCTTAACTTATATTTTTTGAAGTACTTTCATTTTTTTATCCATTTTAGAAGTTCAAAACCATCAATATTTCTATCTTCAAATCATAATCAGATGCTACAATGTCAAAATTTTCATTCATATAATTTTCATTTATAAATGCATGAATTTTCCTTTATCGAAATAGCTTCCCACGAGGTCTTTTTGTCATGAAATTTTCATTAAGATGCAAAAACGTTTCTTTCAATTCGTAACCTTGCCTCTGTAATTTATTTCTCAAATTACCAATTTGAGCATCTATCTTATTATCGTCTATATAAAGTAATCGTTTAACGCTCATATTGTATTGATTGTGATTTTAAAAGTCGCTCCAGTCATTACCTTATTATTTCCAAAAAAATCAATATCACAGTTCATTTCATTAAGCAAATTTTTAGTGTAAAATAGTCCAATTCCTGAACCACTATAGCCAGATGAATTTACAGGAACATCGTCTAACGGATAGTTCAAATATTTTTCACCGAGTTCTTAATAAACTTTTTCTGAAAGGCCTCTCCCGTTATCAGAAAAGAAAATTAAAAAGCTGTTTGTCATTTACTTTTTCAAAATCAATTTGAATTTCATTAGCATCCCATTTTACAGCATTGCTTATTAAGTTATCAAGTATAATCGGCAAATTCAATACACTAAGTTTTTTTGATAAATGCTCACTGTTGTTTGAAAAAGAAAATTTTAAGTTATCGAAATAGGTGTCTCCATAAAGTGAAAGATATTCTAATATATTTAACAACATCAATATCCTTTTTTCAATGTCATCTTTTAAATCAGCTCTCGTTACGAATTCAGCCATTTTTTAAAGACCTTTCAGCACAAATCTTTAAAAACCCAAGTCGTTTTAATGAAAGTCTTGAATATTAAAAGATCATTCTCAGTTAGGTCGTCTATTATATTTTCCTAAACCGTCACGAACTTCTACGTTATTGATTTTAATGGTATGAATCAAGCCATCTGCGTCTGGACTTAGCGTCCTTCGAGTTTGCAAGTAAGTACAAGTTTTTCTTTCTCAATTGATAAGTCCGATTCAACCTTACTGACTTTTTCTTTTAAAGTCGTTGCTGACTTCTCTGCAGTTTCCTTTTGTTGTTTTAAATCATATAATTGTTTTCGTAGGTCTTCTATTAAAAGTGTTTGTTTTCATTTGTATTTTTATAATCCTGTAATTCTAATATAGCTTTAGATGTGGCTTCATTAGTTGTATATTTGGAAAACTCCTTGAGTTGTTTCTCCAATTCTTCATTTTCTTGTGCTTTTCTATTAAGAATTTTGTTTAATGTGTCAGCATCAATTTTTTTATTACTAAAGTCTTCTATAAGCTGATTGAATTCTCTTTCAAGAAGCTTCTCTTTCTTCTTCTATTTTGAAATATAAGATTTTCATTTATATAGAGTTCTATAACCTCAGATGATTTAGCTGCTATTAGGGTGAATTGTTGAATAAACTCTTGCCTTCTTGGTCACTTCATCTTCTCTATATTCCAATTCATACTTCTAAAAGTGAACCCGATATTATTTTTGATTCTATCTCTTTTGGTTAATGGATTCCTCTTTATCTTGGGAATCATAAATAGAACTGTCCCAATTTAATCCTTCGACAACATACCTTTCTAATCTTCTAAGTGTTTTATAAAAAAAGCTATCATTCCTTTCTGATGAAGTTGAGCTTCTTGAAATTTTCATTGTTAACAATTCCTTCTCTACTTGAAATTATTTGAAAATCATTATTTTCATCAATAATTTCAATATGCCCAATAATGTCTCGCGAACCTAAATATCTCCTAGTCCCTTGAGCTTTACGTTGATCTAGGGCTAACCAATCATTACCAACATCTCCATAAGGAAATTCTAAATCCGTTTATGAATAAAAGATAGAGCCATAGTTTACAGATTGTATCCCAGTTTGTTTTGTAAAAAAGCCTTCGCATATGAATTTAGAAAGTATACAGATAACTTAACTTCTTTAATTTGTGGATAAAGAGGATTTTGTTCTCTTATCAATAATTTAGTTTCTCCCTTATCTTTAAGTTCTGTTAAAATCTCTTTACCGTTTTTCAAGTGTTTTAGAATCAATACTTGTAGATTTAAATTCTAATGTATCAAAAATTCGATTCTCAACTTTACCAATAAATTTATTAGTCGATTCATTTTTTGAATCGTTTTCAGATATAAATTCAGGAGTTTCAAGATAAATTCCAAAATCATTGACCTCAAAGGCTTGATGCGGATTTGATAAGTTTTCTAGATACTTTTTAATTCAACAAATTTGGAAACGTCCCAGTTTGTGACATTTCCATTTTTGTCTAAAGTGGGGTAAAAAGCCCAGATGCTTCTTAATTTTATAATCTCTAATAATACGCCTTGATTAAATTTGGAAAAACCTAACAAATTCAATTCTTTAGCTGAGAGTATTTCATATTTAAGCGGGATAGATTGAATCTCTTTTCCTTCATCTTCCACTTCAAATTTTTTCCAATCAATGGATAATTTGTAGTAGTTTGAGTCTTCAATTGTTTTGAGAGTTAAGATATTCGCCAAGTCGGTCACAGGAAAACCTACCAACTCCTTTAAAACAGCCATTCTACGTTTGTGCTGTTTGTTTGTTTTTTCTCCGGAATAAGCGATATTAAGCCATTTGTATCTTCTAATGTCATCAATGTCCATTCCAATGTATCTTGAATTATTAATCTTGAAGTTAATGATGAGTATTCCTCTACTTTTTCATCATCATTTTTTCTTCAAGTTAAAGTATTTAACTTTAACCTTTTAGCATCTGCATCAGTAAATTTTTACTAATTCTAGAATAGCTATGTTGTCATCATTAATAAGGTCTTTACCAATGATGCTCTTTAGCTACTGAACATTCGTTTTTGAAATGTAAATCTTTTTTTGTTCAGCCATTATTCAATAATCTTATTTGAAGTGATGCCAGCCTGCTCACAAAGAGGTGGTATAGCATTTCCAATTTGAGAATATCTTGGAACTTCTTGAGTTCTTCTTTTACCTCAGTAGTGTATTTTCCTTTAAACTCATACCAATCATTAAATGACTGAATTCTTGCATACTCTCGAACTGTAAAATTCTAGGCTCTTATTAGTGAATATAATCGTCTGGCAAAGTGGTTATTGTTGGGGTAGGTGATTGACCTGACAGCAGGATTACTGTTCTCTTTTTAAGATTAAAAATTTCTTTTATTTCGTTTTGAAAGTGTTTTATTCTTTTCAGCATTTTAGGAGAACTAAACTCAAATTTTCTTAATGTATCCTCACTATGTTTTGCAAATCTGTGGCTGTCTGGAATTTTTAAATCAACTTTACCTCGGTAATTTTTGGTAATTAGATTGGTTGACCCACCAGTTACGCGAAGCTGCTAGGGATGTACAACGCCGTATTGAAGGCAAACTGCGCATTGGCATTATTCCAACCATTGCGAACAACCTACTCCCCATTATCGTGAAGCCGCTCGTTGAGAAGTACCCTTTGCTAAAAATGGAAATAGCAGAAATGACAACCGACCACATACTCGCCGGGTTGAAGGATGGTATGATAGATGTAGGTATCCTTTCCACTCCACTTCCACAAGCCGCCGATTATGAAGAAGAGGTGTTGTATTACGAGCAGTTGTTGGTCTATGGAGATACCGCCGCGCAAAAACAGTTTATCATGCCCGACGAAATCATACAGGAAAAAATATGGTTATTGGAAGAAGGGCACTGCTTGCGGGAACAGTTCATCAATCTTTGCTCCCTGAATCGAAAAGAAACAGCAGGCAATTTCCACTTTGAGGCCAACTCCTTTGAAACCTTATTAAACATGGTGGATAGCTTTGGCGGCCTCACGTTGCTCCCGGAATTATACGTGCGCAGCATGCCTCTCGAAAGACGAGCGCATGTGCTTTCCTTTGCCCCGCCCTACCCCGTACGGGAAGTGAGTTTGTTGTATTTTCGGCCCTTTGCCAAACATCGGCTGATTAACATGCTGTCAAACGAATTGAAAACATTAGTACCCCCCTTACTGTCGGCAGCAGCACTCAAAGCAAGCGAGCAGGTCATTGCTCAGATTTAAGGGATACCCCGTTTACGAAACCCTGCTGGTTGTAGCGTCCTCGCTACAACCCAATACGCTTGTAGGGCTTGCAGCCCGGCAACCAGCGCACTATCCCAAATATACGAAGCCCACATCATTTGAAAAATCGAGTATTTCCACGTCAATCAAGCCTTTTTGTCCCAAATAATTTCTTGCGCTGGAGTACAAGTACTGGCTTGGTTCGTCCACTATCCCTGCCACTACGGGGTTATTATGTATATATTGCAATCTTTGCAGTATCCACTCAGGGCTGGCCAACTCAACGGGATGATTGTCTTGCTTCCAAAACTGGAACTCGGTATTTTTCGTATTATTCGACGCATAGTAGCGGAACATTCTCAGCATCCATTCCCTCCTGCTCTCTTGGTTGTTTTCCTGTATAGCTTTAACGATTTTTTTTGAAGTGAACGTTTTAAAATCACGCAGTACAGCCGATAATCCATCTTTGTTTTCCGTACTGGCAATGATATGAACGTGGTTGCTCATAATGACATAAGCATATAAGTTTAGTTCTTTTTCGGCTACGCAATATTTTAAGCTGTCAATTACTATGTCTCTGTACGCCCTATGCGTGAAGACATCTACCCAGCCCACTACGGTGAATGTCAAAAAATGCAACCCTTGCTGCGATGTTATTTTGTGTCCGCCCATTTTTGATAATAAAGGTAATTTCTTTACCACAAAAACGCAAGATGACAATAAAACGCCTGCTCTTATTTTTGCCAGCGACACCGGGCTGCAAGCCCTACAAGCATATTGAGTTGCAGCGAGGACGCTACAACTAGCATTCAGACAAGCACACCTAACGTTTACGAAGCCTCCAAGGCCTTATGTGTGGACACAAATGGGTGTACTTCTTGTATCACAAACCTTCTCACCAAGGCTTCTACCTCATTGGCAGGTGTATTTTTGAACAGTTGCGAGAAGCGGCTACCGTCAATCTTGGATTGCAATCCAGTAAAAGAAGCAAAAAAGGTAAAAATAAACGGTAATACAAGTAAATAAAACCCCTAAAGGGGTGGCATATGATACGCAAATGGTCTTGAAAACGCTATCTCGCGTAGTAGGGTTACCCATTTATGAAGAAAAGTTCGTTTACAGCAATTGCCAAAGACGCATTTTTGTTAAACAACTGGTTAACGAGATGTGTCCACACATAAGGCCTCCAAGGATTTGTAAACGTAAATGGTGTGAAAGCGTAGGTCGTGCCATACTGTACCTCGCATGGTACGCATACGCCCTCACTCCATGCGGCCACATGAGACAAATCCAGCAATCCCGAAAATCCAGCTTCAGAAAAAACGGGATCACTTATTTCCGTCAAAATACTAAGTGCTGCATATAATACATCATTCAATAATAAAAGGAGTTAGTAATCGGTGTTCTATGTCATTAGATATAGATAACCAATAAATACCTGGCGTTATCTGGTTGGGTATCTTATATCTAAATTCGTGCTGTTGGGAGTCATTTGTGGTAATTGATGAAGTTGCTATTATTTGCCCTAGACTATTGTAAATGCTTATGGTATGGTTTCCCTTAGGTAAATTGTATAATGATAGCAGACCCTCTTGACCTGAAGAAACGGGATTTGGGTAAAATTCCCATGTTAATCTAGATAACTTTGTTTCAGGTATTGCGTTTGTGAAAGAGACTACAAAAGTAGTTTCATAAGTACAACCCAATGTATCACTTATTATCAAGGTGTACGTTTCGGGAAACAAATTTTCGATAGTACTAGTGGTATCACCCGTTGACCAGAGAATTTCATAAGGTTGTTCTATTCCTTCAATACTAGTGAGTGTTATCGATCCGTCATTCTGATTTTCTCCACTGGCAGCTTGTACAATTGCTGTCACTTCAGGCGTAAAAGAATACTGTTCACAGGCATTGTCATTGCTATAGAAAAACGTTGGAATATCTACAGGAACATTGTTTAACTGAAAACAGCGAACATCAGTACTGAATTCGCAACTTTGCCCTAAAAAACAACGAGGAAAAAGTCTAAAGACATCACCAACACTCCCAAAACCAGTTAGCCATTCTTCCACACTACCAGTTGCGGTTTCAAACAAAAAGAGCCTAATGTTACCATTTTCGATAGTATCTCGCGCTATGACAATGAATTCGTGAGGAAACGGGGTGTTAGAGTAGTAGAAAGAAGGCATCCAAAAGGTATCTCCTGGTTCCAGTGAAAAGTCGTAAATAAGATAAGCAGGCGTGTCGCAAATAGTATCTACTTTCATCCAAACCTGCTGCCCTACTTCTCTAACGTACCCTCTAGTGTTGCTTTCACAGGTAGCTGCAGCTCGTTCTTTGATCTCTAACCAAGTAGTATCGCATACTGTAATCGAATCACCATAAGTGTAAGTGAAATATTCTACAAAGAAAGGTGATCCAATTACAAATCTAACATTCCAACTTGGATTACTTTCTTTGTCAGGTAAAAGAGACTGCCCATAGCATACCAGTGAGAAGCTGAGGTATAATATAATTGTTGAAATGTAAACACAATACTTCATAAGTATATTTTTTGTTAAAAAGAGAAATGTCCTAGTCACCTGTAACAACTAGTTTTTTGAGTCCATAGAAAGCGTTACCTGTATCGTCTATTGCACGAATCGTTATGAAATATATTCCTGATTGTGTTGGTGTATTGAGTGGGAAATAATTTTGATATGAAGGGAAAGATTTCTTTTCGACCACCCTGCCTAGTGCATCAATAATTGTGATGAAAACATTTGATTTGATAGTTATCTCTAATTTCAAAGTGAGTTGAATAGGTGAAGATGAAGATGATGGGTTAGGGCTTAAAGATATTTCTCGACTAATATCAAATATTTCGTTGGTGCTGTTGATTAGTAGAATTTCTACTAAAGTATCCTGACTGCATCCCAGACTATCTTCTACAGACACAAGATAAGTTCCAGGAAGCAAGTCTTCGATTAACAGTCCTGAAAGGGAATCATCCTCAAAAAATAGGCTGTATGGTTGGGTTCCTCCAAATACCGAATCAATGAATATAGCCCCAGGTTCTTGCTCGGAAACATAATTATTATTTGAAACCACCAGGGTAAGTGGCATAGGTTGCTCTATCTGAAAGTTGATCGTATCACTACATCCAACATCATCTATGCTTATCAGGTAATAAGTGCCTCCATTCATACCACCAAAGATGCCACTAGCATTAGCGGAGATTAATTCATTATTTGTGCTATCAAATAATTGGTAGGTTATGGGTTGCATTGCGTTAAGCGTACTTGTGTTTACCTGACCTGTTGAGTCTCCAAAACATTCAATATAGTTTACAAGTGTATCAATTACACTTCGGTAACTTGGGGTCTCATAGGCACCCAAATCTATTTGACCTTCTTGGATTCTGTCATTACCTAATATGTCTTCGGAAGACGCATCATAGAGAACACCCGCATTTATAAACGGAGAACAAGCGAGCAAGCGAAAATCATTATTCGCAGTATCCCTGAAAAGAGGATAGGTGTTAAAAAAATTAGTATTCGTTTCACAAGCACTTTCTCCTCCAGGAATATCACACGCGTCAACACTGATTAAACAGTGATCCAGATTGTAATTATGGATGCTCCAGTCATCAAAATTACCATTATATAGTATTTGTTCTATAGGAATGTCTTCTTCCCAAATAATGCAGTTTGTCAAGTAAACTTCATTTGTGTAGGTGCTGTCATTGAAATTTAAGGAATATCCCTTTGACAAAGGAAGAAGCCCGTTGTCAAAAAAAGTACAGTTAAAAAATCTCCCTTCTATTGCTGTTTCAAACGGCGTATTGGATTGTGAGTATGCCCCGCGGTTACGAGTAAAGATGGAGTTGCTAATATTAACATCATACTTTTTGTTCGTAATGATCTGGTCATTTGGTGTACTTATACGTACTCGTATAGCACCTCCAATATTTGAAAATACGCGATTTCCCGAAAATAATGACTCATTTATCTCAACTCTACCATCGTTTCCTGCACCCTCAGAAAGAATATGGCCCCCCCTCTATTTGCAGAAAAATTATCAATAAACTGGCATTTATTAAATACTAAATCCAAATTAGCAGAACCACCTAACGAGGCAATAGAAACACCCCGCCTGCACCAAATTGTCCGGTGTTTTGTTGAAATCGACAAGATTCAAAAATAGCACTCAAATTAGCAATCTCTACTTCATGTATATAGCCGAGGGCTCCACCATCAGTAGAACACCAATTATTATCAAAATCCGTATCCAAGAACCGGATTGTTCGATTAGAAGCTTGATTCCAAAGAGCAATGGCACCGCCATCTCCAGAATCAATTCGATTGTTCGTAAAAGCACTTCTATTAAATGTCCAATTTGTGAGGTTGTTTATATCATAAATTGCCCCACCTGAGCCAGCATTAACTTGATTATTATCGAATATGGTATTATCGATTTGATATGAAATACTTGTATTTATTGGAGGTAAGTAAATGGCGCCTCCTCCATTACTTGCATAGTTATCGCTAAAGAGGGAATTGGTAATACATAGTGTTGTCGGATCTCGATAGGTACTATTAAATGTGATAGCACCTCCAAACTGAGCAGTATTATCTGTTAAAATGCAATTGTTAATAATAATTTCAGCGGTGTCGATACCCGGCAACCCTTGGTAAACCATGATAACTCCACCATTTTGTGAAAACGGAAAAGTTATATCGCCTCCGAAAGCGTTCCTTCCTCTATGGAAATACCATCAAGCACAGCATAAGCATCTACGTCTTGGATACGAACAACATGAAACGTATTATCTGAGTCATCGTTGAGTATCCCAATATCCCCACTTAAGGTAGTATTGTGCAAGACGGATTACGCTCGTTGAAATAGGTTTCGTCCCCCACAAAACCACCGTAAATACTGATGCCATCCCTCAGGACAAATGATTCAAAAGGATCAGCAATAACTGATGGTGTATATATGCCCTCTGCTACCCACAGTACATCGCCAAAATCAGCAACATTGAGTGCCGTAGATAAACTAGCGTAGGCATTGTCCCAACTACTGCCATCTTGATTGCCTGCCGACACATCCTTGTCAACATAAATGATATTACTTGCAGAACAGGCTGATGGAGAAGCGCAATACACGCCATATTATTTACCTGAAGTGAGTTTAAACTATAGGTTATTTCTCCTGCCGGATCAAAACTGTTGAAGATCGGGAAAAATGGATGTATGTAATCGCCCACGCCTCTAAACCAGAAAGAAGGTGTCTGTAAAGTGAATGACCCTGATTGATAAGATAAAACTACCTGTTTCACTTCATTACCTAAAATAGCGTCTGTGAAATTGTCAATAATCTCAATAGGAGCTAGCTGAAAGCTATCAGGAAAAGAAAGCTCAGTCTGTACAGGAATACTTATATCCGCATTTTCAGAATAATCATAGAGCAGGTTTTCAGAATTGCAGTTATTAATGTCAAGTAAGTAAAATGATTGATTTTCTGTTTGCCTTAGATAGAGCACTTCTTCTAATCCATTCCTAACTACTGCCCTGTAAATATGGCCGCAACGCTCATACATCTGCCCGTAAGTAAAGATGTCAGTATAAGTTCAAGTTGAGTTATAACATTTACTTCCCATTTGGCATGGCTACTTAATGGGGGTAGAGGTGTCTGCCGTAAATGAAATGTGTGACTATAATAAGCCCGTACAAGATTTTTTTCACCTTGCTAGATTTAGTCCTGACTTTGGACGGTTGTGGTCTAAATTTGGAAAAGACAGAAGAACTTCGGACTTTAGATTTATGATAAAAAAGCAAACCGAAGTTTTCAGCCGCTCAATAATAGGGCTATCAGTTGGAAAATCCAAGTCCTTGGTAATTTGACGGAAATAAACTGTTCAATTTTTTTAGGCGATTCGCAAATATTTTCACATAATTTCTCCCGATAGCTATCGGGATCAATTATTTAGAAAATTTTCGAATCAAAAAATTGAACAGTTTATTTATCCGTCCCTTGGCGAATTTAGTGATGTCATTGGCTAGTGATAAAGGATCACGTTCGGTTACGGAATTGAGTGAAAACGCTACAACTAGTATTCAGTGGCATAAAATACGCAAATGGCCTTGAAAGACGCAATCTCGCGTAGTAGCGTATCCACTTATGAAGAAACGTTTGTTTACAGCAATTGACAAAGACCTATCATTGTTAACCAACAGGTTGACGAGATGTGTCCACACATAAGGCCTTTTGTAGGCTTCGTAAACGAACATCTCGTGTTTTTCGCCTTAAAGGAACAGCGTATAGGTAGGATATTTATCCATCATTCACGTTTTTCTATAACCATTTGACGGCCACGAGGTCATTCCTGGTTTTGATGCGTTAGCTGTGCGGCGGGGCATTGGACAACGGATGGGAGCGGGTGCCATGCCGTAGCGAAGCGGAGGCGTGGCTATGAGCGGACAGCCGGGCCCTGGCTGGCAGCTACCAGATAGAAGCATTGCGAAGCGCTGAATGCCTGCCAGGGTGGCCCATAAAATAAATTACTATAAACCAACCTGCGATCTTCTTCATCATTCCTCTTCTTCCATGCCTGCCAGTACGGCTTTGAGTCGTTCTTCTTGCTTGCCCACAAAGTAGTTGTAGTACCACCGCATACCCCAATAGCATAGGATAGCCAGCAAGGCCAACAGCGGTAGCGCCAAGGCCCAAAATTTGAGGGTATATAACGGGCCGAAATCGTTGTTAGCACCTATGCCGAAACCTGCAAAAAAACCGAGTATCAAGGAAATAGGGGTCAGTATCAGTGCTAATCGAAGGAGTCGCTGGCGGTAATCGGCAATGAGGTCGATATACGCTCGCGTGGAAGCGACTACGTCTAAGGTGGGAACAGCGGTTATTTTTCGATTGAACCGTTGGAAATACATAAAGGAGAGGTACATCATGCCCGCTAAACCAGCGAATAACAACCCCAGCAGCGGCAAAGGGAGCGAGCGACATACGTACAAAAGCACCAAAATCGCTATTCCTCCCACATACAATTCATACAGCATGAGGCGGCGCAGGTAGCTCAAAACGTCCTCGTGGCGTTGCCGGATGCGCATAGCTACATCGGGGCGAACCTGTTGGTACCACCTTCCAGCCGATTCATTGCTTTGCTCCCATGCCGATTGCCAATCAAATTCTTTCATATCCGGCGGCGGTTAATAGTTTGTGTAAACGTTTTTTTACCCGTAGCAATCTCACCCCAATATTGGTGATGGTGATACCCAAAATATCTGCCATTTCTTCGTAGGTATTGCCTTCCAAATGTAGTAGGATGATGGCGCGGTCATCGATTTTTAGTTGGTTGATACACTGGTACAGCAATTCCACTTGTTGCTGACGGCGGTCGTTTTCCGATCGTTGGTGGTGGCTTTCATCCGCCAGTAGGTGGGTGTAAGCATCTAACTGGGCATAGTCGGGCCGTCGGCTCGCTTTTTTATGGTGGGTCAACGCTGTGTTCAACACCACCCGATATAGATAGGTGGAAAGCGCCGAATCGCCTTTAAAGCGGGGAAAGGAATGCCAAAGCTGTATCAGCATTTCTTGGAACAAGTCCTCGAAATCGGCCTGATCGCGGGCATACACACGCCCGATCTTGTACAGGATACCATAGTGCTGGTCGATAAGCTGTTGAAATTCCTTTTCCAATACCTGATTATTAGCTTTTGTATCAAAAAGGTCGGCTTTATTACAGTTGTCTATGCTTAATCAGGAATAAATCTTCTGCTACGCGGAAAGCATCGCTTTTTACGCCAAAGAGCATTACTTCCTGCCACTCGCCTTGGCGGGGTTGCACGGTAATCATATTACCTTCTTTCCCTATTTTCACGGGCATGTCGAACCCTTCTACATCGGCGTTCCAGCGGTAGGAGACGGAGAGGTTGCCTGCTTTCTCTGTTAACCGGTATTCCAGCACGGGGATGGAGGTATATTCGAGGTATTGGCTGAAAAAGCGATCCCAGGTGCGTCCGGTGCGTTCGTTGAAAAATTGCACCACATCTCGGGTCGTTATTAAGCTGAGGGCGTGTTGCTGGTAGAAATCTTTGAACAATTGCCACCAAAGCGTATCATTGTCGATGGCGTGGCGAAGGGTGTGTAGCATCCAAGCACCTTTGTAGTAGTGGTCGCTACCTTCCCAATGATCCCAGTTGACACCCATAGGGTATAGGATGGGTTCATGGTTGGCAATAAAAGGCTGCTGAGATCGTAAAGTAGCGCACGGCATCTTGATAGGATTGGGTATATTCCACATATACCGCTTCTAAATAAGTAGTGAAAGATTCCTGTATCCACATTTCCGACATATCGCTGCAGCCAATACTGTTGCCATAGTATTCGTGGCCGGTTTCGTGCACAATGATGTAATCCCAATGCATGTCGCGGGGGATAAGCCCTCCCAGATAACCGCGCATGTATCGGTTTGCCATACGCGATAGCCCCAGTGTTCCATGCCGAGGTAAGGTGTTTCAATAAGGCAGATCCGTCATCCCAGAAAGGGTATTGCCCATATAGTGTTCGTAACAAGCCAATACGGGTTGTACCTGCTTGAAGTGTTCGCGTGCGCGATCTTCATTGTAGTCTAATACGTAGTAATCCAAGGCGAGGGTGTCGCCATCGGCTGCAAAATAGTCATCGCTGAAGTGGGCGTACCTGCCAATATTGAGGGTTACGTTGTAGTTGTCGATGGGGTAGGAGACGAGCCAATCGTAGGTAGCCCATCCTCCTCACTTTTGGGTGTTGGTGAGTACGCCGTTGGCTACCGCTATCTGATCTTCTGCGACGGTGAGGCGAATACGCATACTGTCGGGTTCATCGAGAGGTGGTCTTTGTTAGTACTCCCATAAACTGGCACCTGTACCCTCGCAAGCTACGGCAGTCCATGGGCGGCCTTTCAGGTCTTTAGCCACACAAAGCCACCGTCCCAAGGCGCGTTGCGAGCTACTACTAGCTGCCCGGTAGTAGTAAGTACGGAGGGTCAATGTATCGCCTTCGCGTTGTACGTTTTCAAAGTGGACAAAAACGGCATGGTACTCACGGGTGTAGCGCAACGTTTGCCCATTGCAGACGATTCGGTCGATGACCATATTATCAAAAGGTCAATTTGGGTGTTGTAAAATCGGAAACGACTTCAAAAAGCCATGTCCACAAAGCCGCTGATTGCCTGCTTTCTCATCCACTTTGATGTCTAATGTATAGCCATGAACATTGTAGCAGGTGCGTTCCGGGCGCAGACTGCCCCTCAAGGTATCTGCCCGCGAGAAGGAGTGCCCCGCATAAAAATCTTTTTGCGCATGCCCGATCGTTGCACACAGCAATATTCCATACCCTAGAGGAGAAGCCTCATTGTTGACATTTTATTATGATTAATAGTTTTTTATCACTTAATTTCCTTTTGTGCCGTTGCACTTACAAACAAGATATTACCAATACCGTCATATCCTTTGAATACATCGATCCCGTGGTGGCGAACGGCTTCTTCTCGAAAACCTAAAATAACGAGGTCTGCATCTTGTGAATGGTGCGTGATGACAGCTCGTGTGTCATTGTCAGGTTTACGGACGATGAGGTCAATGTTTTGAGAAGAAATCGGCAATTGCCCTGCTTCGATGAGCAGGTTGAGATGCTGATATTCATCTTTGGCAACATCTTCGGGATACAGGGCAAAGATACGGATAGTAGCACCAGCCCAGTCGCTGTGCCCTACCAAATATAAGCCAAAAAGTATCATAAGGCTGGCGTTCTCAAAATCGTGGTTGGTTAACCAAATATGAATTTCCTTCTTGAGGCCAAACCCCCGTTCTGCGCTGGCAAGGATGGTGATGTCGAAATCTACCGACCGGATCAGCTTGAAATTGTCGATAATATCCACAAGGTCATCCGGGAAGTGCTTGGAAAATTCCAGTAATAGAAGATTATTAGCCGTGCCTGCCATCCCCGGCAATTGGATGACAGACGCAATGCTTGATGTATAGGAGGGGCTGATCATCGTATCCACATAAATATTGCTGTGGCTGGTTTCTGCCATGCGGATCAGTCGTTCCTTAATAACTTGGGCATCTTGGTGCGTTTGTTTAGACAAATATCCCCTAATATGATGGATATAGGTACCAAAACCATATTTTTCAGCTATCCAGCGCAGCATATCAAATGCCCCCATTCGATGGAATGTATCATCGGTGAGTGCAACGGCAGAGGGTCTCCATCCTGCTTTTACCTTATCTGCTTTTTGTAAAAATACTTGTAATCGCCTACTCAGTTGGAAAATAACCCCTTGAAAAATAACAGCAATACTGCGCTTGTCGGGATTGAAAGCGGCAATAACAAAATACAAAGCGAGGATGAGCACAACAGCCAATAAGGCATAGGAGGGATTCATGAAGAACATAAGCCCAAAAGAAGCAACCGCACCAAATAAGGAAATGAGCCAATTAGATCGAAAACGAGGTCGGTAACTGGGGTCGGCAGCAAAATGATTTAAGAAAGAAATGAGGCATAACGATCCGTAAGTTACCATGAAAAACATAGAAATAATTTCTGCCACGCTATCAATGGCCCCCATGAAGATAAAAAACAAGGCAATACAAACCGTAATAATAGAGGCATTAAAAGGTTCATCATTAGCACCTCGCCCATGAGACATCCATTTATTGAGTGCCGGAGTGGGAAATATTTGATCTCTGGCAATTGCTTGCAATGTACGAGGAGCAACCAGCACAGAACCCAATGCAGAGGAGAGGGTGGCCGCCGCCAAGCCAACAGGAATGAGCCACCATCCCTGAAAAGCAATATCAGCCATTACTAAACGAGAGGTGTCTGCAAGGTCGGCTGGATTGGCCGAAGTAGATAGCTTATATGCGATGAGGATATAAACCACCATGCCTGTAATCGTAGCAGCTAGTGTTCCCAAAGGAATGGACCGCCCTGGGTTTCGCAGATCCCCAGAGAGTCCTACCCCCGCTGTCATGCCGGTGAACGCTGGGAAAATTATAGCAAAAACCGTGAAGAAACCTATGGGTAATAGGGGATTCTCAGGAGCGTCGGTTGTAGGAGGGGTAGCGGAGAGGTATTCGTAAACCGTTAGGAGCGGATCGAAAGGGTGTTGCTCGGCATAAGTCGTTTGTCCCATGAAAAAGGCTACCATACTGATACCGAGAATACCTACTACCCAGTAGAGTGTTTTTACACCTAAGTCCGCTCCTTTAGCGAGTACAATAGCGGTAAGCAACAACAACGCTGGCACGCTTATCGTCTGTTTTTGCAGCATCAACCATCGCAACCCATCCGGCATAGCAACATTTTCTACCAACCAAGCACTTGCTGTGGCAAAAGCTTCTGTAAATGCCATGATATAAAAGGCTACACTGATGGCTTGCGACATATATAATGCCAGTCCGATTGTTGACCCTATCACCAATCCAAATGAACGCGAAATGATGTAGTACTCACCACCTCCTTCCACTTTTTGGTTGGTGGCAATTTCGGCTATGGCCATTGCAGTGGGAATCGTGACGGCATGACCAATGATGATAATGGCTAGTGTACCTAAAAATCCCACTGTTCCCACAGCAAACCCAAAACGAAGGAACATGATCGCTCCTAAAATGGTAGAGATGGCCGTGAAAAAAACAGGTGCCGTTCCAAATTTTTGTTGTGTCAGCGTACTCATTTTTTGCGCTTGATGTCATTTGTTACCGTCAAATTACTAATACCTACTCAATATATAGGTTTTATATAAACCTTCTAATCTGGTATGATAAATTTTGAAAATGAATTGAAAATATAAACGCACTACGTGTGACTTTCTCTAAGTGCCTCGTCAGAAGTGCAACGAAACAATTTATGATTTTTTTTATATAATATGTCCGTTTTTATTATTTTTGCAGCCGTTTACTAAGCGAAAACTGCCGTTTACCCAAATAAGCTACATACTAAACACAATAACAACATGAGAAAATTACTTTTTACACACTTTTTAATGCTGGTGATAACCAGTCTGTTTGCTACCCAATACACGAGTGTCAAAAATGGCCCGTGGAATGATCCTACTACTTGGTCACCGGCGGGTATTCCCAACATTAGCTCAAGTGCGGCCTGGCCGGGCGATAATGTGACGATTAAGCACCAGGTTACATTCACCGGCAATTTGACTACGGCTAAAAAGTCAACCGTGTTCGTAGAGGCAGGTGGAAGTTTTACCGTTACAGGCACCCTCGATATTGCCAATACCAGTACTTCCTCCTTTACCGTTGCATCAGGCGCAAACTTGACGACTGGTATCCTGACGGTTTCTTCTTGCTGTAGCGATGTCATGTTGGGTGGTACCATCCAAACTAATGACTTCCACTTTACCGCTTCCCAACAGCTTACCATTACGGGAGATATGACGGTCAATGGTGATTTCGATACACAAGGCGGAAGTAGTATCCTTTTCAATAGCAGTACTTTTTCTGTTTTGGGAGAAACCCAAAGTAAAGGCAGTGTCCGTTTCTACGTGGACGGGCAGTCTTATCTTGATTTGGGCGACCTAAAACTGACGGGGGATGCAGACATCATTGGCATCAATCAAGGTGGGGTAATCAGCTATTCATCCATTTTTATGCACAGTGGCTCAAATATCATCACTTGTGTGAATGGTAATTGCAACTACGATGGAAGTATGAATACGTCGATGATTCCTTCCCCTTTAGATCTTGTAACTGGAGCGCAGTTCTTGCCCGTTGTGCTGAACTACTATCGTGCTACCGCCAACCACCAAGGTGTTTCGCTGCAATGGGCTACTGCTCAGGAATCAGGCAACGATTTTTTCTTATTGGAATACAGCACAGATGGTAAGCAATTCAGTTCGTTGGCAACTGTCAAGGGGGCAGGTAATAGCAATGTCCCTACTGCTTATGAATGGGCACACTCCACCCCGGCAGCTGGTGCCAACTACTACAAACTGACACAATACGACTGGGATGGTACCGTCACCTTCTTAGGTCTGCAAGTAATAAACACACAGTCTTCGTCTTTCACAGTAGAGGGCATTAGCCCCAATCCCAGTTTTGCTGGCCAGCAGGTTCGCTTGTTGATGCCACAAGACACATATCCAATTAACGTACATTTGGTGAATGGTAGCGGCCAGCAATGGTTGCTGCCACTTTTATCAGATGGATTCCTGACACTACCTGCCCACCTGCCTTCGGGTATGTATTATGTAAGGTGTGTTTTGCCCGATGAGGTTCAAACTGTGCCATTACTTATCAATCGACAATAAATTTTATCCGCTGAGCGCAACTTTTGCGCCAATACTTTCGTAAACGAGGTTTAGTGAACATGACCTTTTAGAACCCGGGCGGCTTCTGGCTACTCCGGGTTCCTTTTTTTAGGCCATTGGGTGTCCTTTTACCCTTCATCAATAATGGCATCATCGAAAATTTCATCACCATCGCCATCTAAATCTTCGAATCCGGCGGCTTTACCTCCTTTCGCGGCTGGTGGGGAAGAAGGGTCTTTAGTGATTTGGATATCTTTACCGCCTTCATTGAAGTAGTCGCCTTTGGCGAAACGGTCAGCTTTGGCAAAAAAGTCATCTTTTCCATCCAATAGGCTGCCCTTGGTGTTTTGCAGGGCACTATCGGCGCGTTCTTGTGCTTGCCGAGCCATTTCTTCCGCTTTTTCCTGTACGGATTGCAGGCTTTCCCTGTCGGCGGCATCTTGGGCTTTAGCCACCATATCGGCAGCTTTATCGGTTAAGTCGCTGCCCATTTCCTTGGCTTTTCCTAGTATTTTACCGCCAATGTCTAATACTTTTTCACCAATATCTTCCGAAACGTCCATTACTTTCTTTCCAGCTTCATTAGCGGCATCTATAGCCTGAGCACCTGTGCGGGCGGCTTTATCCAAAAGCTGGTCGGCTGATTTTGCTAAAGCACTGGGTTCCTTGGGGGCGGCATCTGCTACATCCGACTCAAAATCAATAGGGCCGGCAGCGGCTCGCGGAGTTGTCGTAGCAGTAGGTGCGGGTTGCTCGTGCTCCAAGGGCTTTGTTTCAAACCAGTCTGCTGCTTTGTCTTTCAATTCTTTTCCCTTTTCCATTGCTTGGCGGGTTTCTTCCCATACCTTATCGGTTATATCTTCGGCTACTTCTTTAGCTTTAGTTCTTACCTCGGAAGTACTCTCTACTAAATCATCTGCCCATTCGCTCACTTTGGTGGTTGCTTGCCCCAGTATATCACTGCCTTTGTCTGCCAATTCGCTGGCCGTTTCTTTAGTAGCCTCGGCGGCTTTATCTGTAGCTGATTTTGCCACTGCTTTGGCACCAAAGAATATGCGTTTCAAATCATCTTTTAGGCTCATGTTGTAGCTGTGTTATGGTTCAAGTACAAAGTACAGCATTTTTTTGGAAAAAATTATACTTCGGTATTTTTAATACGGAAACGAAACTGTTTTGCACAGTTGCAAGAGAATGAGGCTTAGTGTAAAATATTTATCATTTTACAAAATATTATTATTAAATCAAAAATTTACGCTTGCGTTAAAAAATAAAATTTTGAATAAAAATATTGACTTCGTGTAAAAAGCACCCTATCTTTGCAATCAAATTTTGAATAACTACACTTTTTTTAACAAATATTCCGGCACTTTAGGGTGTCGGTTTAATGAAAACGAACATGTTGCAGAGATTGAGTCAGCCTGAATCAGTGTTTATCTGGTGGATCGCACTGGGGCTTTTGATCGGATTGTTTTTTGCCCAAATGGTAGGTAGCTTCACAGTAGGTATCACCATGGGTTTGGCGCTAAGCCTTTTAGTAGGTAAGGCGACCTACCGCATCAGTCGTGGTATCACACGGTCGATGCGTTAAGAATTTACGAGTTTATTTTCGAGAAAGCGGGATGAGCAGATGGCTTGATCCCGCTTTTTTTGTGCTTATCAGTTTGTAGAAATAGAGTAGAAAGTGGGTGTAAAAATGCTTAATTGTGCAAATGTGTAAAAATAAGCTTGTTTTTTTATTCTTATTTTTACATCTTTGTGGTAAACAAGCTATTTTATGAACCGATTAAGTCTTATTCCAACAGATAAAATAATTGAGCGACTAAGATTTGAAAATCCATGGTGGATAAGTAAACAAATACCAGAGGAATTCGGCAAAATGTCGCGACGGTTGTATTTTGACATATTCTTTCCTTTTGTTAAAGAGCAAAAAATCCGTAGAGCAGTTGTACTCATGGGACCAAGACGAGTTGGCAAGACCGTTATGTTGTTTCATAGTATAGCCCGATTGATAGCGGAAAAGGTCAATCCCAAGCAAATTTTTTTTGTAGGTATAGATAATCCAATTTACGTACACCTTAGTTTGGAAGACATATTATTGCTTTGCAAACAAGCACTAAATTTAGTAGATTGGAAAGGATGTTATGTCTTTTTTGATGAAATACAGTATCTCAAAAACTGGGAACTCCACTTAAAAATATTAGTAGATTCATATCCTGACACCAAATTCATTGTTTCAGGTTCAGCAGCCGCGACATTGAAGTGGCATAGCACGGAAAGTGGTGCTGGTAGATTTACCGACTTCATGCTCCCACCTTTAACTTTCCAAGAGTACATACATCTTAAAGGAATGGATCACTTAATCTACAAAGGAAACATACATTATGGGAAAACACCTCTTCCATATTGCTTACCCCATGACATTAAAGCCTTGAACAAAGAATTCATGCATTATTTGAATTTTGGCGGCTACCCTGAAGTAGTACTTTCTAAAGAAATACAGGGAGATATGAGCCGATATGTGAAAAATGATATCGTGGATAAAGTACTTTTAAGGGACTTACCAAGTCTGTATGGTATTAAAAACGTGCAAGAACTCAATCGGTTTTTCACTTACATAGCCTATCAGACAGGTAATGAATTCTCTTATGAAAAAATGTCTAAAGAAAGCGGTATCCAAAAGGAAATGTTGAAAAAATTTTTGGAATATCTTGAAGCAGCATTCCTTATCAAAGTGTTAAATAAAGTAGATATTAATGCAAAGCGACTAAAGAGAGTTACTAACTTCAAAGTATATCTTACCAACCCATCTTTGCGTACTGCTTTGTTTTCACCGCTTGTTGAAACAGACTATGAAATGGGCAATATGGTAGAAACTGCCATTCTTTCTCAATGGATGCATAGAGAAAAACTACATCTAACATACGCCCGCTGGAAAGATGGACGTAGTGAAGGTGAAGTTGATCTTGTTTTAGTAGATGATAAAAAATACAAACCTACTTGGGGGCTTGAAATAAAATGGAGCAACAGGTTTTTTGAAAAGCCTCAAGAACTAAAAAGCCTTCTGCAATTTTGTCGCGAAAATGGGTTAAATAATGCGTTAGTCACAACGATTGACCAGCAAGGTGTCAAAGAACAGGAAGGAATACATTTCACTTTTCTACCTGCTGCTGTTTATACCTACAACATAGGTGACATTACTTTGCAAATCAAAACGGGTACGGATAGGTTCTGAATAACTACAATTCAATAATTCTCCGTTTCTTTGCCACCTGAAAAATTAGCTATGAAGGAGAAGATCAAAGTATTCAAATTTGGTGGTGCTTCCTTAAAAAATGCAGATGCCATGCGCAACGTGGCTGCTATATTGATGCGCTATAAGGATGACAAATTAGTAGTGGTCGGTTCTGCTACCGCTGGCACTACGAATGCATTGGAAGAGGTAGTCAGGGCGCACCAATCGGGTAAGCGCGATGAAGCACTGGCACAATTAGATGCTATCCGGCAGGCGCACAATACACTCGCAGCGGCATTGGTAGGAGAGGGGCACCCGTTTTCGACCAGTTGAACGATCACTTAGTGGCCGTGGAATGGGTGCTCGATGAAGCTCCTCACGAAAATTACGACTATATATACGACCAAATCGTATCCGTAGGGAATTGCTTTCTACTCAAATTTTAGCGGCACTACTCAATACTTCCGGTTTACCAACACATTGGGTGGATGCTCGGGATGTCGTCCTTACCGATGATATTTTCCGCGAAGGATGGGTGCAATGGGAGGCCACAGAGGAACGCGCCCAACGCCAAGTGTTGCCCCTTTTGCAGCAAGGCGGCTTCGTACTGACGCAAGGGTTTATCGCCAGTACTACCGAAAACTTCACCGTCACCCTCGGACGCGATGGTTCGGACTACACCGGGGCTATCTTTAGCTACTGCTTGGATGCCGAGGGGCTGTATATTTGGAAAGATGTACCAGGGGTACTCACCGCCGATCCACGCTTGTTTGATAATGTGACCAAGTTGGATCGCCTCTCTTACCGCGAGGCCATAGAAATGACCTACTACGGTGCCAAGGTTATCCACCCGAAAACCATTAAGCCGCTTCAGAATAAAAATATTCCCCTTTACGTCAAATCCTTTATTGAACCCGACGCGGAGGGCAGTCTTATTTCGGATGAAATCGTGGACAACTACCCGCCCATCGTTACCATCGAGAAAAAACAGGCATTGTGTTCCATTTCTGCTCGCGACTTTTCCTTTGTGGCAGAACACCACATCAATCGCATGTTTGAAATTATCACCCAATTGCGTTTGCAGGTAAATATGATGCAAAACACCGCCCTTAGTTTCAATGTCTGCTTCAATGATATTGATGATAAGGTAGATCGTTTTGCACAATTGTTGGACAAGGATTTTCGCGTTAATATCACCCGTGGGCTGGAAGTGATTACCATTCGCCATTACGACCAACTCACGCTGGAAAGCATGAAAAAAGGTAAAATGGTATTGGTAGAAGAACGACTCCCACAAACCATCCTTATGGTGGTGAAAGACATTCCTGTTATCAGTTGGAAAGAAGAATAACGCAGATTAGCTGCTTTTTCCTACTTTTGTACCATGTTCACACACGAATGCACCAAGCGGGTACGCTATGGGGAGACCGACCAGATGGGATACCTCTACTACGGGCATTATCCTCAGTATTACGAGATCGGACGCACTGAGATGATCCGCTCGTTGGGTCTTTCCTATAAGCAGATGGAAACTGAGTATGGGGTCATGATGCCTGTCATGTCGCTACAATGCCGTTATGTGCGCCCTGCTCGCTACGATGAACTCATTACCATCCGCACCACTTTGCGGCATCTGCCCGACGATACGATCACCTTCCACATGGAATTGTTCAACGAGCAGCGCAAGTTGGTCAACGGGGGGAGTGTGAAACTTTGCTTCGTAGAAACAGCTACCGGAAAAACAGTGACTACGCCGGAATTTTTATTGGCAAAATTGAGACCATATTTTGAAAAAAATCAACTGGCCGACGCCTGAAGAAATCCAGCAATGGTTCTGGTCATTGCCAGTAGTAGAACAGGTGCTGGCTTGGTCGAAGTCTGCCTCTTTGCCCGGTTTTTTCAAAGTGCCTATTTACGATGTCGTCGTTTTTGTACTCAAAGAAATTCATCGTTTCGATCTTTTTACGCGTGCTAATAGCATTGCGTTTAGCTTTTTCTTGTCTTTGTTTCCTTCTTTGCTCACGCTGTTTACCTTCACGCCCTTCATTCTTTCCTACCTGACGCATATCGTGCCAGAATTGGCGGATTTCAATCAAATCCTTTACGAAGAAATCATGCGCGTCATGCCAGGGCAAGCAGGGCAAGCTGTGTTCGATTTTGTGCACGAGGTGACCAATGAACCACGAGTAGGATTACTTTCTTTTGGTTTTATCCTGGCCATTTACTTTTCCAGTAATGGCATGTTGGCTATGATGCAAAGTTTTGAGAAAACCTACCGTGAAACTTTCAAACGCAGGAGCGGATTGCGCAAGCGAATGATCGCCGTCATGCTCACAGGATTGGTGGGGTTCTTAGTCATTTTTTCGGTCATCTTTATTATTTTAGGAGGCATGGGCATCCGCTGGTTGGCGGATTTCGTTCATCTTTCAGAGTTTGCCACTTTCGGGTTGAATTTCCTGCGTTGGATGTCTATCTTGATGGTTTTCTATTTTGGCATTGCTGTGTTGTACCGTTATGGCTCGGCCACACGCCAACGTTTTCCTGTTTTTTCAGTAGGTACCACGTTGGCTACTTTTCTTAGTATGTTGTCTTCTATTGCCTTTTCTTTTTATATAGATGAGTTCAATAAATACGACACCTATGACAAATTTTATGGTTCCATAGGTACTTTTATTATCCTGATGCTTTGGATACAGATCAACTCTCTTATCTTGCTCATCGGTTTTGAACTGAACGCCGCCATTGCCGTCAATCGCAACCTGCGGGCAGATATTGATGAGTAGGGGCGGACGTGATTTTGTTAAAAATATAAGATACAGGTACTTTTACTATTCCTATTCGTTTATACAGAGGTACATTAATACTTACAGATGATTCGCCCCATTCTACTATCGATTGCTTTTTTATTAGCGGGATACACGATGTCCTTTGCTCAAAAATACTCCAACGAGTTCCTTTCCATAGGTGTGGGAGCACGTGCGCAGGCGATGGGCAATGCCGTGGTAGCCAGCGTGGATAATATTTACGCGGGTGTGTGGAACCCCGCTGGATTGGCTGCACTTCGCCCCGCCGACGGCCTGCAATTGGGTGCCATGCACTCGGAATGGTTTGGCGGTGTGGGCAAGTTCGACTACTTGGCTTTCACCCTGCCTACAGCCCAAAAAGGCAACCGTCTTGCCCTGAGTTTGGTGCGGTTTGGTATTGACCAGATTCCGAACACCCTCTCTTTGTACGAGAGCGACGGCTCCATCAACTTCGATAACCTTCGCGAGTTTTCTGCTGCCGATTACGGTTTTTTCGGTTCGTATGCCAAGCAGTTGGATAAAGCCAAAGGCCCCATTCGTTTAGGAGGCTCTTTGAAAGTAGTACACCGCCGCATTGGCCCATTCGCCACTTCTTGGGGTTTTGGTGCTGACTTGGGCGTTCAAATACTGCGCGATCAATGGCAATGGGGCATTGTCGCCAAAGACATCACCACCACCTTCAATGCTTGGCGTTTTTCCTTCACCGAAGAGGAAAAACAAGTGCTGGAACTGACCAACAACGAAGTGCCAATCAGTTCGGTAGAAATCACTAAGCCACAGTTGATATTGGGCGGTAGCCGCCTTTTTACATTTAACGAGAAAACCCGTCTGCGCACGGAGCTCAATGCCACCATCACTACCGATGGCAAACGCAATACGCTGTTGGCTGCCAACCCCTTCAGCATTGACCCATCACTAGGATTGGAGCTTATGTACAAGGATTATCTCTTTCTCCGTACCGGGGTCAATCAATTTCAGCGCATTGCCGATTTTGATGGCGAGGAGCAGCTCACCCTGCGCCCCAGTATGGGCTTAGGACTGCGCCTCGGTAGCCTGCTCGTCGATTATGCCTACACCGACCTAGGTAGCGATCAGCAAACCTTTTCCCATGTTATTAGCTTACAATTGAGCTTGAAGCAAGGGAAGTAAATACGATTCATGGAGTTGATTGATGAGATTAGAACGGCATGGGCTTTAGCGGCTAAATACCACCAAGGTCAAAAATATGGAGGTGACCAGCCGGACGAGTATGTAGAATACTTAGAACATATAGGTGCCGTGTATATGGAGGTACAAAAAATGCCATTCAAATGGAAAATCGGCAAGGAGAAGAAGTACGTGTTGCTATTTTATGCGCTCTTTTACACGACATTATTGAAGATACAGATTGCTCCGCAGCAGAAATAAAGGAACTATTTGGCGACAAAGTAAGGGAAGGAGTAATGGCTTTGACAAAAAATGAAACACTAAAAGATAAAGAGCAAAAAATGAAAGACAGTATAGACAAGGATCAAAGAAAGTGGTGAACATATTGCCATCGTTAAATTATGCGATAGAATCTGCAACCTAACTGCTCCTCCCTTTTACTGGGATCAAGCTAAAATTAAAGCATATATAAAAGAGGCTCAGTTGATCAATCAAGCGTTGGGCTATGCAAGTGACTATTTGAGGAAACGACTAGAAGAAAAAATTATGCGGTATGAGGTGGAATATGGTCAATCTTCGTAAACTCTTTCTACCCCCTATATCGGGGGGATATACTTATATCACAGCCGGTTATTTTAGAACATGATTTTAATCGAATTTTTTTCAAAATAAATTTACATTGGTGTAATGAAAAAACTAATCATAATTTTATTGCTTTCACCTTCTTCCTTTTTGCTTGCCCAGCAATTAAGTTACGCCGTAACCTCTTATCAAACAGAAGGGACAAAAGCGCCTAATACTCATTTTATAGGGGAGGCTTGGTTAAATGCTATTATTCATAATGACCCTGAATTGGGCTATAATATTACGAAGGCAACCTTTAGAGCCAACTCGACATTAGACTGGCATAAACATAGTTCTGCACAGGTATTGATTATTGTAGAAGGAGAAGCATATTATCAAGAAAGGGGCAAAGAACCTATAATTTTGAAAGAAGGAGATGTAATTAAATGTGAGAACGGTGTTGAGCATTGGCATGCTTCTACCAAATATAGCGATGTAACTTATTTGGCGCTATATGGCGGTGAGCAACCTACTATTTGGACAGAGGTGTTGACGCAACAATACTATGATAGTGTTGCTGAAAAGCTAAAAGAAAATTAGAACATATCTTAGATTTTCTCAATTGGCTGCCTCTGCTATCGGTATGGCCGATAGCAGAGGTCAACTACGCTTTCGCTTTGCATCTACTGAGGGAACTCCTTTTAGTTCAATCAGAAAAATTTAGACATATTTTTTTAAGTAATCTACTTGGTTTACCATACAAAAGCCAAGCCGTTTCCCTAATTTTTCTGCACCATTAAACTGATGGCAACGCCGCCACCTGCTGCTAAGTGGTAGGTTCGTTTATCTCCCTTTTTGATGGCATCTGCTTCGATTGTATAGTCGCTGGGGTTGTTTTTAAAATGCGCCTCTTTACCATCGCGGTAAACTTGCGCAGTAAACACCTTGCCCGCTGGAAGGAAGCTATAATCAACCGTGATGTCCCGTTCATTTTCATCGGTAATACTACCCACAAACCAGTTACCGGTATCTCTTTCTTCACGAGCTATTGTGACAAAATCCCCTGGTTCGCCCGCTAGCGTGATCGATTGCTCCCAGTTTACACCCACATCCCTGATAAACTGAAATGCAGGGTGGTTTTCGTAATGTTGTGGCAAGTCACAAGCCATTTGAATGGGGCTGTAAATGACAACATATAGCGCCAACTGATGTGCTAACGTAGTATTTATCTGGTTGTTTGGCTTAGGCTTTAGTGCCAATTCAAATACGCCGGGCGTAAAATCAATAGGCCCTGCAAGCATTCTTGTAAAAGCCACTAAAGAGAGGTGTTCGGGTGGGTTGCCTCCATCACTTGCCCAGGCGTTAAACTCTTGCCCTCGCAGCCCTTCGCGAGCGATGGCATTGGGGTACGTTCGGCGAATGCCCGTTGCTTTGATGGGTTCGTGGGCATTAACGGCTACTTTATGCCTAGCAGCATGCTCCAGCACCTTGCGATAGTGATTGACCATCCATTGCCCGTGGTGGTATTCGCCTTTGGGGATGATTTTGCCCACATATCCCGTTTTTACCGCATGGATGCCCAAGGATTGCATCAATTGATAGGCCGTGTCCAATTGTTGTTCGTACGTTCTCGGAGCAGCAGAGGTCTCGTGGTGCATGATGAGTTCCACGCCTTTTTCCTTTCCGTAACGAACCACCTCGGCGATGTCATAATCAGGGTATGGTGTTACAAAATCAAAGACGCCTTCTCGGTCTTCAAAGCCTATCCAATGATCCCAGCCGGTGTACCAACCCTCCACCAACAAGCCTTTGATGCCATTGGCAGCGGCAAAGTCTATGTAGCGTTTCGCATTAGCGGTATTAGCACCGTGGGGTATTGTCTCCTTTATTTCGCCTTCGGTAACCGTGCTCATGTTTTGCGAACCTTCCCAATCCCACGTGGACAAACCGAGGTGCATTTCCCACCAGATACCTACGTATTTCATGGGTTGAATCCACGAAACATCGCCTAGTTTATTAGGCTCATTCAGATTGACAATGAGTTTGGAATCAATCAAGCCCCCCGCCGTTTCGCTGATTTGGATCGTCCTCCACGGGGTGGTAAAAGGCAAGGCTCTTTTGACTTTAAAATCCGTCCTCGCTGACCCTACCAAATTACTGACTAAAGATAAATCAGTAGGGTTTACTTTCAAGGTCATATCTGCGTAGTCCGTCAAGTTTGCCTCGTGGAAACTTAGATACAGCCCGTCGGTTGTTTTCATGGTTACAGGCGTATTGACCGCATTTTCTGGTATGTAAGTTTGGGCCAAATTAGGATGGTCTCTGTATTTGAGGGCATCAATTTCACTGACTTTTGTGGTGTGATAAAGATGTTCGTAAATATCCCAATCGCCGGGAATCCAGTAGGCGGTATGGTCTCCGGTGAGGTTGAATTCCGTTCTTTCTTCCGTGATAAATAAGGAATCAACGCCTGGCTGTTCAGGAAATTCATACCTAAATCCTATTCCGTCGTCATACGCTTTGAAGTGGATGATAAGGGAGCGTTTGGGGGCGCTTTTTTCCTCCAAGGTAATCACCATTTGGTTATAATCGTTCTCGACGATGCGCTGCTCGCCCCAGGGCATTTCCCATTCTTCTGAAAAAGAAGTACGATTGGTGTTTTTTATTACAAAACCCTCCACAAAACCAGCTTGGTCGAGCAATTCAAACTTCATTTTAGAAGGTTTGATGACCAATTTGTCTTGATAGGTGACAGCATAAACGGGTGCCCCTGTCTCGCTCAACTCAAATTGAATGGAAACCCCACCATTGGGCGAAGAGACGGTTGTTGCTTGCGGTGCCGAACATTGGCTCACCAAAATAAAGATGATGGCAAACCCTGCGAAATTGACTATACTTTTCATGGTGGTATAAATGGTTTAAATATTATTCCGATGAAAATCTAGCAACAACGCCATAGGCGAACCTTCCACGATACCGGGGGTAAGGCCGTGTTGGCGAAGTACTTGGTTTATAACGGGGTGAAAATGGACGGCCACAGAGCCAGTAAAGTGGACAACGTGGGTGCCCATGAGCCGATGAAGCGGCAATAAGGTGTTCTGTACCAACAGTTGGTAATGATCAACCACTTGGTGATATAGACCCGTGTCTTTTTCCATCCATTCGTGTACCACAGGTGCGAAGCTGGCTAAGTATTGGCTGGGGTTGTCACCTTTATAAATGTGAGTAATGATATGCTCACGCGACAGGCGGTGGTGATCGGCCAGCCAGGCCGTTAGCGAGGGCGACAGTTGCCCGTAGAGCCATGCCCGCAGCAATAGCAGGCCGAGTGCGGCACCGCTGCCTTCATCCCCAAGGATAAAGCCGAGTCCGCCGCGCTGGTGTACGATCTGGCGACCATCATAGCCTCCCGCATTGGATCCGGTGCCAAGAATGCAGGCAATGCCCGGTTGGTCTTGGCAAAGGGCACGGGCGGCAGCCAGTAAGTCTGTTTCTACCACAAGAGGGTAGAGTAGGGGAGCGTGCTGCTCGAAATAGGCACTTACCGTATCTACTCCTGCTTGTTGGGCGCATCCGGTACCGTAGTAATAAGTGGATACGTTGGATTGGAGTGCTAAATCAGTACATAGTTGCGCCAAGGTTTGCTGCCAGTGAGCCGCACTGCTTAGGAACGGGTGGAGGCCGGGTAGCAGGCCTTCGCGCAGCACACCGCCTTTGTGAGCCAGTACCCACTGCAGTTTAGAAGCCCCGCTTTCAATTACTAAAAACATAGGACTACCTTTTAGGAGGGCGGTGTATGATGTTCCATGACGGCACGAACGCTGCCTCGTTCTTGAAGCTCCCGGAGTGCCTCGTCGTAGGGAAGCTGCAAAGCGTTTACCAGCATACGGGCACCTCTGTCTAACAGTTTTTCGTTGGAAAGTTGCATATCCACCATCTTGTTATCCCAAACCCTGCCTAAGCGAATCATCACACTGGTGCTGATCATGTTGAGGACCAACTTCTGGGCGGTACCAGATTTGAGGCGGGTGCTACCCGTCACAAACTCAGGCCCTACGACCACCACTATGGGATAGTCGGCGTGTTGCTGTACAGGCGTATGGGGGTTGCAGGTGATGCAGCCTGTGGTGATGCCTTTTTCGCGGCAGGTCTTTAGACCACCAATCACATAAGGCGTAGTACCCGAGGCAGTGATGCCAATGACCACATCGCGGGCATCAACACCGTGCCGGGATAGGTCTAACCAGGCTTGATGCGTGTCGTCTTCGGCAATTTCTATGGATTGCCATAGTGCTTTTTCACCGCCCGCGATGATACCTATCACCCAATCTGCGGGGACACCGTAAGTGGGAGGACATTCGCTGGCATCGAGTACCCCTAAGCGGCCACTCGTGCCTGCGCCTATGTAGAATAAACGCCCACCATTGGACATTTTGTCCACTATCTCCTGTACCAATGGCGCAATGGATGGCAGTGACATGGCCACGGCATGAGCCACTTGGCTATCTTCCCTGTTCATATTGGTCAGCAGTTCCTCCACGGGCATTTTTTCCAAATGGCGATACGCCGAGGACTGCTCGGTTATTTTTTCCATAATATTAATTTATGTCATTTATGAGTCGTACTTATTCCTCCTTGTCGCCCGCTATATCGATGGGTCTGTCGATACCTTCGTCTAAGGAGATGAAGGTTTCGGTACGTTGGATGCCATTGATGCGCTGGATTTTGTCGTGCAGTACATCCCGCAGGTGGCTGGTGTCGCGGCAGACGATTTTGGCAAAGATATTGTACAACCCGGTGGTATAGTGTGCACCTACAATTTCGGGTATGGCTTCCAACTGCTTGGCTACCTCATCATAGAGGGAGCTTTTGTCGAGGTAAATGCCCAGAAAAGAGACAATATCGTAGCCTAATTTCTCGTAATCGACCGACAGGCTATAGCCTTTGACGACCCCTGCGTCTTCCATTTTTTTCATGCGTACGTGAACCGTACCTCCCGACACGTACAATTCTCTGCCGATTTCGCTGTAAGATTTTTTGGCATTATTCATCAGTTTGGCCAAAATTTTACGATCCAAATCGTCGATCTCTATGGTTGCCTTTTTTCTGCTCATGTTGGTGTATAGTCATATAGTCAAGCGGAAATGACCCCACAATGTAGAACAAATTTCAAGATGATTTGTAATTAATCGCATACTTGCCAAGGAGGTTTGTAAATTTACGGCTGTTTGCGAGTAAAAAATAATGATTCTTTGACAAAAGATGTGGAATTCCTCGGCCTAGCGATGTGGAAGGGTGGCGATCCCGATTTTTATCGGGAAAGCCAGACACGTCCCGATAGGGCGTGGCCGAGCGAATAGCGAGCCCTGAAACGTAGCGCCCGTAGGGAGGCCCCACACTATTTGTCAAAGAACCAAAATAATCAAAATAGTATGGTCAACAGCGGTTTTAAGAAGGTATCGGTATGGTTGCCGTTGATGTTGGGAGGCGTGATGGCGCTTGGGATATACTTAGGTATGCGGTTTCAGGAAGCCAATGTTCATTTCAATAATGAAGAACTTTCGGCCCTGCACCAGTCCTTGTCGGGGCAGGGAAGGGTGGAGGAGTTGCTGCGCTACATTGATGCCAAGTATGTGGAAGCACCCGATAAAGATGCGCTGAGCCGGGCTGCCATAGAAGCTATTGTTGCTGAATTAGACCCACATTCCAGTTATATTTCGCCGGAGGAATTAGTGGCCGTAAACGAGCAGATGGAAGGTAATTTTGACGGCATCGGCGTAGAGTTTATGGTGTTGGAAGATACCATTGTCATTGTTTCCGCTCTTTCGGGCGGGCCTTCTGAAGCGGTGGGCATACAAGCAGGCGATAAAATCATCACCATCGAAGACTCCATCGTAGCTGGCAGGCAATTGGAAACGCCCGATATTTTCAAGCTGCTACGCGGAGAAAAAGGCACCCAAGTAAAAGTCGGTATTGCACGCGGCAACCGAGATGAGCTGCTCCACTTCACCATCACTCGCGACAAAATACCCATGTACAGCGTAGATGCGGCTATTATGTTGGATGATAAAACGGGTTATATCAAAGTCAACCGTTTCAGTGGCACCACGTATGATGAGTTCGTACAAGCTTTGGAAAAGTTGGTGGAAAAACAAAACATGCAAGATCTAGTCATCGACCTGCGGCACAACCCTGGTGGCTACCTGACCCAAGCTACCAAAATGCTGAGCCAGTTATTTCCTGAAAAAGGCAAACTGCTGGTTTATACCGAGGGAAGAACCGTCAAACGCACCGAATATACCACCAATGGGCGGCCTTTCTACCCCATTGGTAAGGTGGCCGTGTTGATAGATGAAGGCTCGGCTTCCGCTAGCGAGATCATGGCGGGTGCGGTGCAAGACCACGATCGGGGGGTCATTGTTGGCCGCCGATCCTTTGGTAAGGGCTTGGTACAAGAGCAATACCCGCTGCGTGATGGCGGTGCCTTGCGCTGACCGTAGCGCGCTACTACCCCCTCGGGTCGCTGCATACAGAAGGATTATTCCTCAGAAGCGGAGTACGATGCCGATTTGGACGAACGCTTTGAAAACGGAGAGCTGGAAACCGCTTCGGCCATAGCAATCAAGGACACCACCAAATACTACACTGACAACGGCCACGTAGTTTTTGGCGGCGGTGGCATCATTCCCGACCAGTTTGTTCCCTTAGACACAGCCCTGATGAAAGAAGGCTATCTGAGGTCGTAGCCAACACATTCCCGCTTTCATCCTGCAATACGCCCACGACAACCCCAATACCTTTGGGGAAAAAGGGCTGGCATCTTTTCAGCGCCAATACCAAGTGTCGGAGAGCATGTACCAGCAGTTTGTCCGCTTTGGCAAAGCGCAGGGCGAATCGGCTACCCCGCCTACGGATACCTTCACGCAGCGAGTTGAAGCGTTTTCTGAAAGCTCGCTTGGCGCGACAATTCTATGGGGATGAAGGCTTTTACACCATCTGGAACCAAGAAGATGAAATGGTCAAGGAGGCAGTCAGACTACTTCGCACAGAAAATCCATTGGTTGCTGCCCGAAAAGAGAAGGAATAGCTTATCTTTGCTTTTTCACTGAACTTGTCTAGAAATTCCTGCATCGAGCGAAAATTAACTATTTTGAGTGAAAACGAGGCGGCAAAAACGAAGTTATGCAGCGCATAATAAGGATTTTGCCAACGAAGTGTTCGCTCAAAAGAGTAATTTGCAGCCATGTGAGGAGTTTCTAGACAAGTTCACTACTAATAGAAGATGTACGCACAGTTTTCAAAGTTTTTGGCCATAGCCCTGTTGGCAATGGTGATACTAGGCGGTACGGCCTGCCAAGAAGACACCCCCAAGAATGACCCACCCCCCAAGCCAGCAACCCCGCCAGCTACGGTGAATATACCTGCTTTTCAGGCGGATTCTGCCTACCAATATATCGCCAAGCAAGTTTCCTGTACTCGTGTGTTAGGGAGTGAAGGGCACAAAGCTTGCCGCGAATGGTTGGTGGCACAACTGAAGGCCACAGGGGCTAGCGTGATAGAGCAATCTTTCACAGCGGCTGTTTACACAGGCAAAAAGTTCCCTGCTGCCAACATCATCGCACAATTCAACCCCGACGTTTCCGACCGCATCCTCCTAGCCGCACACTGGGATACCCGCCACATAGCCGATAGTCCCCTGAATGATACCCGCCAAGACGAACCCATCCTCGGTGCCGACGACGGAGGTAGTGGTGTGGGGGTGCTACTAGAACTAGCCAGACTGCTACAGCAGCAACCCGTTGGCATAGGCGTGGATATTGTACTCTTTGACGCAGAAGACTATGGTGAAAGCGGTGGCGCACCCGAGACCTACTGCCTCGGTAGCCAATATTGGTCAAATAACATACACACGCCCTACAAACACCGCTTCGGCATACTACTGGACATGGTGGGGCAAAAACGCTCGTTTCCCCATTGAGGCATACAGTTGGCAATACGCACAGCCCATTGTGGAGAAGGTGTGGGTATTAGCCAGCCGCATGGGCAAAGGGGGCTACTTCCTCAACCAAGGTGGTGGTGGCATCACTGACGACCACTACTTCGTCAACAAAATAGCTGGCATTCCCATGATAGACATCATCAACCTTTCCGGCTCGCCCGACCACGCGTTTGGCAACCACTGGCATACCCATCAAGATGATATGTCTATCATTGACGTGAATACCCTTCGCGCTGTGGGGCAGGTCGTCACAGCCGTCGTCTATCGCGAGGATGCAGGGAATTTTTAATTTAGTCATACGCTAATAATTCCGCATCAAATGCAACCAACTATCCAAACATTGCGGCCCCATGCGGAAACTGCCTACTCGGAGGAATTAGCTGCGCTTTGCCAACAAGAAACGCGGCGCATACCCGCAGGCTGGAAGATGTCGCCCCAATCCGTTGTGATGTACCTCATGGGAGGCACCCTGCCCGATGGCACCACCATCAGCCCCAAGTATTTTGGCAACCGCCGCATCATAGAAGTAGCCGTAGCCACCCTCGTCACCGACCGCGCCCTGCTGCTAACCGGCATACCCGGTACCGCCAAGACGTGGGTCAGCGAGCACCTGGCGGCGGCCATCAGTGGTGCGTCCCATCTTTTGGTGCAGGGCACCGCAGGCATGAGCGAAGAAGCTCTGCGCTATGGCTGGAACTACGCCCTACTCTTGGCCGAAGGCCCCTCGGAGCGGGCACTCGTACCCAGCCCCGTGATGAAAGCGATGAGTCAGGGGCAATTGGTGCGCATTGAAGAACTGACCCGCATCCCCAGCGATGTGCAGGACGCACTCATCACTGTACTTTCAGAAAAAACGCTGCCCGTACCAGAGTTAAACACAGAAGTACAGGCCGTATCCGGCTTCAACCTCATAGCCACCGCCAACGACCGCGACAAGGGCGTAAACGAGCTTTCCAGTGCCTTGCGCAGGCGCTTCAATACCGTGGTCATGCCTTTGCCCGAAACCCTGGAAGAAGAAGTCGCCATCGTGACCCACCGCGTGCAGTCCACCGCGCTACAATTGGATATAAGCGACAAGCCCCTGCCCTCCCAAGAAGTGCGCCGTTTAGTGACCATCTTTCGCGAGTTGCGCAGCGGTGCCACCGAAGACGGACGCACCCGACTAAAGTCCCCCAGCAGCACCCTCAGCACCGCCGAAGCCATTTCCGTCATACACAATGGTTTAGCATTAGCCACCCACTTTGGTAACGGCACGCTGCTAGTAGCAGATATGGCCGCCAGCATGAAAGGAGCCATCATCAAAGACGATAAACAAGATACCCCCGTCTGGGAAGAATACGTAGAAACCGTCATCCGCACCCGCAAAGGTTGGGGCGACCTTTATGAGGCTTGTAAGGAAGGATAGATGCGTCCATGAGGGCGCTCCCCCGCAGATTCCTTTTCCGTTCCATCGTACTTGTAGGGCGGGGTCAGGTGCTTTCGGGCTTCGCTATTCGCTCGTCCCTCCCAATGGTCGGGAGAACCCCTCCAGCCCCTTAGCGCGGTTGGTTATTGCGCATCGAGTAGGGTACTGTATTTAGGGGGGCGTAAGGGGCGTTTTGCATTAGGTTCGCTAAAGCACGCTGAAAGAACGACTTTTTCATTTTTTTTTTGGAAAGCCAGCAACCTTATTGCGTTTATGTCGTAAAAGTTTATATTTGCGAGGTATTGTTTCACCGATTCCCTACGCGCGGCGCTTTTTATAGGCATTAGGTTGGTTTTTGGGGGTGTGTTATTTTACTAGAAGCACTAAGAAGGGGGGGGCTGAGTGAGAATATAAAAATAAAATATAAATGAAAATATACCAATAATATGGCAACAGTCTTTAACGAATACAAAGACTACAAAACAGCAGCATAACGTCATTTGATGACTTGTCAGTATATGGTTGAGTGTTTAACTCTACCCGACAATACACTGCATAAACCGTTGAGTAGTTCCTATAAATCTTACTTATTGAAAAACATTTACTATCTATCGGGCTATACTATTGAAAGTATAGTAAATTTTGCAATCTATGAATGTGTAAATGATACAAAACCAAGACATCAAAAGATATGGAGAGTAGACCAACTTCACGAGCCGTCTTTGAGTTTGGTTTTTAAAGACCGAAGATATGTAGGTTTTCGTTACGTTATTGCTTGGCACAATTTTCAAAAGAATATGGAAGTTCTGAATATTTTGGCTACATCAAAGTTTTCTCAAATTCCTGTAATTAGTGGTACTCACTATCCTATTTATTGGGGTAGTATTCAGCCATTATTTGATAATTGGGAAGCACAAGTTAGGTATAAGAATAATGTACTTAATCTCTACACAGAGCAACAAATTTTGGACTTTTTCAAATTCTCAACTGAACTTTACACAGGTATCAGAAGTTGTATCACCACTTAATCAGGAAATAAAATGCTTTTAGCACTCAATAAAATTGAAACAATCATTAACTTTTTAGAGCAAGAAGTTGATACAAATAAAATTTCTGATTTCAAGGTGTTTCTTAAACCAAACCTTGAAATTAATGTCATTGTAGTTTCACAACACCAAAACTTTACTTTAAATGGCCTACAGCACCCTGCAATAAATCTTGAAGTTATTAGTGAAGAAGAAAAGCAACACGACCCCTACTATATTCAACTTTTTCAAGACACATCAGGAAAGGTTGAATTGGGTTTTAAAAGAAGATTTGCAAGTTTTAGCAATCAACAAACTAAGTTAGAAAATCAGGTTAAAACCCCTGTTGTAACTTTTTACAGTTATAAGGGCGGCATGGGACGTTCTACTACATTGGTTGCTTATGCAATGTATTGTGCAATTCACGAAAAAAAGAAAGTCGTTATTTTAGATTGTGATTTTGAAGCACCAGGTTATCTAAACTTTTTTAACCTTTCAAACAATTCTCGTCTGTTAAGTGGCGAAGTGAATGGTATTGTAGAATATCTTTTAGATGCAGACTTTGAAGGAGAGAACATAAACTTAAAAGAAAACTATACCATTGCAGTAGATAAGGAATATTCAGGAGAAGGCGAAATTAGAATTATGCCTGCGGGTAATTTGAATGAAGATAGAATAGTTACAAATTTGCGTGATTTTGAAGGAAATACAATTTCAACTCATAAAGACCATTACATTGAAACTCTTGCAAGACTTGACACTTCACGAAATGAAAGTATCATAAACAACTTCAATAAGTTACTGATAAATATTGAAAATCAAATCAAGCCTGATTTGATTTTGATTGACTCACGCACAGGCTTTAATGATATTTTTGGTGTTACAGCCTTGCATTTATCAAACTGCATTGTAGCATTTTTTGGCAGTTCGGAACAAACAAAACCCGGTTTGAAGTTTTTACTTGACAAATACAATAAAATTAAGAAAAATGAGCCCGAAAGAAAACTAAATTTAATTTTAGTTAATTCAATTCTACCCAAAACTAATTTAAAGGAACATTACACTGCATTCCGTAGCGTTATAGAACGTCATTTGTCCGAACAAAGAGAAAACATACTTCCTGATATGTTTTTTATTTCAAGAAATGAAGTTTTGGAAAATCTCGGAGTGGTTACTTATGATGATAATGGAAATCCTGATATTGCTAAAATGCAACTCACGGAACAGAATTTCATTACGTATATAAAAAATATCAATAGAAGTGAGATTAGTAACGACCATTTAGACTTGTTCAAAGGGATAACCTACAAAGTCTTACCTCAAAAGGCTAAAAGCACCGAAAATCAAGGCTTTCCAAAACTTAAAACAAGTGTTTTGACTAATCTTGTTGAACTCTTAGGGAAAGAAAGTGGCAAAGTTCGTCTTTTTGCTGAGTACGAGCCAATTAGCCCCGACTTATTTTTTTACAGAGAATGTATGAACGAAGTGATTAGTAAACCTAACAAGTTTATTATTTCGGGATTTAAGGGAACAGGCAAAACCTATCTATACAAGGCATTTAAAAATCAAAGCATTAAGGACGAACTTGTGAGAAGGGCAAAGCAAGAAGATAAAAAATTTGTCTTTATTGATGTGATTTCAATTTCACAAGTAACGGGGGAGAATTATAAAAAATACGCATTTGAAAATCTAAAACTTACAGAAATTCAAGACAAGGCGTTTTACTTCAAACGTCTTTGGACTGTATATTTTTGGAACTCAATAATGCTTGAAAGTGAGCAATTATTAGGCTATCAATCATCTTTCAAAGACGAAGTAAAGTCCATTACCGTTTTTGAAGACACAAATCAACGTTTTAATCACATTATTGAAAATACTGATGCCTTCTTGAAAGTTGAGCAAGATTTAAGGAATTTAGACGCATTTTGAAATCTAAGGACATCAACTTGATTATTCTTTTTGACCAATTAGACAAAGATATTCACCCAAATAATTGGCGAGATATTGTTTCTCCATTGGTAAAGTATTGGGAAAGAAATCCTTTTGAACATATTTTCCCTAAAATATTTGTCAGAACGGATTTATTTGGACGTTGGAATTGAACAATTCTCTCAATATCAAGAAAAATAATATGGTTTCTATTGAGTGGGAAAGAGAAGAATTGTATTCTTACTTTTTGAAACTGATTTTAGCAAAATCAAGAGATGCGTTTTTTGCAATTCTGCAAAATTCAGATGTGGCTGATGACAAACTCAAAGCCGAGATAAACGAAGTAAGCGAAAAGTACAATCAAGTTCCTTTAAAAAGGCATTTGCTTGAACCGTTAGTTTCATTAGTTTTTGGCAGCGAAGTAGTCAAAACTAACTTTCATAGAAAATCTAACTTTGACAAGGATACAAAAAGAAGGGTTGAAATTGAATTTAAGCGAGAGATACCATTAGGGAATAGTTATGAGTATTTCTTTTTTAACTTCAAAAATGCAAATGACACAATAAGCATAAGACCTTTTATCAACCTGATAAGTTACTCTTGCACAGAAGCACTATCATATAATCACGAAATTGATAAAAAGAGCGGTTTAAATTATGGCTATTCCTTACCTTTAATCAATTCCGATTTTTATTTGAAAGGAGAATTTAGAGACTTAGCCGTTGAAGAACATTTTAGCGATTTGACAAATGAAGGTAATTACGAGTTAAAATTCATTGTTCAATATTTAAGGGATAATACCGAGTATAAGCAACAATATCTCACAGCAACAGAGTTAGAAGCTTTCTTAAATGGCGTAATAGAGACCTATAAAAATGATTTGAATGGTAAAAATAACAAAGACTTGCAGGAATTATTAGAAGCCAATGGAATTATAGCGGAGAACATAAAACCTGATGGAAGAATTTACTATTTTGCTATGCTTTATAAGTTTTGGTTGGGGTTGAAAAATCGTAAATATCAATATGGAAAAGCCCAACAAAGGAGTTTGTATTCTGGTAGCGACTTTGAAAAAATTGAAGCCCACTTTAAAAATAAACTAAAAACCGAAGGCATATACCAGCAAAGTTTGATAGGTACGATGATTTATGAAGCAACAGGTGGGATAGGAAGGGGTCGCAAGTGGTCGGAAGTTTTCTCCCATTCAAGTTATGATGAATTTCTTGAAGCTTTGCAAGAAAAGGGGGTAATTGAACTTAGAAGCGATAATAAATTTAAACTGCTACGATTATTAACAGTGAAGGTACTTGGAGAACTATGAAACAACTGATATTTCCCCCCAAAAACACGACTGTAGCACAGCCACCAGCCGTTCATTCGGGAATAAGTGAAGCGATACAAACCATAGGAAAATACACCCCCAAAAACAGCGCGAAAACATGGAAAAACCCGTAACTTGCTATCGCATCGTTGTGCTTAGGTAGGGGGGGAGTTTTACTATAGCGGGTAGGGAGTGATCCTTAGCCATTCAGCGTCTTTTGACGGCTGTACAATGATTCGTAACCGTAAGCTGCACACCCGCACCCAGTACGTTTACGAATCCTGCGAGGCTTCGCAAACGTGTGCCGCGCCGCTCATGTAAAAACACTTTACACGAGACGTGTGTCATGTAAAAAAACAAGCTTTTTTTTGTTATGACAACAAATAGGTTTACCTTTACCCCATGACAAACATGGAGCAACCATACAATGACCTTCCCCTGCTGCCGCCACCACGGGAGATGGTGGAATCATTAGTGGTGCTGCGGCAGGCGCATAAAGCTGCAGCTGCGCTCGGCGAGTTGAAAGGGCTGGCGCGAACGCTGCCCAATCCCGATATTTTGCTCCATGCCGTCATCCTGAAGGAGGCGACGGCCAGTTCCGAGATTGAGAACGTCATTACCACCCAAGACAAACTGTACCAGGCGCTCTCCCTGAAAAATGCAGAGGCAGACCCGGCCACCAAGGAAGTGCTCCGGTACAGGGAAGCCCTGCTGACGGGGTATCGCATCCTCAGTGAAAAAGGCTTTTTGAGTACAAACGCCATCCTGGACATACAGCAGGTGCTGGAGGGAAACAGCGCTGGCATCCGCCGCCTGCCAGGCACGGCACTGCGCAATGCAGTCACGGGCGCGGTCATTTACACGCCGCCGGATGACCACGACACCATCCTTCTGCTAATGAAAAACTTAGAGGATTATCTACATGAAGCAGGCGACCTCTCACCCTTCATCCGTCTGGCTGTGCAACACTATCAGTTTGAGAGCATCCACCCATTTTACGACGGCAATGGAAGGACGGGGCGCATCCTCAATGTTCTCTTCCTGATTATGAATGGACTGCTCGACCGACCAGTGCTCTACCTCAGCAAATTTATCATCGCCCATAAGGCCGACTATTACAGGCTGCTTCAGGAGGTTCGCACCCGCCAGAACTGGGAGGAGTGGATCCTTTATATGTGCAGGGCAGTGGAGGTGACGGCGTTGGAAACGATAAACCATATCAACCAAATCAATGACCTGTTTGACCAGACGGCAGAGAGAATACGCTCCGAAAAGCCAAAGATGTACAGCAAAGACTTAGTGGAGCTGCTTTTCGTGCAGCCTTATTGCCGCATTGACAATGTGATAGAACAGTTGGGGGTCTCGCGTCCAACCGCCTCGCGGTATTTGAATGAGCTGTCCGAGACCGGCATTTTGACTACGCGGCAGGTTTGGAAAGAGACGCTGTTTATACATGAGGCCCTGTTACGGGTGCTGAAGGAGTAGTATCTGCCCGCTACTCAACAAGCGCACGCCGCCATGCTTCGCCGCCGGGCAGATAGGTTGTGGAAGCACGGTGGTTTCAAGGATTCGAAACCGTAAGCTACACTCTCGCACCCAGCACGTTTACGAATCCTGCGAGGCTTCGCAAACGTGCCGCGCCGCTGGGCGGAGGTGTATCGCTCGGATGGGCAGTGGGGCAAGGCCAAGGAACTGGAGCGCAGGTCGGATGGGCTGTGGCAGAAGAGCAAATGAAGCGCGCACCCCACCCAAGTCGCCCGAAATATTCACAAAACGACTGCCTTTCAAATCGAAAAGCAGTCGTTTTGTAAAAAAAAGTCGTACCTTTGTACGCTAAATTCAGCCATGAAAAGTTCAACAGAAATAGCGCAATTGTTCAAAGGCGGCAACGGCATCGTTGGTGTAAGGACGCTATTGGATAATGGCGTCAGCTATCATGACCTCAACGGGCTACTGGCGGAGGACCTCATCGTCAGGCTGAAAAGAGGCGTATATAAATGGGCCGCTGAAGAAACCGACGAAATGGCCGAGGTAGCCCGGATGGTTCCCAAAGGCGTGTTCTGTCTCCTTTCCGCAGCCTTTCATCATGGACTGACGACCTCCGTACCTGTGATGCACCATGTGGCCATTCCCGACAGCCAAAAGGTTGCCCTGCCTGATCATCCGCCTATACAATGCTACTTTTGGAACGAAACGCCCTATACGCTGGGGATAAGCACTGCTGAGGTGCTTGGAGGCAGTATCCGGGTGTATGATTTGGAAAAAACAGTGTGCGACATCATTCGTCACCGCAATAAAATCGGTTTTGAGGTGATGAAGGAAATCCTCCGCAATTACATAGACCGGAAAGACCGGAATTTGAACCAACTGCACGTCTATGCTAGGCAACTCAACATTTTTAACAAGGTGGATGAATTTTTGAAAATACTGCTATGAAAAACTCAATCCCCTCTATTCAGGCGCGGCTGAAAGCCATTGCGGAGCAAGAAAGAACGGCCTATCAGATTGTGCTGATTCGATACTTCACGGAGCGATTGATGTATCGTCTGTCCGTTTCGGCGCACAGGCAGCAATTCTGTCTGAAAGGTGGGGCGCTATTGTACGCCTATGAAAGAGAAGCCAGTCGCCCCACAATGGATTTGGATTTATTGGGTCTGCGTATTTCCAATGACAAGGATGAAATGAAAGCTGTTTTTCAGGCGATTTGCCAGATTGAATGCAAGGAGGATTGCGTATCGTTTTTACACGAGACCATAACCACCGACGAAATAAAGAAAGAGGGCAGGTATTCCGGCGTTCGTGTCAAGATTGACGGGCGGCTTGGCAATATACGTCAGATGTCACAAATAGACATTGGCTTTGGCGACATCGTTACGCCCTCACCAGTAGATATGACATACCCTACTTTGCTGCAATTGCCGGAGCCGAAAATCCTCGCTTATTCTTTGGAAACCGTAATCGCCGAAAAGTTTGAGGCCATGATCAGCCTGGCTGCCCAAAACTCACGGATGAAAGACTTCTACGATGTCTATCGCTTGCTGTTGAGTTTCGATATCAACGATGCTGTTTTGAAGACGGCCATTCAAAACACATTCCAACAACGAGAAACACCTGTGGCGCGAGAGCATATTGTCTTTAGTACCGAGTTTGCCGAAAGCCCCAAACGTCAGCAAGAATGGGCAGCTTTTTTCAAAAAGATGAGCCGTTATACGGCAATGGCCACTCCTGCATTTGAGGAAGTGATGCTTGTTATTCGCAATCGTCTGGAGTCAATCTATACGTCATTGTAATGCGGCGGTATTCAAAATTTGCCACAGCTTGTGGCAAATCTAAAGACGGCCTGTCAGGGTAGCCATAAAAACCCAGCACGTTTACGAATCCCTTTTGGAGGCTTCGCAAACGTGCCGTCCGAAAAACCACAGTACCTTCACCAGCTAAGCACAACCCCTGGCTTAGTTATAGTCCGCCAACCCAAAATTTGTGATTTCTGACTTGCTCTTTTCTTACCTCGCTGCGTTGAAAAGCCTCGCCGATGCTTAGGCATTGCCTACGTTTTTCGCCTTGCGAGCTAAAAAAATAGCTGCGCCATAATTTCATAAATCTTGGGTTGTTGGACTATATCTGTTTTTCTAAGAAATTGAATGACACCATGTTCCAACTCTTCCTACAATCCGCTACCATCACTGCTGGGGACTGGGATAAGGTCTATCCCCAGATTGTCGAAGTGGCCGAGGAAGAAGACTCCGAGGCATTGTTTTTCCTTCGCTTTTTACTGTCGCTGAAAATCTACGACCAATAACCGATAATCAATTCTTGACAAAATGAAGATGAAAAATTTATTGATTTGTTTGATAATAGTTGGGTTTGTCATTCACACAAATGCCCAAGACCAAAAAATTTCAACATTAGCAACTGTTGGAGTTACCTCGCCAATTTTAGACAGCGGATTAGGTTTTCATGTAGGCATTAATCCATCTTTCCGAGTTAGTGAAAAATTTTCGGGCGAGGGGCAAATATCCTATATGTACACCCGAATCAAATCCTCCTTTTTATCTGGTGATACGGGTTTTGTAAGTACTGTTAACACCTTAGTAGGAGGTAGATACTACCTCAGTACTGAAGATAAGGAGACGCGGTTTTTTTTAAATTTTCTCATCGGTATTAACTACATAAATGAAGAAGAAAATGGTATTGAGAAAGATGGTGAATTGAATGTTGGACTTTCGGCAGGATCATTCGTTGATTTCAATGGCATAATAATCGGCTTAACCTATGATACGCCACAAAATATGGTGCTAAAAGTGGGGTATTCTTTTTGACGGATGCTCCCTAAAAAACACCTCAAAAACAGCGCGAAAACATGGAAAAAACCGTAACTTGCCATCGCATCGCCGTGCTTAGTGACGGATTAAAAATAACTGCCCCCATTTTTGATTCGCTAAAATTTTCTAAGCAAGCGACTAAAAGGAGCTTGCGTGAAAATATTCGCGAATCGGCAGAAAAAATGGGGGTGGTTATTTCCGTCTTTTCACTTAGGTAGGGGCGGTGGTTTCTTCGTCTATCTTGAACTCGCCAACGCCAACTAACATTTCATGGACAAGATGCAAGCTGCCGAAAGCGAAGCCGAACTACTGCTCTTGTGGCAACAGATGCAAGCCGAGGTATTTATCAGTTACAAAGTCATACTGAGTATGATAGACAAAAAACTGTGCAGTGTGCCGCATTGCGACTGGGAAAGCAAGGAACTCGGAATGAGTGAGGCAGATAATGCTACGGCACTGGCATATAATGAGCGCAAAAACACAAGGATATGGAAGAGAAACAACTGAAAATAGAAGATTTCAGCCCATCCTTATTCTGGGATGTGGACAAAACTACGTTGGATGTGAAGCAACATCAGCGTTTTATCATAGAGCGCACCCTTACACACGGTACACTTTCCGATTGGTATTTAATCAAAAGATATTACGGAAAGGAGATAATCAAAGCCGAAAGCAAGCAAGCCCGCTATTTGGATAAACAAACGCTGGCGTTTTGTTCCGCCTATTTTCACGAACCTTTGGACAATTTCAGATGCTACACACTCAGACAGTCGAACCCCGCACATTGGGATTATTAAAGCGCTTGATGGCAGACGATGCATTACAGCAGTTCACGTTAGTGGGTGGCACAGCCTTGTCGCTGCAAATAGGGCATCGCAAATCTATTGACCTAGATATGTTTACGCAAACAGATTTTCAGGTATCGGACATCCTACAACACCTTGTTTCAGCGGATTATTTTCCGAATGTGCGTTTCAATCAAAAACAGACCTTGATAACGGAGATAGATGGTATTAAGGTTGATTTTATCCGTTTTATTTATCCATTTGGAGAACAGGTAACGGTAACAGAAAATATCCGTTTGGCTAATATCTTGGACATCGCCAGCATGAAAATAGATGCCATAACGGGACGGGGCAGGAAAAAGGATTTTGCGACCTTTATTTTTTACTCCAATATTTTTCCTTATCCGATATAATGGAAGCATACAGCAGGATGTACCCACATTCCACCTTGTTCCATGTGTATAAAAGCCTGACTTGGTTTGAGGATGCCGACATGGATGGCGATTTGGAGGTTTTAGACAAGAAATTCAGTTGGGAAAAGGCAAAAAAAGCAATTGTGAAAGCAGTTGGAAAAACGATTTGACAAAGGAAAGGTTGAAAAGACAGCACCAGAATCGTCATACCATCACACTCCCGCGTTACCCCCACAAGGCTTACTGATATTTCCCTAAAGAAATAGGACTACGGCAAAGTTGCCAGCCGCTAAAAAATGATAATCAGTAAATTAATAACCGATAATCAATTCTTGACAAAATGAAAATGAAAAATTTATTGGTTTGTTTGACAATAGCTGGGTTTGTCATTCACACAAATGCCCAAGACCAAAAAATTTCAACATTAACAACTGTTGGAGTTACCTCGCCAATTTTAGACAAACTCTAAGGGGGGGCGTAGTTTTCTTATCGTTACAATGTGCTAGGAGCGAATGCAATCCACCGCGTTCTATGATAGGTGCGATACGTAAAGGCAGCGATTGAAACCACGGATACAGGAATTAATAGAAGAAATTTGGATTCTAATAAAAGCGAAATGCGAACACCGCCACTGACAGGTGTTACATAAGCGGGTTTCGTTCCTCTACCATCCTACGACTCATCGGCAAATTTTTGCCCTATATATTTGGCCTTCATGATTTCTTGCCTTCTTTGCACCGAGGGCTTGACAAACTCTTTGCGTGCACGCAGCTTTTTCGTTACTTGCACCGCACGGTGTTTGCGCTTGTAGCGCTTCAATAAACCATCTATGGGTTCTCCGTCTTTTCTTTCTAATATGAGCATAAAAAAATTTTGAATTTAAGTGCCACATTGCCAATAATTTACGAAATTACACTTTCTTAACCAAACTTCAATATGAAGATTGTCAAAATTGCAGGTTTTTCTTTATTTGGCTTATTTTTTGCCTATTTCGCAGGCCCTCGACCCGATTTTGCGCCTTTGGATGCTGCGCCGTCCGCCGTTGTTTATCCTATCGCTACTGTGGACAGCCTGCTCCGCTATCGCGAATCATTAGTGCCCGGTATTCGGCCTCACAATGAAGCACGCATCATCTGGTACGATAGCTTGATGCCTACGGAATGGTCGGTGGTTTACCTTCACGGCTTCTCGGCTTCTCCTATGGAAGCCAGCCCTGTACACGAGCGGTTTGCGGCTCAATATGGCTGCAACCTGCTGCTGGCGCGGCTGCCTGGTCATGGTTTGGCGGGTATCGATGGGTTTCGGGACATACAACCCCAAGCGTGGTTGGATGCTGCCAAAGATGCCGTGGCGATGGGCAAGGCGATAGGTCGCAAAGTAATCATCATGGCCACCTCCACCGGAGCTACGCTGGCTTTGGCATTAGCCGCTGAAGACCCCGACATAGCAGCCCTCCTGCTCTATTCCCCCAACGTGGATATGTATGCTTCCGAGACAAAACTCCTCAACGGCCCTTGGGGCGAAAGCATTGCCAAAGCCGTATTAGGTGGCGAGTACCACCACTGGGAAGCCAAGGAAGCCGCCAAACCCTACTGGTCGGATACCTACCACGTGGACGGCCTACACGCCCTTCGCTTTTTGGTGTCCCAAACCATGGTGCCGGCTACCTTCAGCAAGGTGCGTCAACCCGTTTTCATTAGCTATTACTACAAAAACGAGGACGAGCAAGATAAGGTCATCTCCGTGGAAGCCATCCAAGATATGATACCCGCCTTATCCACCCCAGATGACCAACGTAGGGTCGTCGTCAATACCACCTCCACCGACCACGTCATCCCCTCCGGCCTCGTCAACGAAAACTGGCGCGATGCCGAAAAAGACACCCACGATTTCGCAGGAAAAGTGCTGGGGATGGTGCGGAAAGGGGGGTGATTTTTTTGGGGAAGGTAATAGGATAGGGCAAATGCACCTAAATCAGGAATGACTTCGGTGTGGTCATAAGTTTGTAGAAAAAAGGGCATTTACCCCCATTGGAACGACCTTGAAGAAGTCGCCATATTATATGATTTACAGTTTATTACAATTAGTTCATCCCTTTGGGGGTTAGTTAAAAAGCCTACATACCCTTCTAAAAAAATCCCGAAGGGATGGCAATATTGTAAAGTTACCTCATAATGTACGGCCTTGAACCCCGAAGGGGTGGTATAGAGGAGGATGGCCTTTGTAAACCTCTCCAATCTGTATATTAATCTACCTATACGTGGCTTAAAGTGCCAAAAAAAATGACTTTAAGCCAATTATACTTGTTTTATTGGCTTAAAGTGCCTTATATTTACACTTTAAGCCAGCTTTGTTATGGAGACATTGATAGGACGAAAAAAAGAAGCGCAGCAATTGCGGAAAATGTTCGACAGTCCGAAATCGGAATTTGTAGCGGTTTATGGTCGGCGGCGGGTAGGTAAAACATTCCTTATCCGCGAGGTCTTCAAAAAGGAAATGACCTTCGAGATGACAGGCATTGCCAATGTGGACACAAGCGACCAACTCAGTGAGTTTTATGCCGAACTGAAAGCGCAGGCACCCAAAGAATTGACCCTCAGTGCTCCAAAAACGTGGTTTGATGCGTTTCGGTTGCTTCGAACCGTTTTGGAACAACCTACTGAACACAAAAAAAAGGTGGTATTCTTGGATGAATTGCCCTGGATGGATACCCCCCGCTCCAAATTCATACCCGCGTTGGAGCATTTTTGGAACGCTTGGGCAAGCGCAAGAAAAGATATTTTGCTCATCGTCTGCGGGTCGGCGGCCTCGTGGATGATAAAAAACCTGCTGAACAACAGAGGCGGGCTGCACAATCGCGTTACCCATCGCATCAAATTGGAACCCTTCAATTTGAATGAAACCGAAAGTTTTTTGGAGCGTCAGGGCTTCCGCATAGACCGCTATCAGATAGTGCAACTTTATATGGTTTTCGGGGGCATCCCGTTTTATCTCGAAAAATTGGATGCTGGGCAGAGTGCCCTCCAAAATATCAACCGAGCTTGTTTTGAGCGGGGTGCTCCTTTTCGATATGAATTTGAAAATCTCTATGGCTCTTTATTCAAGAATGCCGACAACCACATCCGAATCATCGAAGCGCTCTCCACCAAAAACAAGGGGCTGACAAGGGAAGAAATCATCCAAGCCAGCGGGGTGACTAACGGAGGTGGATTGAACCGCATCATCAACGAATTGGAGGAGAGCAGCTTCATCCGCAAATACCGGAGTTTTGGCAAAAAAGAAAAAATAGCCTATACCAATTGATTGACCTATACTCCTTGTTTTACCTGAATTTCATCAAAAAGTCCAGCCCAGACGACGAGGCCTTTTGGATAAATGCCAACGAATCGCCCCTATATCGCACTTGGGGCGGCTATGCTTTTGAAATGGTTTGCCTGCACCACGTCCAACAAATCAAAGAAGCACTCCGCATCGGTGCCGTACAGACCCATACGGCTACTTGGCGGGCGGATGATGCCCAAATTGACCTCTTAATTGATCGCTCCGATAGGGTCATCAACCTGTGCGAAATGAAGTTTTCCATCCATCCTTTTGTGATCACCAAGGCTTATGCCGAAACCCTTCGGCACAAAATTGGCTCTTTTATCCAAGAAAGCAGGACGACCAAATCCGTTTTCCTTACCTTTATCAGCAGTTTTGGACTAAAAGACAACAGCTACGCTGGCATGGTGCAAAACAGCCTGACGATGGATGCCTTGTTTAGGGAGTTACCTTTGCCTTGATTAGCGCGTATATAACCACTAATAAGCTCAAAAAAATTGCCATCTATCACCCAAAGGGCAACAGATGGCAATTCCTACATGGGCGGGTTTATCACCCATGACATAAAACTGCGTACATCCCTACTGTCTATTAGAAGTGGTGATATGGAGACGATCTGAGGGCAAAATTCCCACCATAGCCCCCCATATCACCTGCTCTATTCATTTGGGTCACCGATTGTACAGGTTTTACAACCAGAGCAAGTCCAAATACAATTCCCAAAAAAGCACTGTTTTTTTAATGAACAGCTACAACCGTTACTTCCCTCGCAGGTAGGGGTTCCACTTTTCGCTAATGCGTACTCGGGAAAAAGCTCAAGACTGTTTTCTGATGCAGGAATGAGCATCAGGAAATGGATGCCGTACATATGAACAGGTAAAAACAAATGGCCTGAAGGTGCAGGAGCGTCTGCCGCTAATGACTCCATATTGATGGCTGGGAACTTATGATAGGCAAAACCGTATTGCTCCTCTATTTGGCGAGCCACTTCTGCTATCTTGAAGAAAGCATCAAGCCCTTGCTCATTCAACGAAGCTGCTCCTTGAGAAAAACCAGCCTTCAAAACATCATCTGCCATGTCAAGAACGCCTACGATAACATCGGGGCTTCCAGTCAGGGTATTGCCACCAGATGGCTTGACAGTACCTACACAATTACCACTACAGCTATTATGAAGACATCCAAATTGCCCTCCTGCTGAAAAAGCTGCACAACTTCCTGTCCGCCCATCGCAAGTACATGAATAGCCGCCATAACGGGTAGTACCTGATTGCCCAGTAGCTGTGTTAGTTGTCAAGAACAAATGCGTTGCAGGGAGCTCAAAATAAATAGTTTCCAAATTATCTTTAGCTTGTGTCACTTTTGTGCCAGTTGGTAAAGTCAGTGACTCATCCAACGCTACTTCCTCCAGCAAAAGTCCCTGTTGGGAAAGGGGTAACTGCAACGTCAAATCAGTAAGCTGTTCCACTTTTTCAGGACTTTCATCCCTGTCACAAGAAAAAATAAATAAGGTAAGGCTCAGAAAAATTAATAAAGTTCTCATATCGTGAAATTTTTAGGTAAAAAATCCACTACCTCTTTTCCTTCAAAGGAAACTTTAGAAAGCGGTGGTAAAAGGGTTAATTTACAATTTTGCGAGAATTTGTTCACTTAAGTACGCAGTTGATAACATACATTTGCAATATAGTAAAAAAATAACGACATAAACAACTGCAAACACACAAACCATGCAGCAAAAAATAAACGACCTCCTCTCCGGCATCCAATCCTGGTTCACGTCCTTTTCCGACTTGAAGGCAGGTATGGATCGGGAGGGCACAATCATTGCCATCCGCAACGGGCGGAGCATGGAGGGAGCCAATGCCTGGATGCTGATTTGCTCCATCCTCATCGCTTCCTTGGGCTTGGACCTCGACTCCGAGGCGGTTATCATTGGTGCTATGCTTATTTCGCCCCTCATGTCGCCTATTTTGGGCATTGGCTTGGGCGCTAGCATCAACGACCGCGATATGCTCTTTTCTTCCCTGCGTTCTTTCTTGGTGGCTACCGCTATTGCCTTAGTCACCAGCACCGTTTATTTTTTATTTACCCCTTTGGGGGCGTTCACGACCATGATTCAAGCCCGCACCGCCCCTACTTTTTTAGATGGGTTGGTGGCTATCTTTGGCGGCGTGGCAGGCATCATCTCCATTACCCGCAAGGATAAATCCAACGCCATACCGGGCGTAGCCATTGCTACCGCTTTAATGCCGCCCCTATGCGTGACGGGCTACGGCATCGCCAATGCCGATATGGACATTGCCCTCAACTCTTTCTACCTTTTTTTCCTCAACTCCTTCTTTATTGCCCTTACTTCTTGGTTCATCATCCGCCTACTCGATTTTCCCTACAAGGCACACCCCGATGAGCGCGAAGGTCGCAACGCCCGCTGGGCAGTAGGTCTGTTTAGCTTAATCATCATCATTCCCGGTATCATCATTCTGCGGGATGTCATCTTGGAAATGCGCAAAAAACAAGCCGTCCAGCATTTTATCCAAGACCAATTCGGCACCGATTGCATCGACTATTCCACGTTCAGGGTAACGGAAGATTCCAGCGTGCTGGTGCTACAGCTCATGAACCGAGATATATCCGATAGCTTGGAACAGACCTATACCCTCCTACTCAACACCCAGTATAACTTAGCGCATATCCAGTTGAAAACCATCCCGGATTACCGCATCAAGTTGGATGATTTAGCCAAACAAGCCGTAGGGGTAAATAAATTCGACCAGTTGTCGCGGCAGTTGGAAGAGCTGCGGATGCTGCAAAGAGAAAATGCACACCGCGACAGCTTAGCCCGCGCACAAGACCAGCTACCCGACCGTATGGATGCTACCAACCTCCACCGTATGGCCGCCAGCATACACGCCGCCGCCCAGTTCAGCCAGTTAGACACCCTGGCCTTTGGCACCACCACGGTGCTGGATTTTCAACAGCCGGGCCGCGAGTTACCCATTTTTTGGGCGCACTGGAAAAACGGGCGCAACAAACAGACCGTCAGTCGGCAGGAAAAGGAATTATCTGCCTATATTCACAACTATTTATCCACTTATGCCATTAGCATAGATACCTTTGTCGTCAGATCGTATTAACCCATGATGGATTCTTCAAATACTGCCCTGTTGCTGATTGATTTGCAACGCGATTTTTGCCCCTTAGGTGCCTTACCCGTACCCGAAGGCGATCAGGTGATTCCGGTTGCCAACGCGCTCATGCCGTTATTCCATACCGTAGTAGCTACCCAAGACTGGCATCCGGCCACCCACGGCAGCTTTGCCGCCAACCACCCTTGGCGCAAGCCCGGCCAAGTTATCGACCTACACGGGCTGCCGCAGGTGCTATGGCCCATGCACTGCGTTCAGGATAGCTTCGGTGCCGAGTTTGAACCCTCCCTCCAGGTAGCAGGCATCACCAAGGTCTTCACCAAAGGTACCAACCCCGACATCGACAGTTACAGCGGCTTCTACGACAATGGCCACCGCCAATCCACGGGCATGGGCGAGTGGTTGAAAGAACAAGGCATCCGCCGCGTTTATATCATGGGGCTGGCAACGGATTACTGCGTCAAATTTTCGGCTTTGGATGCCGTAGCCCTCGGCTTTGAAACCTGGTTGATCACCGACGGCTGCCGAGGCGTAAACCTGACTGCCGGCGACGTGGACGCTGCCTTAGCAACACTAAAGGAAAAAGGAGTCCATTTCACCACTTTCGAAGCCCTTTTGCAACCCCTGCTCGCATGAAAGTAGCCTCTTGGTTTATTGGCAAAACCGCCGATGCCTATCTACAAGAAGGGGCGCAGCGGTACGAGAAAAGGCTGACGCACTACCTGCCCCACGAGGTGGAAATTTTGCCCGATGTGAAAAACGCAGGCAAACTCACCCCCGTCCAACTCAAGCAGAAAGAAGCCGAAGGGGTATTGCAAAAACTGAAACCCACCGACGGCCTGTTTTTGTTGGATGAACGCGGCAAGCAATTCACCTCGGAGGAGTTGGCGCAATGGGTGGATCAACAATTACAAATGCCTTTCAATCGTATTATATTCCTCGTAGGCGGTGCTTACGGCTTCGATGAATCGATATACGAACGGGCCAATGGAAAAATTGCCCTATCAAAAATGACCTTTTCCCACCAGATGGTACGCCTGTTCTGGTTGGAGCAACTCTACCGCGCCATGACGATCTTGCGCCATGAGCCTTACCACAATGTATAACTTAACCGTATGAATATCTCCATCACCCTCATCATTGTCATCATGACCTCCCTCGTCTCCTGGCAGGCATTCAACAACCCCGAGATGAAGGCTAAGTTCCTCTTTCGCCCCGTCGATATTGCGCGGGGAGAATACCACCGCTGGCTTACGGGTGGCTTCATCCACGCCGACCTCATCCACCTTATGGTCAATATGTACGTCCTGTACACCTTCGGAGAGTACGTGGAGCAGTTGTTCATCAAAGTGCTTTTTGGCGAACTGTGGGGGCGCATGGCCTATATTGCCTTCTACTTGCTGGCCATCGTCGTGGCGGGCATTCCCACCTACTTCCGGCACAAAGACAACTTTGCCTATAGCGCATTAGGCGCATCGGGTGCCACTTCCGCCGTTATCTTCGCCTTTATCATCACCAACCCTTGGGCGGGGCTTACCCTGCTCATACTGCCATTTTTCAGCATTCCGGCCTTGTTTCTCGGCATCGTTTACCTCATCTACTCCAACTACATGGACAAAAAAGGCATCGACAACATAGGCCACAATGCCCACTTCACGGGAGCTGTTTTCGGCGTGGTGTTTATCATCGGTGCCGCCTTACTCATGAACCCCTTCTACTTCCAGCACATGCTCCAGCAGATTGCCATGGGCCCTTGGGCGCAGTAATATCCGCCCCTACCCATCGGACAGCCACGAGTTATTCGATACCTGACAACCGATTGTGGCGTGTCCCCGTTGCAAGAGGGGCATTTTCCAAAATTATTTATGCCGTGCCCCCTGCCGCCTCCCGCCAACCCAACGCCAGGCAGGGGTCGCGCTATCCACTCGTAGGCCGCCCCGGCAAGGCCAGGGGCAGCCACCCGTTCCTATCGCTCACGGGGGCGGTTGGTGAGTTTCGTCGGTTTTGTGTGAGGGGGTGTTTTTTCTGAAAACTTAGCTGTGCTGTTGTATTTATAGATATAGTCGTATATATTTGCCGAGGGCTGATTCACTAACCTATGTGCAGGCGACTAAGCAAGTGGTTAGCCGCTTGCTTAGTGTGGTATGCGCCGTTTTGGAATTCCTTTTTTGGGTGAAAGTACGACAAAAGGGGGGGGGGACTTTTGGGTGTGACTAAGTTGTGTTTCATGCAGAAAAAAGCCAACCTTTCGGTCAAGCACATTTGCTACACCATTCCTCCGCAGCAAAAGAACTTGCCCTACCCACCGCTGATAGACAATTAAACAAACACTCTTTTTATTGATTTACGAGAAAATAAATCTAAATTAATTATCTTGCGGACTTAATTTTATACGGACTTGAACTGAATAAAGGAAGTACTTGAAGAGAAAGGAATTAAGCAAACTTGGTTGGCTGAAAAACTTGTAAAGAGTTATAATATGGTGAACGGATATGTTTAAAACCGACAACAACCAAGGTTTGAAGTGCTGTATGAAATAGCGAGCATTCTAAATATTGATGTAAAAGTACTTTTAAAAACTAACGAAGAGGTTTACAAGTGCAAGTAGTTATCGACATATTAGAAAATGAGTTAATCGAGAAGTATCCTGACGTTCTCGACATACTACTATGTGACCAAACAACTCAAAAAAACATATTTTGGGCAACAGACAACTACGAACATTTAGGAGATTCTTACAGGTTTGATTCTGAAATTTCACCTGATTTAATAACAGGTGAAAAAGGAAATGTAATCATGCCTAGAGTTCACAAAGACAAAGTTTTGCAGTTATCACGTTCCAAAGAAATGGCAGAGGTTTTCACGCCTTCATGGATATGTAACGCACAAAACAACCTTGTTGACAATTCTTGGTTTGGAAGAGAAGGTGTTTTTAATAAAGAATTTGTATTAAAAAACAAAACTAAATCTTGGGAAACAACAAAAGAAAAAATAGTTTTTCCAAAAGGGAAAACGTGGCAAGACTATGTTCGTGATACACGATTAGAAATCACTTGCGGAGAAGCACCTTATTTGGTTAGTAGATATGACACAACAACAGGGAAATTTATTAATATCGAAAATAGAATAGGCCTTTTAGATAGAAAATTAAGAGTTGTTAATGAAAATTTGAATCAAAATCTGAATGGTTAGAGGCTGTTAAAATTGCATACAAAAGCACTTATGGTTTTGAATGGCAAAGAGATAGTTTGCTTTTGGCTCGTGAAGCATTGCTAATAACATTCATTGAAAACTTTAATCAGAAATTTGATTCAGAACCGTCAATTGAAGAAATCCAGAATATAGCAGAAATCATTTCTTGGAATATTTGGCAAATGGATGGACTGAAAGGTGTTATTCCAAATAGCTGCAAAACTTACTCAGTAGAAATAGCCGATATTTTTGAAATAAAAACTGAGATTGTAAAATGTAAAGGTTGTGAATCACAAAACATAAAATTACACAATGGTATCTATTGCAACATTATGGATTGGGAGGAAAACGATAAAGAAACAAGTAAAGCAGGTAAAGTAATTAGGTTTATTGACCTGTTAAAGAAATAAGTATGGCAGAAGCAAACAATATAAATGTAGATGTGATTAATGATATTATCATTGGAAGAGTTGAACCTCAAATCTATGCTTTTACTACAAGAGACAATTCCAAATTATTTGAAAGTTGGTGATACTTATCGACCAATTGAAATGAGATTGAATGAGTGGCGTAAACACTTCCCTAACCTTGAAAAAAGTTTGAAGATGTTGCAAAAGTTGATGATGAAATTTTTTTCAGAGATTATGCAGTTCACTTTTTCCTTGAAAACGAATTAAAAAGAAGCAGATTAAAACCAAATTCCTTAAAAGGAATACCATACTATTCGAATGAGTTTTTTGAAAACGCAACAAAGAAAGACCTACAAGATGCTATAGACGATATAAAAAGTGGACATCAAAACAACGAGTCAAAAATATCAATATTATCGCTTTGACGAAAGCCATATTCCAATTACACATACTTATTCACAAGTGGAAACTATCCACTTCGACCCAATCAAGACGAAACAGTAAAACGGTTCAAGGAAGCCATAAAAAAAGGCAGAACTAACCTACTGATGTATGCAGTAATGCGTTTTGGTAAGTCATTCACCTCTATGTGTTGTGCAGTTGAAATGGGAGCTAATTTGGTTGTTGTGGTTTCAGCCAAGGCTGATGTGAAAGAGGAATGGAAAAGAACTGTTGAAAGTCATATTAAATTTGATGGTTATTGTTTTTTAGATAGCAACGCTCTCTTATCTAGTGACACTATAATTGCCGAAAAGCAGAACGCAAATGAAAAAATCGTTTTGTTTCTAACCTTGCAAGATTTACAAGGTGAAGAAATAAAAAACAAGCACAAAGAAGTTTTTGAAAATCAAATTGACTTATTACTGATTGATGAAACGCATTTTGGAGCACGAGCGACTGAATACGGAAAAGTCCTAAAAGAGGAAAATTTAAGTACCAAGGAAATAAAAAGTGAGTTAAAACTAAATGACAATACTTTAGACGATTTAGAAATTACCAATAAAGTTTTTAATTCGAAAGTTCGGATTCATCTTTCAGGAACGCCATACCGCATTTTGATGAATAGTGAATTTACGAATGATGATATTATTGCATTCTATCAATTCACAAACATTGCAGAGACATCAAGCAAAATGGGATTTAGAAAATCTAAACAAAGACGAAATCAAAGAATGGGATAATCCACTATTATGGCTTTCCTCAAATGATTCGTTTTGCTTTTAATCCCAATGAATCTTCCCGAAAGAAATGGAAGAAATGAAAAAGAAAGGCGTAACCTATGCTTTTTCAGAACTTTTTAGACCGCAATCCATAACCAAAGACACCAAAACAAATCTTCATCATAAATTTATTCACGAAAAGGAAATTCTTGACTTACTGAAAGTAATTGACGGTACAGAAACAGATGAAAATTTATTGAGTTTCCTAGATTACGACAAACTGAAAGATGGCAAAATGTGCCGTCATATTGTTTGTGTTTTGCCTTATCGTGCTTCTTGTGACGCATTACAAGAAATTATCAAGAATAACAAGTTTAAACATCTTAGCGATTATGAAATCATAAATATCTCTGGAGTTGAGAACGAAAAAAAATTCAAAGACACACAGGCAGTTCAAGCAAAAATAAAGAAATGCGAAAGTAATAATGTAAAAACAATCACCTTGACAGTAAACAGAATGCTTACAGGGAGTACGGTTCCCGAATGGGACACTATGCTTTACCTTAAAGACACTGCTTCTCCGCAAGAATACGACCAAGCCGTTTTTCGTTTACAAAATCAATTCATCAAGGTTTTCAAAGAGCCGAATGGTGATGTGGTTAAGTTTAACATGAAACCACAAACTTTATTGGTTGATTTTAACCCTAACAGAATGTTCCAGATGCAGGAACATAAATCACAGATTTACAATGTAAATACCGAATCCAACGGAAACAGTAAACTAGAAGAACGAATTCGCAAAGAGCTTGAAATATCTCCCATTGTAGTTTTAAACAACAACAAAATTGTTCAAATACAGCCAGCTGATATTTTGGATGCTGTTCGTAAATATTCAAGTAGCAGAAGTGTATTTGATGAAGCTACAACTATTTCAATTGATTATTCTTTATTGGATATTGACGCAATCAAAGTTGAAATTGAAAGACAAGGAAAAATTGGCTCTCGTCAAGGATTAGAAATTCCACCAGCAAAAGGCGAAGGAGACGAAATTGATATAGATGATACTTCCGATAATGATGAGGACGAAAATGAAGAGAATACGAAATCCAAAACCAAAGAAGATGAAACAGTAAATGATTACAAAGGCCAATTTGCTATGTATTATGCAAGGATTTTATTCTTTTCATTTTTGACAGACTCAAGAGTTAAATCCTTACAAGAAATCATTAATCAAATCAAGGATAACGAAGATAATTTGCGGATAGCTTCAAATTTGAGCCTTGAAATCACCATACTTGATTTGTTTCAAAAGCACATCAACCCATTTATTTTAAGCGAACTGGATTATAAAATCCACAACATTAATTCATTAGCAAATGATACCGCCATTTCTCCAATTGAAAGAGCCAGTAATGCAATGAAAAAATTTAGTCGCTTATCAGATTCAGAAATTGTAACCCCCGAATTTGTTACCGACAAAATCATAAACGGGTTACCAGCCAAAGCCATTGACAAGAATACAATGCTTTTAGATATTGCTTCCAAACAAGGCGAGTTTGTATATGCCGTATATAAAAAGTTTGGCGCAACAATAGCCAACAAATTCTACTCTATACCAACATCAAAAATTGCGTATGAGTTTACTAGAAAAGTGTACAAACTACTTGAATTAGATGTAAAACTAATTGAAGCAAACTACACATCCTATGACCTAATCAGTGAAAACAAATTCATTGAAAAAGAAACCATTAAAATAAACAACAAGAAAATGAAATTCAATGTAATTGTAGGTAATCCGCCTTATCAGCAAAGTGGAGTAGCTCGTGACGAACCAATTTATCAATACTTTTATGACTTAGCAGAAAATCTGTCAGAACAATATATTTTAATATCTCCTGCAAGGTTCTTATTTAATGCTGGACAGACATCTAAAATTTGGAATGAAAAAATGCTATCAGATAAGCATCTGAAAGTTGTATTATATGAACAAGATTCATCGAAATTATTTGAAGATACAGATATTAAAGGCGGTTTAACTATCCTTTTTAGAAATAAAAATCAAGTTTTCGAGCCAATTGAAACTTTTACGCATTTCCCAGAACTATCTACTATTGCAAAAAAAGTTGATCAAAATAAAGAGTTGTCATTCTCTGAACTTGTGCAATCGCAAGGGATTTATCGTTTTTCGGGTACTTTTTTTACAGACTTTCCACACGCTGAAAAATTGCAAGGCAAAGGAACTAAAAATAAAATTGTTTCAAAATCATTCTCAAAAATGGATTTTGCTTTTTTTGATAATTGTAAAAATCAAGATTCCATAAAAATATTAGGTTTAGTCAAGGCTCAACGACAATACAAATGGATTGATAGAAAATATTTGTCTTTGCCTGATTCATTCGGAAAATGGAAAGTTATTGTACCTGAAGCTAATGGTTCTGGCGTAATTGGAGAGATATTAAGTACACCAATTATTGGACAACCATTTATTGGTCATACGGATACTTTTTTATCAATAGGTGCTTTTGACAATGAAATAGAGGCACAGAATGTCCTAAAATACATTAAATCAAAATTTACTCGGACAATGCTCGGCCTCTTAAAGATTACTCAACATAATACAAGAGCAACTTGGCAAAAAGTGCCATTACAAAATTTTACTTCTAAATCAGACATTGATTGGACAAAATCAATTTCTGAAATTGACCAACAACTTTATAAAAAATACAATTTATCTCAGGAAGAAATTGATTTTATTGAAAAAATGATAAAACCAATGGATTAAAGATGAAAGCCATTCGATACGAAAAAGTTTCAGTTTTAATTCAAGATGGAAAAATCAAAGCTTGGGTTGATATTTGGATTGAAAATGAAGATGTTATTTGTGATTGGAATCAAAACGATTTTGTTCTGACCGATTTGAAAGATGTTGCTTTGAAAAACTGGCAAGATAACTTAGAGCATTTTGAAGATGCCACAACCATTACTAGAGAAGTTTTAGAAAACTCTGGTATTATCTTTCAAGACAAAAACGGCAAATGGCATCAAACAGAAAAGTATCATACCTTAAAAGGTTCTGTTCCGATAAAATAAAGCAAGTCAAGATGCGACTTCTAAAACCTTCCGTTTTGTGCCTACTCAAAACTTCACTGATAATTCAGATATAGACTGTGTACGCTCCCCAATAAAAGCAACCACGATTTAGTAAAAATCAATAATTTTACAAACTTCTAAATCGGACAACAGTGCGGGCGATCAAATTCACGAAACACCAAAGGCTGGAGATATTGGTCAAGCAGGATGCGGGGTCATCGGTCAACGACGTGAGCAGGGAGTATCAGGTCAGCGCTGCCACGCTACACAAATGGAAAAAGGACAAGGCCGTGGAGGCGGACGACACGCTGCCGCAAGGAGCAAAAAGCGATGTTCCCTTGTAGCCGAAAGTGGGTAGTATGGCAGTCGGTTCGTGCAAAGGAGCTGTTCATAGTGCGCTTGATATATGCTTAGCTCTTGCGTTCATCGACGATTCTATTGAGTTTTCCACCTTCACTTCTGGGGATACTGCCTGGGGCACAAAGGGTGACCTCCATGGATAAGCCAATGGTGTCTTTTAGTGCTGTACAGATCCTTTTTTGATAATCGGGGTGGTGGGTGTCGTCGGCTATTTTCGATTCAACTTCTACGGCGACAGTATCCATAGTGCCTTCTTTTCGGACGATGATCCGATAGCTGGGAGAAAGGAACTCAAATTGATGTATGACTTCCTCCACTTGTGTGTGGAACAAATTGACGCCTCTGATGATGAGCATATCATCCGCCCTACCTTTGATGCTCGACATTTTGATATGTGTACGCTTGGCATTGTTATCATAAGCAATGGAGCAGATGTCATTCGTCCAGTAGCGAAGCAGTGGAAAAGCCTCTTTAGTGAGCGTTGTGAAAACCAAGACACCTTCCTGCCCGTGAGGCAAGGGTTCGCCAGTATCGCGATCAACGACCTCCGGGTAAAAGTGGTCTTCCCAAACATAGCTACCTGTACCGCGTTCCTCGAAATCTTCTTGAGATACGCCAGGGCCTATGATTTCGCTCAACCCATAGATATTAGTGGCCGTCACATGTAGCCCATTTTCAACCTGTTGCCGTATGGCTTCCGTCCAGGGTTCTGCACCAAGAATGGCATATTTGACGGCCAAGTCGCGGGTATCAAAGCCGATTTGCTCAAAGGCTTCACTCAGGGTTTGTGCATAGGAAGGAGTACAACATATCACTTCTGGTTTGAAATCTTGTAGGATGGTCAACTGCCGTGCGGTCATACCCCCAGAAACAGGAATTACCGCCATGCCAAGTTTTGTGGCACCTCCGTGCAAGCCCAATCCGCCCGTGAACAACCCGTATCCATACGCATTATGGAGTTTCATACCAGCTTGCGCACCCGCGCACACCAACGAACGTGCGACAACTTCATCGAATATGTCTAAATCGTGCGGCGTATAGCCCACCACGGTCGGTTTACCGGTTGTTCCACTGGATGCGTGAATCCTGCGAACCTCATCCATAGGTACAGCGAACATTCCGAATGGGTAATTGTCTCTTAGGTCTGACTTCTTGGTAAAGGGCAATCGCGGCAAATCCACCAAACCCCGAATATCACTAGGATGGATGCCTGCGTCGTCAAATTGCTTTTTGTAAAAAGGAACAGACTGATAAAGCCTATTTACCAACGATAAAAAACGCTTGTTCTGCAACAGGCGAAGTTCCTCCAAAGGCAGCGTTTCTATCGATTTGTTGTACATCATTGTTTTTACGTTCGATATTTTAGTAATTCGACGGGAATAGATTCAGCATTCAAGGGGAATCGAAAAATGGTTAAAACGAACCACTAATTTAACCTTTTTCGATTCCCTATTCTGAATCTATTTATTTCCAGTCACCTATATATAGTTAGGGAACGAACTGAAAATATGTAAAATCGACTAACAATTAGAGTTGTATGAGCTGACCAATCACGCTATCCGCACTGGCCGCTTGCCCCATTGCATTGACCTGTTCGAAATAATTATACCATCCTGCTCCCGTCACCAGTTGTTGGAAACCATCGGCAATAGCTTGGTTGGGAAATGCCCAGATGGCAAAGTAGTCGAAATCAATCCGTTTGTCTGTCTTGGCATCATTGGGTGACCAAGTAAGTATCTGAACCCCCTGATCGATTAAATTTTGCACATGTGGGCCGATTTGAGCCATATAATTCGCCCTTTCCTCGGTTGAAAGCGCCAACCAAGCGGGCGTAGGACTCCAAAGTTCGATGAAGTAAACCATAATTATTTAATATTTTGAAAGTGAATGAACGGATGTAAGTCGAACAACCCAAGATTACTTTTTGAAGCTGATAATCTGGGGTTGCGTCAGCGCCTTCAAACCATCGAGACCAAATTCTACGCCATAGCCTGAATCCTTGACCCCACCAAAGGGTACCATCGGGTGAATGGCACCATGTTGGTTGATCCAAACGGTACCCGACTCGATTTGGGAAGCCACCCAAGCGGCTTGTTCAGGGTTGTCGCTCCAGACAGATGCGCCCAGACCTGTCTTTGTGTCATTCGCCTTTTGGATAGCCTCTTCAATGGTTTTGTACTTTATGATGGGCAATACAGGGCCGAACTGTTCTTCATCTACCAATCGGTGGCCATTGTCGAGGCCACCTACCAAGGTGATGGGATAAAAATAACCTTTCCCCGCCAAGGGAGTCCCGCCGCGAATGATGGTAGCTCCATGTGCTTTGGCATCCTCTACCAATTCTTTGACTTTGTCGAACTGCATTTTATTTTGGACGGGGCCTAGTACAATTCCATCTTCCATACCATCCCCCATTGGCATTTGATCCGAAATGGCATGTAACGCCCCGACAACGGCATCGTAGTCGCTTTCATGTACATACAGGCGTTTGGCACATGCGCATGTTTGCCCCATGTTGATGAACGCTCCCCAAAACAAATCACCCACCCTGGATGACATATCCGTGCCAGGCAATACGATAGCAGGGTCATTGCCACCACACTCTAGGGTTAGTCGTGCCATATTGGTACCGGAGACAGCTGCAATTTTCTTGCCAGTTGCGGTTGATCCCGTAAACATTATTTTCTTAATGTCTTTGTTCTCCACGAGTAGTGCCCCTACTTGGCCATCGCCACTAATAGTGTTCAATACACCTGGAGGCAGCACCGTATTCATAATTCTGACCATTTCCAAGGTGCCGATGGGCGTGAATTCCGAAGGCTTCAGCACGACAGTATTTCCTACCCTGAGGGCGGGAATAACTTGCCAAATAGCAATCATCAGCGGCCAATTCCATGGGGCAATTGCACCTACAACGCCTATAGGTTTCCGATGCAGTTCATCGCGGCGTGTCTCGTCTTCGAAGACTACTTCTACGGGCAAATCCATAGATGCAGGCACTTGCGTCCAGCCAATGCAAGCTTGCATTTCGAAAATCGACCCTGGGCCTGCCATAGGTTTACCTTGCTCTTGGGTAATCCACTGCGCCAAGTACCCCATGTGATCGGTCAGAGCCTGCGCTACATTCATGAGTATGTGTTTCCGTTCCTCATTTGTTTTGGCGGCCCAGCTAGGTTGAGCGGCTTTGGCTGCTGCTACGGCTGCTGCTACTTGTTCTGGCGTAGAAATGGGCGCAAATCCTAAGGTTTCACCCGTCGCAGGGTTTTTTATTTCAAACGTCTGCTCTGCCGAAACAGCTTTGCCACCAACATTACAATAATAAGTGTTCATATTACTAAATTTAATTTTTCTTAGGGATAAGAAAAAATTGATTCCGAATTTGGCAAAGACAATTGGATAAATAAGCGGTTCATTTTATGCGTTTTCATCCCATTTATTTGACCAGAAAAATGCTGAATCTATTTTTTTTCCCATACTTAATGGTGTCAAATATATCGGCTCTGTTTTCTTGATAATTAATGTATTCTTCAATTTTTGTGCATTAAAATTCAAATTCAAGAAATAATTGCACTTAAAAATTGTTTTTGAATAATATTACACCTACTTTGTAGAATATTTAAAGTCAGTTAATGGAGCGTTTTATAGAAAGAGGTACGGATTATCAGTTGGATCATGGGGTTTTATCCATTTATGACACTAACTGTGCGGCCAAGGGCATCAAGTTTTACTTTGATCAGTATGTGCTGACCGCCATGGTGTGCGGTCATAAAACAATCGAGAGCGATCACTTAAAGATTGAGTTCGTGCCGGGCACTTTTTTTATTCCCGAACGACGTGTTATTCAGCATGTCTGCATTCCCAATGCTTCCCTTTATAATCCTACCCGATGCTTGGTGTTAAAACTCAATCCGGCTTTCACACGTGCCTATTACGAAGAAGTTTACTTTTCACAAGATTATTTGTTAGCTGATTCGGATAAAACTGCACCTGAACTACCTCATTTTTTGTCCAATGACACCTACTTGGTTCAAACATTATTTAGGTTATATGAGAATCAAAATCAAAGCCATACACCTTACAAACGGGAAATTGACACCTTGATTATCAAAGAAATCCTCATTAGGGTTTTCCATACATCAGGGTTATCCCTACTCAAGGCAGACTTCGAACAAGGGGTAGATAGTGTGGTCATTCAAAAAGTCATCATGCATATCAAAAGCAACTTGCACTTGAAACTCAGTATCGACAACCTTGCCAAAATATCAGGAATGGGATTGACAACTTTCTTCAAGGCATTCAAATCGGCTACGGGGTATCCGCCTGCTGAGTACATCCTGCGCGAACGAATCGCAACAGCTAAAGTGCTGATTCAAAAAAATCAACTTCAACTAAAGGAAATTGCATACAGGTGTGGCTTCAATTCTTACCAGTATTTTTGCAATAGCTTTCAGAAAATAGCACATGAAACGCCACTTACGTTCAAAAAACGAGTCCTTGAGGAAAGCTATTCGACGGTTTAAACTGCGAAAACCTCTCATATCGGCCATCGGCTTAGCCGAGACACCGCTTAGCCGACACACGGTCAGCCGGGAGCGGTTCATGGAACAACTTAATTTTTCTTCTTTGGCTTGGATACCGTTTTATTGCCGTACTTCACGTTTAGATAATTTTCCAAAAATGGAATATAACCCTTTTGTCTAAGCCGTACTTCCGTGACGGTTGTATTCCCGATCCTCGCAGCATCCCCATTACAACCGGCCACGCACGCAGGGATTGCCCCCCGGTTTTTCTACTAACAGCAAGAAGTGAAAGAACAATCGCACCGTGGTGCAAACTGTGATATTTACACTACAAAACATAAGTTTTTCTGGCGTTATCATCCCTGCCAACACACATTCGTAGTCAAGGGTATATGTATAGGGCTTTGCGGGCAGGCAAGCGGCCTTACAAATTTGGCGTTAAGAAAATGTGCTTTTTGGAACTTGGCGCGGGCAAAGTCCAGTGGACTTTAAGGGCTGGCAAAAAGAGGAATACTGTGTGAGCAGGAAATAGATAATTCGGAGAGAATATTGGCGTAATCAAACCGAAAAAAACGAAGCAACTACACGGCGCGAGTTTAGGGTGTATCTAAATTTCCATGATTAGGCGAAAACGAGTAAATTTCGTTTTGATCAAGGCGAATTTTGCAGTCGTATGCGGGCAATACGACGAAAAAATTCAACGCAGAGCAAGACGAAATTTACCGTTTGGAGGCAATTGATGGGATTTTAGACACACCCTTTACCCGAACAGTGGAAAAAAGTACATTTTTAGCCAAATTTGTAAAGCCTGATTTTTGCTTCTTTTCATCAAGGAAAAGAAGAAGCCCCATTAACAGGAAACAGGATGCCAAGCGGTATAGGGGAAGAAAAGAAGCAGTGCACCTCCCCCTGCTCGTTGCAGCACCCTCACTATACAGGGCTACGCACGCAGGGATTGCCCTTAGTTTTCCTGCTAACAGCAAGAAGGAGAAAATTTGAAGTACACCCCAAAACGGCACAAAAAACCAAGAAAACCCGTAACTTGCCCCTAAATCACCACGCTGCGGCAAGGAGCAAAAAAGCGATGTTCCCTTATAACTGGGAGGGAATCCCTATAGCTATCGGGATGGGATGGGAGTTGTTCTTAGGGTTGCCTGTAAGCAAAATAGATACTCATAAATGAATCATAGAATCAACATTAATAAGATAGTTTTATTAGCACTATTAAGTCTGATAGGTAAGTCTATTTCTGCTCAATCAGATGAATTGATAGGCTTTATTAAGGAAGAATCCCAAAATCTGCCTACTGGAACAGAATTGAGTATTGGAATATTAGAAAATGGAATTTGGACTAAAATCGGCTATCGATTGGAAGGCAATGAGTTTATAGAAACGAAAAATGATGACAAAATTTTTGAAATTGGGTCGATAACAAAAACTTTACGGCATCTTTAATAATGAAATTAGTTGAAGAGGGAAATATGAGTTTGTTAGATCCTATTCAAGAGTATTTACCTGTTGAAATGGAGCAGGACAGATTCCAAAATAGCACAATTACAGTTCAGGATTTAATTACGCATACAACAGGTTTATCCTCATACTCATCCAGTTTCACGCTGCCCTATTTGAGAGCTATGATTTTTACACCAAAAATCCAAATCGAAATTTCAAGGCAAAGCACTATTACCGATATTTAAAAAGGTTTAAGTTGAACTATGACCGGACAAAAGTGGGAGTATAATAACGCAGGGTATGGTCTGTTGGGAGCGTTCGCCAGCAATAGCTACGGAATGTCTTGGGAAGAATCGGTTCAGGAAAATATTTTCACTCCATTGGGTATGCTAAATAGCTACTTTACCATTGACAAGCATAATAGAGATTCATTTATTATTGGAATCACAGCTAAAGGGAAAAAATCTAAGCCTTGGGAAATGAAATTTATCAATTCAGCAGGTGCAATAAAATCGACATTAAATGATATGATTATTTACACTACTGCTCAATTAGAAGCATCACACCAGCACTTTGGTTTTTGAAGCAACTCATGACCCTTTAGGTTTTCAAATAAAAATGCCCGAAGATAAGCTGTGGCAAGGAAATGCAATGGGGCTTGGGTGGTGGCACAACCTTGAAGATGCAAATAATACATTCATTTGGCATGCAGGTTCATCAGGAGGTTATACTGCATTTGTAGGTTTCTCAAAATCAAAAAAGAAAGCAGTCGTAATCCTTTCAAATATTAGTAGCTCTCATCCTTCTGCTCGGGCAGAGAGCCGCATTCCAATTCCTATTTTATTAGGACAAAAGATATTGCGAACTAAATGAAAATCAAAAGCCTACAGGCAACATTATATATGACGGTGCGACAAGAAGTCGCTTCTAAATACTATTAGGCCATTGAAATCCAATGCCTTAAAGCTGGGTTTTAAATGGATTTAACCTAATGTACTGCCCCTTAGTTTTCCTACTAACAGCAAGAAGGGGAAAATTTACAGTACTCCCCCAAACGGCACAAAAACCAAGAAAACCCGTAACTTGCCCATAAATCGCCACGCTGCCGCAAGGAGCAAAAAAGCGATGTTCCCTTATAGCCGAAAGTGGGTAGCCGGGATAGGGTGGGGGAGCAGGCAGTCCTTAGCGTTGCACAACGCTGCGCGTGCAAAGAAAAATGATATAGACAATAAGGAATATTGATTGATTTAGTCAATTAAAGCAAGTATGGATTTATTGATGGAGGTTACTTGGTGTTTATTGATGGCCAAGCAGCGATTGATCTAACAAGCAAATACTTGTAAAATGGTAGATAAAATGAAAGAACCCACTTATGAAGATTTGTCGAAAATCTATACTGATGAAGAGATAGTGGAGAGTTTCGTATTAAGAAGCACTTTGTCAGAAGAAGAAAAGAAAGAAGCTCATAAAGAATTTCTGAAAATCAGGATGGAGCGATTGAAGAATATGTCGGAAACCGATGTAATTCTGAGTAATTTGATGAGGATGAAAATTCAGATTCAAAATTATATTGAACAGAATGAATATAATCCAAGGTTTGATTTCTCTAATCAGCTTAAAGAATACTTGTCAATAACTAAAAGGACTCAAAAAGATTTCGCAGAAGAAATTGATATTCATCCAGCACAATTGAATAGAATAATCAGGGGAAAAGAAAATCCAAATGTGGATCTTCTCTACCGAATAGAAAAGCATAGTGAAGGTTTATTAAAAGCAAAAAGCTTATATAGACTTCATACCATGAAATTAGAAACAGAAATGGTAAACGATGAAGAAAATAGAATGGCTCAATATGATAGAGTTAAACAGACTTTATCGTTCGCAAAAGTAAGTTGATTGAATTAAGAGAACTAAGGGACGGGAAAAAATAAGTGATCCCATTTTTGGCTTGGCTTTATACACTAAGCGTAGGAATACTTGCACAAAGCGTGTGCATAAAGACATGCCTTCAGGAAAAATGGGATCAGCTATTTTCGTCAAAATGCTAAGAGAGAAAATGAAAAATAATAAGACTCTAAATACAAGATTAGTTAAGATAATTCTATTTATCTTTTTATTCATTCTTGGAATAGGAATACGAAATTGGTTTGGAATATATATGCACGATGAATTTGGAGAAAAATACCTATTCATGAAACATCGTTCAACATGGAAATGGAAATTTTATTCCCCAATTGGACAAAGTGATTTAACCTTAAATGACTTAGATTCACTAAGCAAAAGTGAAGAGTTGATGTTTGGAGAATTTATTCGTCAACAAGGATTAAGCAAGTAAATATCAAAATTGCGCCTAATACTGCGCATACGGTGCGGCAATAAGTCGCTTCTAAATACTGGCCATTGAAATCCAATGCCTTACAGCTGGGTATTAAATGGATTTAACCTAATGTACTGTCCCCCTGTTTTCCTACTAACAGCAAGAAGTGAAAAATTTGAAGTACACCCCAAAACGGCACAAAAACCAAGAAAACCCGTAACTTGCCCCTAAATCGCCACGCTGCGGCAAGGAGCAAAAAAAGATGTCCCCTTATAGCCGAAAGTGAGTAGTCGGGATGGGGTAGGGGAGCAGACTGTCCTTGGCAATTTAGCTATTGTGTAAAAAAATGAGCGTAGAGAAATGAGCATAGAAAATAACTACATAGAAATAAACCGACAATCTTGGAATAATAGAACTGAAACTCATCTAAAGTCGGAGTTTTACGACCTTGACAGTTTCTTAAAAGGAAAAACGTCATTAAATAGTATTGAATTAGATTTACTTGGAGCCGTAGCAGGGAAAAAAATTTTGCATTTACAATGTCATTTCGGGCAAGATACAATCTCATTAAGCAGACTTGGAGCAGATGTTACGGGGGTGGATTTTTCTGATAAAGCCATTGAAAGTGCTAAGCAATTAGCAAAAGAAACTCACTCAAATACAAAGTTTATTTGTTGTGATATCTATGACTTGCCAAATCATTTGAACGAAAAATTTGATGTTGTTTTTACAAGCTACGGAACAATTGGTTGGCTGCCCGATTTAGATCAATGGGCGAAAATTGTTGCTAAATATTTAAAACCTAAGGGACAATTTATATTTGTAGAGTTTCACCCAGTTGTATGGATGTTTGATGACAATTTCGATAAAATTGCTTACAGATATTTTAATTCAGGACCAATTTTAGAAACAGAAAGTGGTACTTATGCCGACAAAAACGCCGACATAACACAATCCTATGTAGTGTGGAATCACAGCATAAGCGAAGTGCTGAACAGTTTGATTAAAAACGGACTTGAAATAAAATTGTTAGACGAGTTTGATTATTCGCCCTATAACTGTTTCAATAAGACAGTAGAATTTGAGCCAATAAAATACAGAATAGAACATTTGGAGGACAAAATACCAATGGTCTATTCAATACGAGCTTGTCTAAAATTTCCTTAGGGATAACTTAATTGGCTACTTCGCAGTCTGCCCTATTTAGAACAAAAATTGAAGACTTTCTCCCCTTCAGGAAATTTTAGACATGCTCTTTAGCATATATCCTACACTATTGCTTTACCCATTTAGCAATATGGTTGCCAGTGCGAATTACATAAAAGCCTGCTGGCAGTTCAGATACATCTAGGTAGGTGGCGGTAGTTTGTTTCACCAACTGCCCACCCAAATCATACAATCCCACCACTTTACGCCGCTACCTCTCGGAAGTAGATCACGTTTTGCCCGGGGTTGGGATACACCCAAAGCGCGGGTGCTACATCTTCCCATGTTGGCGCTTCTGTGCTGTTCGGGGTGATGCAGGACAGGTCTTGTGCACGGGCTGCCTCCACACAGGCTTGCGCGGGCATATTGTCCAGATGCACCTGATATTTAGGGGCTGTTTCAAGGTAGGCCTTCCAAGTCGATATGATCCAATACGCCCCAAGAACCGAAGATGCTCTCTTGTTCACCCGCCAAACTAAAATTGGAAGCCATACGACATCCCCACGTGCGGATGGAATCCAGTACGAGCTGGTACATGTCGTACATGGGTTGGCTGTTTTGGGCATCCCACATGGCCTGTTGGTAATCATAAGGAATACCGAATACGTTGCCCCAAAGTGCTGCCCGCCTTCGTAGGTAATTACTTCCTTGCCATAGAGTTGTACGTTGCGGTAATCTTGCCGAACGGCAGGCGCAAATTCCTCAAAGTGGTGGAGCGCATTAGCCATTACGTCCGATACGGTGGCATTAGCACCCAGCAGATCAAGGCGCGGATTGCCCGTTTCTCCATGATCGAGACCGAAATAGTGCGTTGGCGATCCGTAATCCCATTCATCCTGCTGCAACTGAGCCAGAATGTGGTCGTTGAGGTAGTTGAACCCAGCTTGCAAGCCCAACACTCGCTTCACGCGGCAAGTTTGCCCACTGAATTCTTCGTGCCATATTCGGAAAACGCGACGAGCCTTATCAGCCATAGCGCGACCGTACATCAACCCCAACGGATTGTTCTCTACATTGTAATGCGCCTGTGGGAAAATCCAGTTCCACACCTCGTTGCTGTATTCCAAATAGATAACGATATTATCCTTGAGGTTGTCGCGGAATAGTTGCGCCATCTGGCGGATGTAGTCGTCGTCAGCAGCATGGGGTACGCATATCCAAATATCTTTGTCCAATTGGTTGGCCAACTGGATGATGACTTCATAAGGCACACCCACATCCCCGCCGTATGTATAGTAGTCAGGCAGCTTGCGATCCTCCCAGCGAACCGCTACGTTGCCATTGGTGGACATCCAGTCCATAAAACGCAAGTTCTGGAAAGGCGCAATCCTGTCTAAGAAAACCTCATAGAAAGGGTCGTTGTCGAGGTCGGCGAACTCATCTTCTAAACGCAATATACGGACATTGCGAATATGGTTGCCCATCGTCGATTCGAGGATTTGAAACCAGAACGTACCGTCGCCACCTAAATCAAACTGCATCCTTCCGGGGGTTGTACTTTCATTGGAAAGTGCCCCATTCAGGGACAGTATGCCTTGCCCATCATACAGCAGAACATAAGTTTGGTCAGCAGGCATATTCGCACCACTTGCCGACACAAAGAAGCGCAAGCGAGTTGCACCTTCCGTGGTATTCTGTGGCATTGTAAGCGGATAACCATTTTCATCAAACTGCATTTGCGCCAACACCGCATCGGGGTCGTCAAAAGACCAACAGTCGCAATTGTCCGTGTAAGGAATAGGGGTGGAACGTGTGTTTTTAAGGAAATTTTTCATGGGGCGTTGTGGCACCCAATCGGCAAAACCATTGAGGTTGGTACCAATGCGCATCGCACAGGCATCGGGTGTCCACCCGTCGCAGGTGGTGCTATCCACGCGGATGTGAATATCGTATTGCTCCACGCAACCATTGGCGCCAGTGGCTTCCAATTGATAAACACCCGCCTGCAACTGCTGGTAGCTACCCTCCCATGCAGGCGCAATGAGGTTGCCGTTAAGGCGAAGGGTAGCCGATACGTTAGGTTCGGTATGCACGGCTATACGCCCGCCTTGGCCACTACAATCGGCCAATGCTTCAGAAACGACCGTAGAAAAGCAAGGAAGTGCTTGCCCGGGGTTCGTCACGGAAACCGTCAGGTAAAAAGTACCTTCGGCACCTTGGCTATCCACCACAGTCAGAGAAGGGAAGTATTGGCCACCTCCCGTAGTGTAAGTATGGTTGGCAGTAATGCCTTCCACGGTGGCACTGCCATCGCCAAAATTCCACCGATACGTCACCGCATCGCCATCAGGGTCGAAAGAACCCACCGCCGAAAAAGAAACCGCCAGCGGTGCATCACCAGCGGATGGTGTAACCGCTGCTACGGCTACCGGCGGCTGGTTGATGACTACGGAGGGATCTGGTGCCACACAGGAATATGAAGTAGCAAACCGAATTTCGTCCAACGTGCCTCGCCCTGGTTCGTTCCCACCATAAAATGACAGGCTGCGAAACTGCACAGGTGTACTTTGATGGCTAATAGCAGGCGTGCCGGGGTTGCTGTTTCCTAAGGAAGCAGGGTTCACGTACATATCCACTTGGGTAGCTGCCGCTCCAAACACCAATCGGAGAACGATAAATGCAGGCGTGCCAGTCACCGCCGCCACATTGGTGTTGATGACCGTGCCATTGACTAACAGACTCCAGCGAGGTACTCCGTTCACCACCGATTGGTCACCAAAAAAGCCGACACTTATCCGGTTGTCGTTGGAACACTGGGGGCAAGTGACAATCTCGCTGTTGTGCAAGTCAATAGCGACTTCGTCCAAATTTCCTGTGTTTCTTTGCAGCAGCACACTCACCCACAGCTCGCCGCCGTTGGTTTGAGAGCCGATGGCATCGTCCGCAATATAAGCAGCTAATGACCCATCTGGCGATGTGTTCAGCCGCCTCCCGACTGTGACGTATTCATACCCCCCCGAAGCATGGTTGCCGGCTGTAGTGAGGTTGCTATACGAAAGAGAAGAACCCGTACCCGTCTGGTAGCCGGGCACAGCAGTTTCCTCGTTCTGAATATACCAAGGCGACTGCCACCCACTGCCACCTGAAAGGTTATGCAGGGTTTGGCCATTGGGGTAATTAAAGGCTTCATACACCAAGTAGGTACAAGGTGTTTGAGCAAAAACAATCGCAGTCCATAAAAGAACCGATAAGAGTGTTGAGATGCGTAATCGTTGCATGAGGTATGGGTTGTCAATAATTTTGGTTCTTTGACAAATTTAGTGGTCGTACTGGGCTAGCGATGTGCAGCAGTGGCAGCTTTTAGCTGACAGACCCGGGTTTACCGGGGCCGAGCGAATAGCGAGCTGCGAAACGTAGCGACCCGGAGGGTAGCCTCCACTTAAAAAGTCAAAGAACCATAATTTTTAATTTCAAAGGCCGTAAAGATACTGCCTGTCTATGAGAAAAACCTTGTAAGTTTGTGTTTTCATCCAAATCAACTATGAATAGAGCCGCTGTTATGGCCAAATTATTGACATACACGGGTTGGATAGCGGCATTGGCGGCTATTGGGGCGATGACTGCCTGCGACCCCAACGAAGACTTCCTACGAGGGGATAGCGTCAATGTGCGTTTTGAATTAGATACGCTTCGTTTCGATACCGTATTCACCCAACTGGGGTCTGCTACCCGCTTCCTGAAAATTTACAATGAAGGCGACCAGCCCGTACAGCTCGACCAAGTGTATGTAGAAGGCACTACTGGCGTGTCCTTTCAGATCAACGTGGATGGTGTACCCGGCGGCATCGTCGAAGATGCTATCATTTGGGGCAACGATTCTATCTATGTTTTCGTGGAAGTCACCATCGACCCCGATCAGGACATTTCCCTCAGCCCATTCGTGGTGGAAGATCGGTTGGTGGTAAAAACCGGCAACAAAACCCGCAGTATGCTACTCGAAGCCTGGGGGCAAAACGCCAATTATTTCCCCAGCCGATTCAACAAAGGCGTTCCCGTCGTCCTTCGTTGCGACAACCAAACCATCACCTGGGACAGCCCGCTGCCGTACGTCATTTACGGTGAGGTCTTCATCGATTCTTGTTTACTTCAAGTGGCTGCTGGTACCCATATCTACGTGCATGGCGGCATCGCTAATAATGAATTATTGGGCACCTTCAACGATGGTTTTCTCTACACCCTCCCCAATGGGCGTATTCATTTGGCAGGCACCCTCGACAACCCCATCACCGTCGAAGGCGACCGCCTCGAGGAAGGTTTTTCCCAGCAACCCGGCCAATGGTTGGGATTGATAGCGGGGCGAGGCAGCAAAGGCAACCTCATCGAATACACTACCATCAAGAACAGCATCTTTGGTGTATATGTCGATTCCGCCGCTGAAATGACCCTCCGTAATGTGAAGATACACACCACTTCCAGCAGCGGTCTGTTGGGCATTCACAGCAAAGTCAACGCCAGCAACTGCTTGCTTTTCGACAATGGCGGCAACGCCATACAGTTTACCCACGGGGGCGAATACCAATTGGACTTCTGCACCGTCGCCAGCTTTGGCGTGGACGCATCTGCGCTCGCTTTGAACAACTTCCAATGCTACGATAACGACTGCGAAGTCAGTTCCGTTTATCCACTTCAAGCCAACGTCACCAACTGTATCTTCTTCGGCTCCCGCCGCGACGAAATCATCATCCAAGATGCCACCGATAGGATGGAAGCCAATTTTTTCCGCCTCAATATGCAACATTGCTTGGTCAAAGTCGATCAATTGCTCACCCGTAATGATGCACAGTACGGAGATTTTTTCTCCACCTACTGCCTCAACTGCGTTAACGGCGAAAGCAGCAGTGCCCTCTTCCTCGACCGCGCCATGGACGATTACCATCTCGACACCCTTTCCATTGCTCAGGATAGAGGCATTACCCTGCCACTCTTCCCCCTCGACATCGATGGCACCCCTCGCGATGCTATGCCAGACATAGGGTGCTATGAACGAATCGACTAACCCCACTCCTCCTATGGTAACACGACCACAAGCAGGTATTTTGGGGTTAGGTGCTATGGGTACCGTCATGGCCGCCCAATTAGCACTACAGGACGAATGGGATTTGCACTTCTTCAACCGATCCCCCCGGCCACGCATCCAACTCAAACTCCCCAATGGGCGCTGGTTTGAAAAAGCCATCCATTGCCTCATTGAGCCAGCCCCCGTAGCCTTGGACTGGCTCATTATCTGCCTCAAAGAACACCACTACGCTCAGGCTCGCCACTGGTTTGAAGCCCTCATCGGGCCGCACACCCGCGTAGTCATTGTGCGCAATGGACTGGAACTCACAGCCCCCCTGCTTCCATTTACCACCTCCGACCATCTGTTACCTTGCCTCGTGGACTGCCCCACCGAACAAATAGCCTACGGCAGCTACCACCAACTCAGCCAACCTGTTATCCTCACACTGCCCGACACACCATTAGCCAATAGGTTCCGTGATGTACTCCCCGCAACCAGTTCGTCACCTTCATCGATAAAGACTTCCTCACCCAAAGCTGGATCAAACTCGCCGAAAGTGCCGCCATAGGTGCTATTACCAGCCTGAGTGGTACCACTTGCCGCATCTTCAAAACCCCCGATGTACTCGACTTATTCACCCGCCTAATCACCGAAATTGCTGCCGTAGCCAATGCCGATGGTGCTTCTTTACCCACAGATTTTGTCCCCAAACTCGTGCAAAAAGTCCGCACCTACCCCGACGGCAAAGGCAGCTCCATGCTCACCGACCGCTTGGCTGGCCAGCCGCTCGAACTCGGCGCCAAAAATGGCATCATTCGCCAGCGAGCACGCCAGTACGGCATCCCCACCCCCGTCAACGACACCCTTCACACCCTCCTTTCCGTCATAAATATATCGTAATACAGGAGCTTGGAAGCGATGGGCCACCCCGGCTGGTCATACGAATACGCAAGTGTCAGCCCACCTTGCTTTCAGCCGTGGCCCGGCTGTCCGCTCATAGCCTGTGCTCCGCTACGCTGCGCACAGGCACCCGCTTCCATCCGTTGTCCGAGTGAGCGTGCGCATCTACACTGTTTGATCTGTTAACTTATACGGGTTTATATTTCTTCAATTTCATACGCAGGCATACAAAGCACTTTAATGTAAAAATACAAAAACTACTGAAATTTGCTGAAATTTTTTCCCCATACTAAGGCTGGAACTGGTGGTTTTTTTTGTGTTTTTTATCTAGGTATTCGCATTCCAAAGTATTTCATGCATCAGTTCGCCGAAGCATTTAATACTTCAATCCATGAAATTGTCTTTATTTCAATCATGCGTTAAACATTCAAATATTTGACTGCTGTGTATGCTTGTGTCCGAAAAAAGAAAGCTTTTTACAGGTTTTAATAATTTTATCTACCTTGGCATCGGCTCAAGAGCGCCATATTATTTTTTTACCAACTTTTTAAGCTACTAGTATTATGAAGCAATTAAAACTTTTCTCTCTTTTGGCAGCCATGCTGCCTGTCATGCTCACCGCTCAAACCTTATCGGGTTTAATCGGCAGTGAAGATGGCCCAGTGATTGGTGCCAATGTTGTGGCTAGCCCTGGGGGCAAAGGCACTATTTCCGATATTGACGGCACTTACTCACTAGATTTGGCGGCTGGGAGTTATGAAATAACTGTCAGCTACCTAGGTTATATTTCTCAGAACTTTTCCATTACGCTTTCCGCAGGTGAAAAGCGCACACTTGATGTCATGCTCAGTGAAGGGGGCGTTAACCTCGGCGATATAGTAGTGGTAGGTTCTAGAACAGCACCGCGATCGTCCACCACCAGTCCGCTGCCAGTGGATGTACTGAATGCCCGCGACTTGATAGGAACAGGGCAAAATAGCTTTGATAAGGCACTGCAATACCGTGTGCCATCTTTCAATACTGTACAAACGCCCGTCAACGACGCGACTTCCTTGCTCGACCCCTACGAAATCAGAAACATGGGGCCTAGCCGTACGCTTATCCTCATCAACGGAAAGCGCAAAAACATGAGCTCCTTGCTTTATACCCAGACCTCTCCGGGTCGTGGTGAAACAGGTGCCGATATTTCCGCTATCCCACAAGATGCCATTGAACGAGTAGAAATCCTGCGCGATGGTGCATCTGCACAATACGGATCTGACGCTATCGCGGGCGTAATGAACATTATCCTGAAAGATGATGTACAAGGAAGCGGTGTTACCATTCGCACAGGTATTACCACGGAAGGCGATGGTGAAATGTATGGCATTGCGCTCAACAATGGCGCTAAATTGGGCGAAGCAGGTTTTGTAAACTACACCTTGGATTTGTCTAAAATCGGGCAAGCCAACCGCCCCGGCATGGTGGACGCGGAAGGAGAAGCTGCCGACTTTGGTGCAGACCTTGCTACCGTTCGGGCATTCCTCAATGAGTTTCCCGATGCTGGCAACATCAATGGTTCACCTGAAACTACTGCCATGAAATTCGCCGTCAACGCAGGTGGTAAAGTCAATGAAAATACAGAAGTCTATGGAAATGGCGGATACGTTTTCAAAAAAGTGAACAGCTTCGCTAACTACCGTACTCCTTATTGGAGAACATTGGAATCCTTCCCTTATCTGCTTGATTTCTTTGGCGTTGATGGCCGCTATGTTGGTTATGTGCCTACTTTCGACGGGGATTTGATTGACTATAACGCCACCCTCGGCTTTAGAAGTAATATCAACGGTTGGTTGGCGGATGTGAGCCTCACTTCTGGTATGAACCAACAGACTTACCGTTCAGTAACTCGCACACCGCAACGGCACACTGAATCCTGATGGCACTAATAAATACCGGGAAAATAGCCCGGATTACTTTCGACCCAGGTGGTACTCGTTTTGCGCACATCGTCGGTAATATCGATGTAACCAAGCGTTTGTCCGATATGTTCAGCTTTGCATTTGGTTCGGAGTTTAGGTCTGAAGACTTCACGGTTATTGAGGGGGAATTGGCTTTTATGAAGACGGTGGTGCCGACTCTTTCGCAGGAAACGACCCCCGTAATTCTGGCAAATTCAACCGTTACAACCTAGGTGGTTACCTCGATTTTGCGCTTGACCTCACCGATGACTTCCTCATTAATGCTACGGTGCGTTCTGAAAACTATAGCGACTTCGGTAACGCATTTGTTTGGAAATTAAGCTCCCGCTACAAGTTTGCAGATGATCGCATCACATTGCGTGCTTCGGCATCTACAGGCTTCAAGGCACCTACACTGCACCAGATTTATACTCAAAAAGCACAGTACAGCTTTGTGCCGGGTCAAGGTATCCAAGTAGGTGGTTTGGTGAGCAACGTATCACGGGAAGCTCGACTGTTGGGAATTCTAGCCTCAAGCCTGAAGAATCCACCAATATTACTGTGGGTGTAGGGCTTCGTCCATCTTCAAATCTGAGCATTACACTCGATTACTACAACATTGCTGTTACAGATCGTATCATCCTCTCTACCGAAATAGGCGCTACGGAGGCTGGCAATACTGCACTCGACAATATTTTGGCTGCCAACAATTTGTCTGACCTTAGCTTCTTTGTCAACGCATTGAACACACGCACTAGCGGTATAGATTTCGTAGCCAACTACCGCCGTCTGCCTTTGGGAAGTGGTGACTTGACGTTGAACCTATCTGGTAACTATACCTTGTCTAATGAGCGGGATGGGGCCGTTAAGAACCCTCAGTTGGTAGCTGACGCAGGCCAGTCTGTGGCTAATGCTACACAAGAAGCACTTTTCTTCACTTCTCGCCCTGAATACAAGGCTATTTTGGGGCTTGATTACGAAATTGGTAAGTTCAACTTCAATTTGACCAACACGGTATTTGGCCCTACCCGATTCAAGCAGCAGGGTATGGATGAAAACCTCTACACCGAGTTCGCTACCAAAATGGTAACTGATCTGGGTATTACTGTTCAGACGGGTGCAAAGTCAACACTAGCATTGAATGTAAACAACCTGCTCAATGTGTTGCCTGAATGGGAATTTAAAGCAGAAAATGCAGCAGGCGAAGCACTGCTCAAAGACCCCGCTGCCTTGAAAGTTAATTCTAATTTGATTACTTTCAATCAGCGTTACTCACAGATGACGTACGACGGCTACCACTTCAGCCAGTTAGGTACGATTATCAACCTTTCTTATAACTTCCGCTTCTAAGCGTTCCTTTTTTCTTTAAATAAAGATGGATGTAACCTGACTTACAATCAGGTTACATCCATCTTTTAGGTTACCAGAAACTAATACCGTTACACGCCACGGTTCTTATCAAACGCCTCCAAGTAGTCCGCTACGCGACGCAAGAAGGATCCACCTAAGAATCCATCCACTACCCGGTGATCGTAAGACATCGAAAGGAACATCATCTGACGTACGGCGATCAAGTCGCCATATTCGGTTTCCACCACAGCAGGCCGCTTGCGAATGGCACCCACGGCCATGATAGCCGCGGGGCTGGTTGATGATGGGCGTACCCATGACGTTGCCGAAAGTTCCTACGTTGGTTAGAGTAAATGTGCCGTCCTGAATATCTTCCGGTTTGAGCTTGTTATTGCGTGCTCTATCCGCCAGGTCATTGACGGCCTTTGTAAGCCCGATGAGGCTCAGTTGATCGGCATTTTTGATGACGGGCACAATGAGGTTGCCAGAAGGCAGCGCGGTAGCCATACCCACGTTGATGTTTTTCTTACGCAGGATATTGTTGCCTTCAACGGATACATTGATAAGCGGAAAATCGAGAATAGCTCGCACCACTGCTTCTATGAATATAGGTGTAAAAGTGATTTTTTCACCATACTTCTTTTGGAAAGTATCTTTATTGCGCTCGCGCCATTGGACGATGTTGGTGACGTCGGCTTCCACGAAAGAGGTAACGTGGGGCGAGGTGTGCTTGGAATGAACCATGTGGTCGGCAATCAATCGACGCATACGATCCATTTCTATGATTTCTACATTGCCATCTGAAACCACAGACGGGCGGGAAGAAGCAATGGGTTGTTCAATAGATGGCGCCGTTGGCGTTGGGGCGGGAGCGGCAGGTGCTTGACTGCGTTGGGCAATGTATGCTAGCATATCGGCCTTGGTAACACGCCCGTCTTTGCCCGAACCCGCTATGCGATCCAATTCTGCTTGAGCGATACCTTCTTCCTTGGCCATATTGCGTACCAACGGGCTATAAAAACGGTCACCAGAGGTAGCAGATACCGCCACGGGTGCTGCTGCTTGCAGTGGAGCCGCCGCAGGGTGATTCTCGGCAGGTGTAGAGGTTTTGTCATCGGCAACGCTGGGGCTGGCTTGTGGAACGGCATCCGCTACAGCCGTCTCAATCATGGCAATAACCTGGCCCACAGGCACCACCTCATTGACAGGGAACATGATTTTAGTAAGCACACCTGCTACGGGACTCGGCACCTCAGAGTCCACCTTGTCAGTAGCAATTTCAAGGATGGTTTCATCCAATTCGATGCTATCACCCTCTTTTTTTACCCAATTGAGGATAGTCGCCTCCATAATGCTCTCCCCCATCTTGGGCATAATCAGTTCTACCTGCGCCATGGTTTGGTTTGTTATATTTGGTTATTTGGTTAAAACAGACCGTTGTTTAAAACGATCTTTGGTTAGGCAAGGCAAAAATACATTTTTTTATATAAACAGCGGTAGTTCTTTTGCAAGGGTGTACATAATAACAAATTGATGGAATGATGCGATATTTTACGTTAACCAACAAAGTGAAGAAAGAAAGAAGGTGGTGTGTAGTAGAAGGGTGCGTACGTCGGGAAAGGGTATAACTGCCCCTTGTGGGAGGGCCCACCCTGTCTGTCCGGTTCGCCATGCCTCAACAGCCCGTTTTTGAGTACGGACAAAAGGCTTTCCTCTGCCGCGTGGTGACAGTACCCACACGCCAGTCAATCATGGTCTTTTACAAGACCCCAGCAACCTTACCATGGATGACGCAAGCGGAAGAAAAATGGCTCGCGCATCGCCCGAATGCTCTGGTGACAAAGCCAGAGTTATATACCTATGATGTGCAGGTGGGTTGTCAATCCACTGCTAAGAGTGCAAAAATAATCATTTTTTTTAAATAAAATAAAATTGACACATTTTTTTGTAAAAAAAATTATAGACACCTGAGATAACGGAAGTCACTACAATTAACGTGAATTATGAACAATAAATCGAAGAACAAGCACACAAGTAACTGATAGTCAGTTAGATGTTTTTCGTGCGAGGGATAGGAGCGGACGTATCGGCTCAGCCGATACTGGAGTGGATAGCCCGACCCCTGTTTTGCAGGGGGCGCACCCTAAAATGTTTATTTTCAACTTATTATCTTTAGTTGTCATCCACAATTCACGTAACAATTAATAGCATGCCTACTAATTTGTTCAATTAGTTATACACACTTTGCAAAGTACCAGAAACTTCACGCTCACCTCCATTTCAGCGCATTACGAACTGGGTTAGCATACATTCCCAATAGATACTGCCGGCCCTCATCGAATTGATCGGCGGGTAATTCATGGAACAATTGCTCAAAATAGCCTTCATAACTCGATCCGTTATCACCTTGTTGTTGCAACATATCCGTACCATACAACACATCATAGGCGTAGTAGTTGATACCGTGCAAGCGATAACCCATTTGGATTTGTTGGTCGATGATAGCAGCTAATGCCTCCGTTTGTTTTCTTACCCCCGATAAAGAAGCCAAGGGCAGCAAGGCTTCCTCTAAGGGTTGCCCAAATTGTAGATGCACCTGCCCCTTCTGGCCTGAAATGCCCAGCAAAATGTGTTGTACATCTTCGTTCATAGGTTTTGTCCAAGTAGCATCGCGCAATTTTTTTAAATGGGCAAGCGTCTTCACCAAGGCTGTGGGGTCGTATTCATAAGAAATGGATACAGGCACCATGCGCAAATTGCGAAAGTGCGTCACCCAATCATCTTCGGCTGCCAATCCCAGCATTTTCAGTAGCCCGGGCTGCGTTTCATCATTGCCGTCCTTGGCACGTCCTTCGCGTTGGGCTATCCAAATAGAGGCCTGGTTGGTGCTGATTTGTTCGTATATGTAGGCCGACATATTCAGCGAATGCTGATATAATTCCCTAGGATTGCCCGATCGCAATACGGCAAAACTTTTATTGATTTTAAATATCAGCGCGGCCAGTCGGTGGGTCATCAAATTGTCGCCAATCGCTATTTGGGTAGTAGAAAAACCGTGGTCGAATAAAGCCCTGTTGAGATAAGCGGAATCTAACCCAATATCCCGGTGGTTGGAAATAAAAAGGTAATGGGTGTTATTGTCCAAGTCCTCTAACCCCGCATTAGTGAGCCGACTGATGCTGATGTCGCGTACATAATCTAAAAAGGGGGACATCAGTTGCTGTTGGAATTCCGTGCTATTTTGAACGGAAGAGCTAGCCCGTAAGAGTTGTTCGCACAAGGAAGCAGGTAGCATTTTGCGCATCCCCGCTAGCATCCCCTGATGGGCAAAAACTTCTTGGATGGCGGCTCGTACCTCGGCATCCGTCAGCATTCGCAAAGCTAAAAATTCAGGCGATGGCCCCGCGTTATTGGGTATTTCACTCATATTTGGTCGATGGTAGTAGAACGACAAAGGTAACAAATCATCAGCAGGTGTTCCCGTCACGCACTGCTCACAGTCCTTGCCCCATCAGGTGTACCTCATGCCCGATGCGCTTGAGTTGTTGGATAGTAGCAAGCGGGTCTTGTGCTTTGAAAACACTACTGCCTGCTACCAACACATCCGCACCGGCCTCCAACACTTGCTGCGCATTTTGCAAACCGATACCCCCATCCACTTCGATCAAAGTACGCGTATTGCGCACGATAATCATGTCTTTCAACGCTTTGATTTTAGGGATACTTTGGTAAATAAATTGCTGCCCCCCGAATCCTGGGTTGACGGACATGATAAGCACCATATCCAGATCTTCAATAATATCCTCCAACAAAGCTACCGGAGTATGAGGGTTGAGGGCTACACCTGCTTTGGCCCCCGTTTCTTTAATTTGCTGCACAGTGCGGTGCAAATGCCTGCATGCTTCATAATGAACGGTAATAGTATCGGCCCCTGCTTTGCGAAATGCTGAAATATATTTTTCAGGTTCTTCTATCATTAAATGCACATCCAACTCTTTGGTAGCCAAAGACTTAATGGCATCAATAATAAACATGCCGTAAGAAATGTTGGGTACAAAACGACCGTCCATGACATCTAAGTGAAACCAATCCGCCTCACTTTCGTTAACCAACTCAACGTCTTTGGCCAAATGCAGGAAATCAGCGGCCAGCATAGAGGGCGCTATCAAATGTTTTGGTTGTATCATTTTTCGTGTATCTTTGCGTTTTACGAGCCGAAATAAACAAAAAAACCGGTTAGTTTCCTAACCGGTCTTGAAAAAGAGCTTTGAGAGGCTATCTACATACCAAAAAACAAAAACATCCTTTGATGTTTTAAAACTTCATGAGATTATAATACGTCTTGTGAAAGACTCAAACAATGTCTGGATTATAATTTGTTAGTAGCAGGGCGTACCCAACTGTTTTCATGTTTATCTGTTTGGGTGGCTTTTTTAAGCCTGAGAAAAAAGCTTTCTTTCTTCCCCATCAACCATTATTCCCTGTTGATGATACAAAGATGCAGCGAGTTCGTGGCCGTTGATAGTACATTATCTTTTATTACTGTATTTATTTTTTTATAAAAAAAATCATAATTATTTAAAAATCAGCATTTTATTGTAATTTTTTTGATAAAAACTGGTTTTTTAAACACCTTATTGACCTTTTTCTACGCCTATTTACCTTAAAAAAATAGCAAAAAAAAATCATATTAAAAATATCAATTATACAAAATCTTCATTTTTCCACTTGAAATAGTCAGAAGGAAAGTCTAAATCCCATTCGCCCTCGGGGAAAGATACAGGTGTAATGGTTGCCTGTTGCGAACGGATGAGTACCCCAGCCCCCGCTTCATTGTTTAGTTGGTGGAGCGATGCAAACCAACCTTTACCAAAAAGTGCAGGCACCCCCAATGTGCCATTACTATATTGGGCAGCCACGATACACCCTGCTGGTTGGGGATGCTGCCTGTAACATTCCAGCATATTTTCCAATAAAGCCGTATTCAGCTTCGGCTGATCTACCACTACAAACAAAACACTCGATACCCCTGGGGCACGCGTTTGAACCATTGAAAGCCCTGCTTTCATAGAACTTCCCATACCTTGCTGCCAATGGGTATTCACAACTACTTCTACGGGCGAATCATATAACAATGGGCTGATTTGCTCGTGAAAAGCACCCAATACCACTATGATTGGGCACGACAACGGCAATAACTGCGACAACGTGTGCAGCAGCAAAGGCTGTTCTCCTATGGGTAACAGTTGTTTAGGCTGCCCCATGCGCACGGATGCGCCGGCTGCTAATAATATAATATAGGTGTTACATTGAGTTGTGTACTTTTGCATCATGCAAATGTAAACGTTCATGAAGAAGTTGTTACTGTTGTCCCTATTATTGACGAGTGTTTTACATCCTCCTTTGGCCGCTCAGGAAATGGAAGGCTGGCAATGGATGGAACACGCGGACACCCTGTACAAAAAGCGATTCTGGGGCGCGTTGGGAGCCGGCACACTCATTTATTCGGGAGCATCCGTGGGGTTGTATCATGCTTGGTATAAAGATTACGAACTGACTAAATTCCGCACCTTCAACGACAGCAAAGAATGGTTGCAAATGGACAAGACAGGCCACTGGCTAACCACCTATACGGAGGCGCGCCTATTGTACGATGGCACACGCTGGACAGGCTTGGACAAGCGCCGTTCGCTTTGGCTGGCGGGTGCGGCTGCTATGTTTCTGCAAGGCACGGTAGAGGTGATGGATGGTTTTTCGGCGGAATGGGGCTTTAGTTGGTCCGACATAGGCTTCAACGCCTTGGGCATGGGGTTATTTGTTGTTCAACAGTCGGCATGGGATGAGCAACGCATCATTCCAAAAATATCTACCAATCGCGCACTACCTGATCCAAGTATTGAAGTGACCTCTACTTCAGGGGCTTCCACTTACAACCTCCGGCAACGCCATATCGACCTTTACGGGCGCTCCTTACCCGAACGGTTTCTCAAAGATTACAACACCATGACCATTTGGGCCAGTGTCAATATTCATGCTTTTGCCCCCCAAAGCCGGTGGCCACGCTGGCTGAATGTGGCAGCAGGGTACGGTGCCGACAATCTTTACGGTGGCTTCCACAACCATTGGCGCGATGGTGAAGAAACGTACGTCCTACCCGTTGATGCCTATCCACGCACCCGACAGTTCTATCTTTCCCTCGACGTGGATTTGAAGCGCATCCCCACCCGTAAACGTTGGTTGCAATCAGTACTGAGTATTGTAAATTTTATCAAAATACCCGCTCCTACCTTAGCTTGGGATACACACAGGGGGTGGAAATTGCACCCCGTATATTTCTAATATGCCACTCCGAGAAAGTGTTTTCAACGCCTTTGGGCAACTATTGGTGGCAAAAAAAGGGGTATGTTGAGTGATTTTAATATCAAAATTGTTACAAAATAATACATAAAGTGTAACTTTATGTCAAATTTATGACACAAAGCGTATCTATGTTAGACAGGTATATTTCAAAGCATTTGAGCACATTTAGCCAGGCATATTTCGTTTAGCTAAATTTATTGTCCTCTGTATTCGTAGTAAACTTGATTACCAAAAAAATAGGTGATACTAGTAAATCGACATAAAGTTAATAGCATCCAGTTATTCGAGGCTACCTATTTTCTTCATTTATCAAACTTTTACTCGAATCCTGATAAAAAAGTATTGCCGTTCAACCTAAAGACATAATTTTAGCTTGACAATGGGTTGCAATAATCAATTTACACGTTAGCAGTGGTGCTTCTCGAAAATGCCATAGCTAACTTCAGTTATTGCATCTGGGGAACGTCTGTTACTACCAGAAGAAACAGGCCATGAAATTGACTTTATCCTAAAAGTAGCGATAGAAGTAAGTTGGAAACTCCCACGCCTGCCGATTTGAAAACATAAACCACAGAGCGTCTGAGATAGACAGTACAGAGCATTGGTTGATAGGCCGACATCCGCTTCATGCCCGTTTGAGGACTTTATCTGGGGAGGCGTGGTATTGCGATCGGAAGTGAGTGAGCGCTGTTTCAGACACCAGATTTTAACCTGTATATTTCCAACTCTAAAGCCCCATTTTTTGCAAGCGGTGTTGAAGCGATACGCGCAGTACGCCCAAAACCATATTGGCGAACGCCGGAAATGAGGACGAGGCTTCCCGCACGGTTTGTGCGTGACCTCTGCTGGTGAAAACCGTGGAAGATGACGGAGAGCATCTCGTTGCCAAACACAAAATCGCCCGCCAGGCAGTAACAACTGGCATTGTAGTTGATGGTTTCCAGCACTTCGCGATTGAACGCACGATACCCCGTGTGATATTCGGACAGTTTGTAGTTCACCAACAGGTTTTGCGTAAGCGTCAGGAAGCGGTTGGCGATAAATTTGTACATCGGCATCCCGCCAGCTAACGCGCCTTTACCCAATATACGCGACCCCAGCACCACCGGATTAACCTATCGCCACAATATTGACCATAGCAGCGTATGAGCTAGGCGTGTATTGGTAGTCAGGGTGCAACATGATGACAATGCCCCCCAGCCTGCGCCTTGTTGTACAAAGATTTCTGGTTGCCACCATAGCCTTTGTTCTGCTCGTGTACTATCACATGTTGAATACCAATACTACGCGCCAACTCCGAGGTATTATCCTTGCTGGCATCATCACACAAGATGACCTCATCCACTAAATCGAAGGGTATTTCTTGGTAAGTTTTTTCTAATGTCTTAGCCGCATTGTAGGCGGGCAGCACAGCTATCACTTTTTTACCTTTATACATAACATATTCAGTTGATGCCACAAAAGTAATCATACCTGCCCAATCCCTCCTCCTCTCCACAATAAATCCACAGATTATTTAACAAATTCCACATATTCACCTTTCCGACTGCGGAATCCCACATTGTCTTAGCAGATTCTCAGAATTATAGAATTTTCAGGATTTCACACATCAAACCTAAATCAAACCAAATCAAACCAAATCAAAAATCAAACCAAATCAAACCAAATCAAACCAAATCAAACCTTCACACCATCTTTCCTTGATATACACCATAGTTATTCGGATCGCACTTTTTACACATTTCGCACTTTTACCACATTATCACTTTTCACCTTCCTTGACATTAACAACTCATTTACACCCAAGTACTGTACATTTGCGTTGAAATATCGTTGTACTATAAACATCCTTCCATGAGAGTACTACTGCTGGCCTTCCTAACTACTTTTGCGATAAGCCAAGCCCAGTCGCAAACGGCTACAACCAATAATGTATGGCAGACATTGGCCAAAATCACCTACACCAAGCAGTACGATGAGTTACTCGGCTTCAAAGTAGATGTGCCTGTGTTCGGTGCAGATGTGAAAGCATTAGCAGGTAAAGAAATCACCATTAAGGGGTACATCATCCCCGTGGAGGGCTATAAAAGCCATACGGAGTTCATCTTTTCCGCTTTTCCCTATGGGCTTATGTGTTTCTTCTGCGGAGGTGTTACCTGAAACCGTCAAGTGGCGTATATATGCCAAAGAGCCAGTACACAACAAACGGAGGCCATCACGCTAAAAGGTCGATTTGAAACTAAACGACAAAGACATCAATCAACTGATGTATATTTTAGAGGATGCTCGCGCACGGTGCGTTGATGCTTTTTCGTATGATAAGATCTAAACTACCGCAAACAGGCACGAGCATTTTCTCTGTCATGTCCTCGCTGGCATCGGAGCACAAGGCGATTAACCTCTCGCAAGGTTTCCCCAATTTCGACCCACCGCAGGATTATTGATCTGGTAACCCATTATACACAGGTATGAACCAGTACGCGCCTATGCCGGGTTTGCCGATACTGCGACGGTTGGCAGCGGCGCGCACCTGCAACACAGCGGCTTATTGATAGATTGGGAAACAGAGATCACCATCACGGCGGGTGCTACCCAAGCCATTTTTACCGCTATTCTGACACTCGTTCACCCCGGGGATGAAGTCATTTTACTGGAGCCTGCCTACGACAGCTACCGCCCTGCCATACAAATGTGCGGAGGCATACCTGTAATCAATACCCTTGCCTTTTCCCGATTACCGAATCATTTTGGACAGACTTCGCCAACTGCATCACCTCCGCGCACCGCCTTACCATCAATACGCCACACAACCCAACAGGCACCGTATGTTCGAGAGATCAGCAACACTGGGCCAACTAGTCCAAGACAAAGATATTTTCATCCTCAGCGATGAGGTGTATGAACAATTCGATTTTGACCATCGCAGGCACTATAGCCTCTTGATTTTCCCGAATTGTTTGCCAAAGGGATCGCTACTTACTCTTTTGGCAAGACCTCCCATGCCACAGGTTAAATGGGTTATTAACGCTCCACATCATGCGCTGAATTTAGAAAATCCACCATTCACGTTTTTTGCGGAATCAACAGCACCATGCACACGCTATTGCCGATTTTCAAGGAAGAAAACTATTTCCGCGAATTGCCGTCTTTTACCAGCAAAAACGCGATTTATTAACCCCAACTGATGTTGTTTTCAGCCCGTTGCAGCCCCTGTCTTGTGAGGGTACGTATTTTAACAGACTATATGCTGTTTCGGATATCCGGCGTAGCGTACCACCCGATGGTTACCACCGATGTGGGGTAGCTACCATACCTGTGTCAGCTTTCCGAACCCAGCCACTAGCAGCGGAGCAGTGCTAGGATTTGTTTTGCCAAAACCACGGCTGTACTGGAAGCCGCCGCCGAGCGGTTGTGTCAGTTAAGCCCAACATAAGCGTATGGCTAAAACTTGATGGTTCTTTGACAAAAGATGTGGAATTTCCGGCCTAGCGATGTGGAACAGTGGCCGCGATAGCGGACAGACAGCGGTTCCTGAAGGCCTGATCCCGACCCAATTGTCGGGAGAGCTGTGGAACGTAGCGCTCCGCCAACGAGTGAGTCGAGTGGAGATACTGTCAAAGAACCAATTTGTTCAACCAAAGAAATTGAAACATCCGCTATATTTGTTAAAATCTTGTGAATACCCTTTTACGTTTTAGGGTTTTTCCTCATAAGACCTCATTTTTACGGTGAAAGAAAAATCAACCATGCGATTCTGCCACATTACTACTCGCTTTCTTCTGTTACACCTTATCGATGGCGCAAGATGCCTACCGTATCAAAATTGAAATTGAGGGCTATCAACAAGATACCTTTGATGCCTTCGCCTACTACTTAAGCATAAGCAATACCTGCAAGACACTACGCTACGCCAACTCGACGGCAGCTATATTCGAAGGCGATAATGAACCCTAAAGGCGGTATCTATTTGGTGGTGATGAAACCCGACAACAGTTTTTTCAAGTGTTGGTGGATGACCGCAACCAAGTGTTTATATGAAAACCGTTGTAGGCGATGACCAAGTAAAACGCACTTTACAGGGTCTCCTGATAATAAGATTTTCTACGACTCAATTGTTATCTAAACGTATCAGCGACCTACGCTGAGGCTATCCAAAACGATTGAAGCTGCTGAAAAGAAAAGATAAAGAAGCAGCAATCCAAAAGGAGTTGGTGACCTGAATGAAAAGGTATTGGCGTACCAGAAAAAGTGGTCAAAGACAACCCGGTACTTTGCCTGCGGCTATCAATGCTAACTTACCTACTGAATTCCCGAATTCACCGGTAACGGAAGAAGATAATACCAACAAATGGCGCTGGCTACAGCAACATTACTTCGATAATATCGACCTAGCAGATGTGCGTATGCTGCGCACGCCATTCCTCTTTCAGCGCGTGGACTACTTTGTGCAAAAATTGCATGTGCAGCACCCCGACACCCTCAAGATGGCGGTTGACAAGGTCTTACAGGCCATGAAACCCGCAGAGGATAACTTTCAATACTACCTGATTCACTTCCTGAATTTTTATGCGGCTTCTAAGTACGTGGGTATGGATGCCGTGTATGTGTATTTGGTGGACAACTACTACGCCAAAGGCCTGGCTTCTTGGACAGACGAGGAACAACTGGCCAAAATCATCGATAATGCCAACCGCCTGCGCCCGCTCTTGATTGGTGAAATAGCGCCCGACATCCGTATGCAACGGCAGGATGGCAGCCAAATCAGCCTCAGCGAAGTGGATGCTCCTTATACAATCCTTTACTTCTGGCGGCACGACTGTGGCCACTGCAAGACTTCCACCCCTGTGATGAAGGAGTTTTACGACAAGTTTAAAGACAGAGGTGTAAAAATCTTCGCCGCTTGCGCCAAGCTGCGCGATGAAGTACCCGATTGCTGGAAATACGTAGAGGAAAACAGCATTGGCGAATGGATTCATGTGGTTGACCCGTACGGAAGGTCGCGTTTTATGACCACCTATGATTTGAAAACCACTCCGCAAATTTACGTATTAGACAAAGACAAGCGCATCGTTTCCAAGCGCTTAGGTGCCGAACAATTGGAAGAACTGATGGATCGCTTGCTGGAGGATGCCGCTATGGAAAAACAACAGCAAATGCTGGATGGGAATAAATAATTTTTCCTGGCAAGTAGTATCGTTGCCAGCATTTTGACCTACCTTTGCCGCCTATGGAAACAGGCAGAATCATCATGGAAAGTGATCGCTTCGCCCTAACGGTGCAGCGCCTTTGTCATCAGCTCATTGAGCAGTACGATGACTTTTCCAATGCCTGTGTAGTGGGCGTACAAAACAGAGGTGTTTGGCTCAGCCAATTAGTGGTAGATTCCTTAGCGGAGTTTCAGGTGCAAGCCGTAAAGCACGGCAAATTAGACATCACTTTTTACCGCGATGACTTCCGTACCAGAGAAAAGCCCCTCCGTGCCCATTCTACCGATATGCCTTTCTTGCTAGAAGGGTTGGATGTAGTATTGGTGGATGACGTTCTCTACACCGGGCGCACCATACAAGCTGCCCTAACGGCACTCAACCACTATGGCCGCCCCAAAAGTGTATCCCTGCTCGTTATGGTGGACAGACAGTTCAACCGCCATCTGCCTATTCAGGCCGACTTCACAGGCATCCGCGTAGATGCTTTAGATGAAGCCTACGTTCAGGTGGAATTTGAGCAACACCACGGCAAAGACTTGATTATTCTTTTTCCTCAAAAACCAGCATAACTGATTCAATGGCTACCATCCAGCAACTGAGTACCCGCCATGTTTTGGGCATTAAGTACCTCACCGAGGCGGATATTCAGCTCATTTTCACGACGGCTGATGAATTCAAAGAAGTCATTAACCGCCCTATCAAAAAAGTGCCCAGCCTGAGGGATATTACGGTAGCCAACCTCTTTTTTGAAAATTCTACCCGCACCCGCATCTCGTTTGAACTCGCCGAAAAAAGGCTTTCCGCCGATACCATCAACTTTTCTGCCTCTTCCTCCTCCGTCAAAAAAGGCGAAACGCTGTTAGACACCGTCAACAACATCCTATCCATGAAGGTGGACATGGTTGTCATGCGTCACCCTGCACCCGGAGCACACCACTTTTTGGCTAAACACATTGATGCGAACATTGTCAATGCCGGCGACGGTACCCACGAACACCCTACCCAAGCATTGTTGGATGCCTTCTCTATGCGTGAACACCTCGGTGATTTGGCTGGCAAGCACATCGCTATCATCGGCGATATCGTCCATTCGCGGGTAGCACTCAGCAATATTTTTTGCCTACAAAAATTAGGGGCGAAAGTGCGCGTTTGCGGGCCTCCGACCTTGATTCCCAAGCATATTCAGTCGTTAGGCGTAGAGGTTTCACACAACCTGCGCGACACCCTCCGCTGGTGCGATGCCGTCAATATTCTGCGTATTCAGTTGGAAAGGCAGGAGATGAAGTACTTCCCCTCATTACGCGAATACGCCCAGTTTTTTGGTGTCAATAGTACCTTATTGCAAGAATTAGACAAACCCATCCTCATCATGCACCCTGGCCCCATCAACCGAGGTGTAGAAATCACCAGCGAAGTAGCCGATTCGGAACACAGCATTATCCTCCAACAGGTGGAAAATGGGGTGGCTATCCGTATGGCTGTGCTCTATTTGCTAGCTGCCACAAGATAATCAGGTCAAAGCATAGCAGCGCCAAACACACCTGCACTATCGCCTAAAGCGGGGCGGAGGATAGGCGTATCTAACCGTGGATTGAAGACAAAATCGCGCACACGTTCCACCCCTTCCGTGTAAAGCAGATCAATTTTCGACAGCCCACCACCGATGACAATAGCCGTAGGATCGAGGATGTTGATAAGATTCGCAATTCCCTTGCCAAAAAAATGGGTAAGGCGCTGCACCGTAGCACCTACGGCCTCGCTGTACGTTCCACTTTCGTATTCAGCAATGATACTGGCCAATTTGCGGCGCTCCCCGGTCAGGCTTTCGTAATAACGTTGCAAACCAGGGCCGGAGATCAAGGTTTCCACGCAGCCTGTCTTGCCGCAGTAGCATTTGCCCCCAGAGTCATCTAGGAAACTATGCCCCCATTCCCCCCCAATGCCCTGGCCTCCGTTCCAAACCTTGCCGTTGATGACAACACCGCCGCCAACGCCCGTGCCCATAATGACCCCAAAAACCAAGTGTTCCTGCCGGGTAAAATCGCGGGCAGCACCTAACAGCGTTTCTGCCACCGCAAAGCAGTTGGCATCATTGGCCATTGCCACCGGGATACCTAAAGCCGCCTGCAAATCGCGGTGGAAAGGTCGCCCGTTCAGCACGGTGGTATTGCTGTTTTTCATTAAATGGGTGTGCGGGTCAATAGCTCCTGGGGTACCTATGCCCAATCGTTCGGGTTGGTATCCCACATCAGCAGCTACCAATTGCAAGACAGCCCCTATCTGGTGAATGATGTGTTCATAGCCCAGCTCCTGCTCCGTTGGTAGCCGCTGGCGGCTCAAGACCTGCCCGGCTGCATCTAATGCCACCCCCTCTATTTTCGTACCGCCTAAGTCGATTCCAAATTTCATGATCGGTTCTTTTATATGGAATTCATAACAATGTGCAATAATACCTAATTCCTTTTGCATTCAAAAAATACACTTCCAATAGCATTTATTAAAGCGAGTTTGGTATAGAGAATTAGAGGTTATATACGGGAATTTGTAAAGGGATTCAAATAAATTTTTTACGTTAGGTAAGGAAAAGGTTATTTTGCTTAGCCTCATCTAAGGAAAATGGTTCTAAGATGAAAAGTGATGGAAAAAGATATTTTAGGCTCCTACTAAATCCGTTTTAATAAACTCTAATACTTTTCGTACTTTTGTGTTCTTTTTCAGGGCGAAATAGATTGAATGGACTGGAAAACCAAGATCGATCCTACACGGCTACCTCAACACGTGGCTGTTATTATGGATGGCAATGGCCGCTGGGCCAAGGAGCAGGGCAAGCCCCGCGTCTTTGGTCACCGCAATGGGGTGAAGGCCGTGAGAGCTATCACCGAAGCCGCCGCAGAACTCGGGGTGGGGTATCTCACCTTGTATGCCTTTTCTACTGAAAACTGGGGGCGCCCTAAGTTGGAAGTGACGGCGCTTATGCACCTTTTGGTGGAAACTGTTCATCAGGAGACTAATACGTTGATGAAGAACAACATCCGCCTGCAAGCCATAGGGGAAATTTCTCAATTGCCGTCCGCTACCTACAAAGCATTGCAAGAAGGCATCCAAAATACCCGTCACAACACAGGCATGACCTTGGTGTTGGCACTCAATTACAGTGGTAGATGGGACATTGCGTCAGCTGCCCGCCAATTGGCGCAAGAGGTAAAAGATGGTCTCCTCACGCCCGAACAGGTGGATGCAGCCGCATTGCAGGCAAAATTGAGTACCGTCGGCATACCCGACCCAGAGTTACTCATCCGCACTAGCGGAGAAGCCCGCATCAGCAATTTCTTACTTTGGGAACTCGCTTATGCAGAACTTTTCTTTTCTCCCGTTTTTTGGCCTGATTTCGGCAAAGAACATTTTTATGAAGCGTTGGTGAACTACCAACAACGCGAACGCCGTTTTGGCAAAATCAGCGAGCAAATAATATGATGGATATACAACCCTCTTTCAATCAGTCCCGTCTTTACAACATGCTTAGCAATTTGACGGAAATAACTGATCCCATTTTTCCTGAAGGCTTGTCTTTATGCACACGCTTTGTGCAAGTATTCCTACGCTTAGTGCATAAAGCCAAGCCAAAAATGAGATCACTTATTTTTTCCCGTCCCTTATTAAAAAGGTTTCATACGCAATGTCTTACCGATTCATTCATACCTTGGCTTTTGTAGCTGCTCTTTTGTTAGTAGCCACAACAACGAATACCCAAGCCCAATCCTTTGTCGATAGCTTAGAGGTGTATGATTATACCTCCCCTAAAGAGTACGAAATTGGCGGTATCCGCGTCAATGGTGCTTATTTTTCTGACGAAAACGCCATTATTGGTGTCTCCGGCCTTACCGTTGGGGACAAAATCAAGATACCGGGCTACGATATTCCACGAGCACTTCGCAACCTTTGGAAGCTTCGCCTATTTACCAACGTAGAAATCCTACAGGAAAAAACCATCGGTGATGTTATTTTCTTGGAATACATAGTGCAGGAGCGCCCACGCCTGTCGCGATATTCCTACCGAGGCGTGAAGAAATCTTACCACGACGACCTCAATGAAGAAGTAGAAAAATACCTTCTCAAAGGCAGCATCGTCACAGAGGATATTAAGGTGAACGCAGCAGAGGGCATCCGCGAATTTTTCGTAGAAAAAGGCTACTTGGACACCAAAGTGAAAATTGAAGAGGCCAACGACACGACTAAGGTCAACAGCGTCCGCTTAGTCTTTGATGTTGATATTGCTGACAAAGTAAAGATTAAAAACATCCATTTCGCAGGCAATGATGCCGTCACTGACCGCCGTTTGCGCAAGGAAATGGAAACCAAAGAAAAACGCCGCCTCTTGTCGGGGTCTAAGTTATTGGAAGAGGATTATTTGAAGGACAAGGAAGCCATCATCACTTTCTACAACAAAATTGGGCATCGCGATGCGCGCATCCTGTCCGATAGTATGTGGCGCAATGCCGAAGGTGAATTAGAAATGCTACTCACCATACGGGAAGGGAATCCTTACTACTTCCGCAGCATTACGTTTAAAGGCAACTCCATTTACGACGATAAAACATTGGATGAGATTTTAGGTATTGCCCCCGGTGATATCTACAATCAGGAGTTATTGGAAACCCGCCTTAGCTTTAGCCAAGATGGCCGCGACATCAGCACCTTGTATATGGACAACGGCTATCTTTTCTTCCGTGCCGACCCTATCGAAGCTGCTATTGAAGGCGACAGCATCGACCTTGAGTTGCGCATTTTTGAAGGGCCACAAGCTACCATCGACAAAGTGACCATCACGGGCAATGACCGCACCCACGAGCACGTAATTCGCCGTGAATTGCGCACGCTACCTGGTGCTAAATTCAGCCGTTCCGACATCATTCGCTCCCAGCGGCAGATTATGAACCTCAATTACTTTAACCCAGAAACCTTGGGTATCAATACGCCTGTGAACCCTAACCGAGGCACGGTGGATATCGAATATGCCGTGGAAGAAAAACCTTCCGACCAGTTGGAACTTTCCGCAGGTTGGGGGGGGCAACGGCGCGTCATCGGCACTTTGGGCGTTACGTTCAATAACTTCAGCTTGCGCAATATCGCCAACCGTTCCGCTTGGCATCCACTGCCACAGGGCGACGGACAGCGCGTGAGCCTTCGCGCACAGACCAACGGCAATTTTTATCAATCCTACAACCTGTCCTTTACAGAACCTTGGTTAGGGGGTAAAAAACCAACATCGTTGACGGTTTCTGCTTTCTTCAATCGCTTCACCAATGGTGCTTCGAAGAACAACCCCGATGCCTTCCAGAGCTTCGATATCAAGCAGCTTTCATTGAGCGTGGGAACTCGCCTTCGTTGGCCAGATGATAACTTCATCTCACGTACGGGTATTAATATCCAGACGCTCAACCTACAAAACTGGGGGCTGTTCAACGTTTTCCGCACCGACCAAGGCGAAACCGTGCGCGGAGGGTATTACAACAACTTCAGCGTTACTCAAACACTGGCGCGTTCCACGGTCAATGACCCGATTTTCCCTAAGGAAGGCTCCAGCATATCGCTATCGGTGCAGTTCACACCACCGTACTCTTTGTTCTCGGATAAATCCTATACCGACCTGCCCGCCCAGGATAAATTCCGCTGGTTGGAATACCACAAATGGCGTCTTGACGCGGAATGGTACACTACGCTGGTGGGCAAATTGGTGCTGAAAGCCCAAACGAAATTCGGATTCCTCGGCAGCTACAACCGCGATATTGGCGTGTCGCCCTTCGAGCGTTTCCAATTGGGTGGCGATGGTATCAACAACCAACAATTCGGCTACGCAGGGGTAGATATCATCTCCAGCCGTGGGTACGAAATCAACGAATTTCCGGGCAACACCATCGAAGGAGGGCAGGAAGTAGCAACACCGCTGTATAACAAACTCACGTTTGAGTTGCGGTATCCGCTTTCGCTCAACCCAAGTTCTACCATTTACCTGCACGCCTTTGCACAGGGGGCTAATGCTTGGCGCAGCGTCCAGGACTATAACCCATTCGACCTTCAGCGTTCTGTGGGCGGTGGAGTGCGCGTATTTCTCCCGATGTTCGGTACGTTGGGCTTCGACTATGGTATCGGCTTCGACAAAGCAGGCCCTCGCACCCTACAGAATATGGGCGACTTCAATATCATCCTTGGTTTTGAACCAGAATAAAGGGGCGAATTGGGGTGTGTTGTGGGTGACTTGCTTCGAGGGGTGGTTCGGATAATCGCACCCCCTCGGATGTCTCTTGCTGTTCTTCCTGTGCGAGCGGGTAGTGGTCATATTGTATTTGGACTTCTAAAATCTATTACCAATGAAAAAAGCACTATTCCTGCTGTGTATTAGCTCGCTCTTTTCTGTGCTATCAGCTCAAGAGTACGACATCAGCACTTACAAGGCACGTTATAATCGACGACCGTTGCTGGAAATATCGCCCTTTTTTGTTTATAGCAATGCTTTCTACAATGAAAACAGATTTGGGCTAAAGCCTAATTCATTCGTCAATGCCAATCTTTCCGCTAATTGGTCGGAATCTTCCAACACGGATAAAAGAATCCGTACCATAAGTTCTTCGTTTGGTATGGGGTGGCAGCACAGGCCACCAACTACCAGCAGCATATTGGACAAAGAGAAACAAAGTAACCTAGATTTATCCACCCACCTCACCCAATTCAACTACATTACCCCTAAGTGGTTTTGGGGGATTAGCGCCCAAGTGAATGCCTCTATTTTTCGCATTGCTGATGTCAATTCGCTGGTTAATGGGAGAAACCTTGTACAAATAAAACCTGGCCTATTTGCAGGAATAGGCCGCATTGAATACGCCGAAGATGCCCTCCTGGCCAATTGGATGGTAGATGACCTGTTGGCAACAGGCGCCATTGAGCAGGCCACCGTTGCCGACCGCTTGGCTTTGGCTCAACGCATTACTTCCATTATAGGTAACCGAACGTTCGATTTCCGCAGACGGCGTATTTACGAGTTAGCACAATTGCGACAAGTGTTCTTAGAACAAAATGCTACTATCCATGACGATTTCCTCTTGTTTGCCGTTCTCAACGACAACTGGGCCTTTGCCAATCGAGCTAGCTTGCCCAACGGCGAACAGGTGCGAATCGGGTTGGATTTAGGCATGGATTATTTTACCCAAAAAGGAAGAACATCATTTGGCAGCAGATCCTACGCGCAGGGAAGGCCCTATATTGAGTACACCCACGCAAGGGTGCTAAAAAACAGGGCTGCGGGTGTTTGGTCGGCCACTATGGCGTTGGAACACAATGAAAGAATTGCCTTCGACGACAGCCCAGGTGCCATCATGTACCAAGACAATTTTTCCAGTCTAAGCCTTAGCGCGGCTTACAACTATATAGTCTTGCCCTCCTCCCGTACTCGTATCTCGCTTTTCAATGAAGCTGTTTTTGAATACAGCAACGCGGAAAGAACAGCCCTACCATCAGTACCCGCAAAAGAAGTGATGGTTAGCAGCAAACTGGTAGCCGATTATTTTATCAATAATAACTTACGCGCCCAACTTGAAGCGGGCTTTGCCAGCAATTATGGTTTTGATACGGAGTTACTCAACTTCAATCCTTACTTTTCCTTTAGATTCAATTACGCGGTATTCTAATTTTGACATACGCTTATTTGGGCTTCACTCCTCCCTATAATTATCGGGATTGCTAATCGCGCACGCCAGATTAGGAACGGATGGCAGTACATCCGATTAAATCCGTTTGAAACCCTGCTGGTACGTGTTGGATTTTAATGGTCTAATGGTGTTTAGAAGAGGGTTCTTGTTGCAGCGTCCATGCATTGTTGTAGGCTTTTATATCAGTAGTTTGCATTTTTCAATAAATTCTTTTATTCTTTGCCAATTTTGATGAATAAATTTTGCTCTAACTTCTTGGTTTACAAGTTTAAGAGTTTCTTCGTTGCCGAAGACTTCAAAATTTATTCTTGGTTCTAAAAAATTACCTCCAATCCAAAGGTCTTCTCTACCCCATTCAGCAAATTCTGCCACTTGCTCAGCCAGTTCATCGAACCGCTTGTCATTACTAATTTCTCTTTTACCGTTGTTGTCTATAAGTACCAATCCATAATAGATGTCACCTAAACTTCTCTCTATGAAGATGCAAACACTATAATCATCTTTTTCTGCAAATTGAAACATAATCCCATACCAAGGGTTTCTATTTCTGGCATAGTGAATAATTCTTGTCAACAAATCACTCGAAAATTTTTGGATTTCAAGTATTTTGTATTCTTGCTCGATTACTTTTTCAAAGTCTATCCAAAAGTCCCACTCTATGTGCCATTTGACATGATTCCAGTTGCTTGCGATTTTATGGGCTTGAACGATGTTGTCATTCTTCGCAAGCAATTCAATGATTTCAAGGTATTCTTCTTTGTTCATGGTCATTCCAGTAATTTCTGCGATTAATTTTTGATATTGGCAAAGAGTTTCTCTTAAAGAAGCATGTAATGCAGATGATTTAATGCATTCTTCAATCCAACGAATTATATCGTTATTGTAGGAAGCAAGCGTAAGTATTTTATCAAGGTTTTGGTCATTTTTTAGTCTTCCTAAACTGTTCTCACTTGGTTCTCTACCGTCAAGGGAAAGGTAAATTATTTTAATATCTTTAATACCTTCTTTAATGATAGTGTCATAATATCTCTCAATTTGCTTGTCTTGGTCACCAGCCCAAATCTTATTCTCAATAATTATTGCCTGTTTTGAGTTCTTTATTAAAATGTCAATGTTTTTATATTCTTTATAGGTTTTTATGGCATTTTGGTCAAAATTTTCTATTTTCAGAATCGTTAAAAGTTTCCAAGAAACTCATTTTTCTTTTTATGACTTCCTTCTGGATTCAATAAATTGTATAAAAATTGAGAGTGAAGGTTTACTTCATCTGTCGATTCACGCAAGATCGTAAAAATATTGAAAGTGTCATTTTCTTTCAACTTTTTATATTTATATTCTAATATTTTTATTTTTTTCGAGGAGGTTTTTCATTTATTTTTCTTTCTAGTTGCCTGCAACGCTAACGACTACCCACGCCCCCATACCATCCCGATAGCTATCAGGACTCCCTTTCGAATATCCTGAGCAGACAGCTCCCTTGCACAAACCGACCGCCATGATTCCCTTTTTCTGTGATAAGGGAACATGACTGGAAGGCAAGTTACGAGTTTTCCGTGCTTTTGCGCCATTTTTTTGGGTGTTTTTTCTATGGCTTATTCGCTTCGCCTACTCTCAAAGGGTGGTTGGGCGGCTGTTCCGCAGTCTTACTTTTGAGGCATTGATGTAGGATGCAAAAATATGGAAAGGTTGCCGGGTAATTAATATTACGTGAATTATGGATAAGCTAAACGACGAAAGCCACACCGCTTGCGAAGCCTTTCATGCCTTATGTGTGGACACAAATGGGTGTGCCACATCACAAGACGCTCTTTTCCAATAAATTGCATCTATTAATTGAAACCTGCAAACCGTTGTGCTTCTTTGCCAGAAAGCGTGAAGTCCATCCTCCTCTATACCACCCCATTTAGTGTGCGGCCCTGTGGCTAACGCCTCTGAAATTGCAGGAAAAATTGCTATGATTGACCGAGGCGATTGCTTTTTTGAAGAAAAAACGCTCAACGCAGAAGATGCGGGTGCTATCGCGGTTATTATCTGTAATTATTTAGATGAGGCTATAGGTATGGCAGGTGGCGTGGATAATGTAGATCCTTTGATACCAACGGTAAGCTTGAGTTTCTCCGACTGTAACACGTTGAAAAGCTTGATGGCCAATGGTGAAACCGTGACAGTTAGTATTAGTGTGCCTGAAAATAGCGGCCCGGAAAAGGTGTCTTCTAGTTTCGATAACGGGGTGATTGCCCACGAGTTTGGTCATGGCATCAGCAACCGCCTCACGGGTGGTCGCTCTGCTGATGATTGCCTCTTCAATGATGAACAGATGGGAGAAGGGTGGAGTGATTTCTTTACCCTTATCACCTCAACTCGACCAGGCGATACGGGTGCTACTCCTAGGGGCATTGGCAATTATTCCGACAGGCAGCCTGTGAATGGGGGGGGCATACGCCGCGTCTCTTATTCCACAGATATGACGATCAATCCCCATAATATGGATGACATCATAGCCACCGGAGCACCTCACCCGCTTGGCGAGGTGTGGGTGAGTGCTATTTGGGACTTGTATTGGGCAATGGTAGATATTTATGGGTATGACGAAGACCTGATGAACGGAACAGGTGGTAACAATAAAGCCATTCAATTGGTGATGGACGGGATGGCTTTACAGCGTTGTAATCCAGGGTTTATGGATGCACGCGATGCCTTGTTTACTGCTGATTATCTCAACTATGATGGTGTTCATGAATGCTTGATATGGGAAGTTTTTGCCAGAAGAGGAATGGGCTTTGATGCCGATCAGTTCGATCGTTTTGATAGAAATGATAACACGATGGGCTTTGAAGTATTACCTGTTTGTATTCAGGAATTAAAAATCCGCAAGAGTGCTAATAGCGACTTAATCAACCCAGGAGATGTTATCACCTTTAGATTGGAGGTAGCGAATGACAAACCCATCGCGGCAACGGGTGTCATGGTGCAGGATGAACTACCTAATGGTCTTACCTATATTAATGGATCTGCAGCAGGTGCTACCGCGCAGTTGGATGGCAATACCCTTCGCTTCGATTTGGGTGATATGGGGGTAAATGAAACGATAACAATCACTTATCAGGCGCAGACGAGCACATCACAGCGCTCCATCCGTCAGTTTTACGATGGTATGGAAAACGGAGATGGCAACTGGGAGTTCCTGAACCTAGCCGGAGACGACATTTGGGATATTAATAATTTCAATCCCCATACAGGCGCTAGAAGCTGGTATGTTCCCAATACCGCTACTCGTAATGACCAGCTATTGACCTTGTTCGAGCCGTTTGAAGTGACGGGTGTTCGTCCTGCTATTCGTTTTTACCACAGCTATGATACAGAACCTGCCAACGATGGTGGGTTGGTACAAATTTCAAGAAACGGAGGTAGTAGCTGGGAAAATATAGCTGATAAGTATATCCGCAACGGATACAGAGGGGATTTGTCTCCTACAACGTTATTCTCCATTGATTTTCAAGCTTTTTGGGGCAATAGCAATGGTTACCGTGATTCCTACATTGATCTGAGTGATTATATTGGCGAAACCATTCAAGTGCGTTTCCGTTTTGCGGCCAATTCTGATGTGTCGGCGGATGGATGGTATATGGATGACTTTGAAATAATGGATTTGTTTGCCTATCAAGGAGAAGCTTGTGTTTCTTCCAACGAGGGCGATTTGGCTTGTGCTGCTGTACCCAACGGTGGGGTAGTGGTAGAGTCCGGCATTGTGAATGCTACGGAAGAAATCGTTTATGATCCATCCTTGCTGCATGTGTATCCTAACCCAGCTAGTGGCATGGTTTACTTGCATATCAATGCGGAAGTATTGGGTGCGGTGGATGTCGCTTTGTTGAATGTCAATGGCAGCCGTGTGCGGGAATGGCGTTCGCAAACGCTGCATGGACAGCAACTTGCTTTGCCAACAGACAACCTCCCTGCTGGTATGTATTATTTGCAAGTGCATACCCAAACGGGAATTTATTCACAGAAAGTTGTGTTAGAATAGCAACAAGTATCGGGCATTTCTAGTGTTTGCTAGAAATGCCCGGGTTTTAAATTATTTATTTTCAGCGCATTGTGAATTGGTTGATAATTTTTTTGATTTTTTTCTTGTTTAAACGGAATTAAATCCTGTATCTTTGCGTCGCCTTACGAAAAAGGTGAACCGAGATTCGGTAGCTCAGTTGGTAGAGCAATACACTTTTAATGTATGGGTCCTGGGTTCGAATCCCAGCCGAATCACTTTCAGAACCTGATCAGCAGCCGCTTGGTCAGGTTTTTTTTATGCCATATAGCGATTTTAACACAAGTGTTTTTTCTTGTTAACGACAATAACACGCGCAGCACGGGCTTTAACGCTTTCTTAATACCTCTCACGTAGCCGGAATATTACCTTGGTAGCTGATAAGGGATAAGAAAAAAATAAATTCAGCATTTGTCAAAGATAATCGGATGAATAAGCGGTTCATTTAAAGCGTTTTATCCGATTTCTTTGACTATGAAAATTCTGAATTTATTTTTTTCCCCATACTAAAGAGGATGGTCTAAGGTATAAAAAACAGGGTAGCGTCCTTTTGGGATCAATATCTATATACATAAAGAGTGGAAATGGGCTAAAAATGCACACGGTAGGAGAAAAATTTTTCTGCATCAAAAATGGAATCGTTTATTTTTATCCCGTCTCTTTGCTACTTTTGGGCAAAATAAACAGTATGCTGGGAATATTCAGGACCAACCAACTGGCTTTAGGGATACTGCTGGTTTTGTATGCGCTGTTGGTGCGTGCCGTAGGTTTTTGGTATCCTGTAGAAATGTTGGAGGTGACAGGTGGTGTGGGGGATGCTTGGACAATAGCCTTGTTGAAGGCTTATCCTGTTTTAAACGACTACCTTGGCATTGTGTTGGTGTTTTTTGTTGGTATTGTGGCTAACGGTATTGTGTTTTCTCACCGATTGGCGGTGCAGGTAACACTATTTCCTGGGGTGTTTGTGATATTAGCCTCCTCGTTGCTGCCCGATTTTTTGTCCTACAGCCCCTATATGGTGGCGAATCTATTTGTACTCTTATCGCTACGAGCAATACTTCAGATTTATCGCTCCGTTTCAGCAGCGGATGTGATTTTTAACGCTGGTTTTTGGATTGGCATGGCAGCACTGTGGGTGCCATCGTTCTTGTTGATATTGCCCTTTGCGGGTATAACGCTCACACAGTTGAAGTCGGGTAGGTATCGGGATCAATTCATTCTTTGGATTGGTGCTTTTTTTGTGCTGTACATGGTGTGGCTGGGGCATTATTGGTATGATTCTCAGGCGGTTTTCTGGGATTTGGAGTTTAAACAGGCATTTGCTTTGCCACACTGGGTAGATTGGGGCGGCCTACCGTGGGTAAGAGCCGTGGCGATGGCATTATTGGTAGGTGTTGTATTGTTCAACAACGGTCAATACCTGGCCAAAACAAAGATGGAGACGCAGATAAAAGTTGGTCTTTTGTATTGGTGGCTGCTGGGAGGATTGTTCGTTGTGTTGGCTGATATGCCATGGTCGGTGAGCCACTGGTTGGCCGTAGCTCCCGTGACGGGTATGCTGCTAAGTTTAGGATTTGCTAAAGCTAAACCCGCTTCGGCAGAAGCATGGCATTTTTTGATGCTGGTTTTGCTATTCTTTTTGCACCTTGCCCCGTTGTGGAAGTTGCCAGTATGATGATGGATATAGATGTGCCAATGGGTGAAGGATGGGAATGGTGGCGGACTGAAAGGACGCCAGTACCCATGAGGGTTACTGAATGGGTACCGAAGCCATGGACAGCCTGACCTCGGCCTTAGCAAAGGTTAAGGCGTAGGGTTGGCCGAGGGCACCCCCTAACAAGTACTAAGTAATTTGACGGAAATAAACTGTTCAATTTTTTTTAAGCGATTCGCAAAAATTGAACAGTTTATTTTTATCCCGTCCCTAATAAAAAAGTCAAAGTATGACTAAAAGCGGAGTAAAAACTGCGTACCTTCGCCCCTGTTTTATTACTAAAATGATAGAAGGATGAAATTCGGAGTAGTTGTATTCCCCGGTTCAAACTGTGATGATGATATGATGCACGTGCTGGGCGAGGTGCTGGGTGCGCCCGTACAAAAGCTATGGCACAAGGAAGAAACCTTGGGGGATTTGACAACGGATGACTGTGTAATCCTTCCCGGTGGCTTTTCCTATGGCGACTATATGCGTTGCGGAGCCATTGCGCGTTTTTCCCCCATCATGGCGGCGGTGGTGGAACATGCCAACAAAGGGGGCTACGTGTGGGGTATTTGCAATGGTTTCCAAATCCTGTGTGAGGCGGGGTTGCTGCCAGGAGTGCTGTTGCGCAATGCCAACCAGCAGTTTATTTGTAAAAATGTATATCTCAAGCCAGCCACCTGCCACTCGGCCATTACGGCTGATTTAGACGAGCACAGCGCCTATAAAATCCCCATCGCACACGCAGAAGGGCGCTATTATGCGGACGAAGCAACTTTGGCTGCTTTGCAAGCTAACGACCAAATCTTGTTTTACTATTGCCACGCAGACGGCACGGTGGACGAGGCGGCTAACCCCAACGGTACCCTGCTCAACATAGCGGGTATTTGCAATGAAGGCCGCAATGTGTTTGGCATGATGCCTCACCCGGAGCGCGCTTCGGAGGAAATTTTGGGCAATACAGATGGCTTCGCTATGTTTAACAGCTTGATGAACCACACGTCTGTGGCTTCTTTTTAAGATGCGGCCTGCTACACAAGGCCGTTTCGTCGTATGACTACTTTACCGCTTACCGTGATTGTGACAACTTACAACGAGGAAGCCAACATCTCTCGTTGCTTAGGTGCGGTACGTGAATGGGCAAGGGAAATATTGGTAGTGGATAGCTTCAGCACCGACGATACGGTGAAACAAGCCCAAGCTTTGGGCGCACGTATATTGCAACGCACCTACCAAGGGCCTGCCGACCAAAAAAATTGGGTGATTCCGCAGGCTTCGCAAGCGTGGATACTTTTATTAGATGCGGATGAAGTGCCTACTCCTGCATTGATGGAGGAAATTGCCCATTTGCTTCGGAGAAACGTGCCCCCGTCGGAGGATATGTACTGGATAGGGCGTGATAATTTTTTTATGGGGCAACCCGTTCGCTTCAGCGGCTGGCAAGGTGATAAAGTGGTGCGTTTTTTTCACAGAGATAAGGCCAGATACAACGACCTACAGGTTCATGAGGAAATCGTGACACAAGGATTTCGCGTGGGAATGCTAAAGGGGCGTTTGCAACATTACACCTTCCGAACCCTATCGCATTATTTGGCGAAAACAGAGCGGTATGCACGCTGGTCGGCTCAAGATCATGCGACGCGTACTCCTGTGGTACGAGGGTATCATTTGGTAGGCAAGCCATTTTTTCGATTTTTCAAGCATTTTGTGCTCCAACAAGGATTTCGGGATGGCAAAACGGGGTTGATTGTCAGTGCCATTATGGCTTGGGGGGTATTCCTGCGCTACGCTTTTATACAGGAAATACAGCAAACCAACAGTCAATTCAAATAGTATGTAACAAATACCCACAGCGCTCCAAGACACCCTACCGCAAGCACTACAAATACCGCTGCCTGATAGCCACTGACGGTTTCTGAACGCGCCATCCGCACGCCAGATAACAACCCCAGTGTACTAAAGAGCCACACCCCTGCTGCCCCCATGCCGAGTAGGGTATTGCGCTGGTGTACGAAATCGGTATAACTCTCCGGAGGTGACACGGCATGGCGCATTATCCACACGGATAGCGCCGTTCCGACCAGTATGCCTAAGGCGTAAAGAAAATATCGCATCATACGCCGTGCAGCGAGGTTTTCCTCGGGTGTGTCCTCCGCTGATTCCTTGCTGAAGTCGTCTAGCAGTGTGTCTTCTTCATTGTTCATCATGGGTACGCATAGTAACTATTCATCTTGTAGTTGAAAGCGGTCTGCATTGATGCCTGGATTCCACTGTATGTACTCCAATTCCATTTCAAAGCCTTGGCCATTTTCTCCTGTGGCAATCAGCCGATGCGGGAAGGCGATACCCTCCACGGGGCGATAGTCGCCAAAATCCAACTGGCTGATTTGCCCTTGTTGGTTGAAAACGGTGCGGATTCTCAGTCCCGTATTGATTTCGTAGTAGTGGGTTACGGTCAGGCCATGCTGGCGAGTGATGACCAATTGGTACACCCCTTTGCCATTGACCACAGCGGCACCATCCAACCGTAGATTGGAGGGGTGGTTCAAGTAGTGCCATTCCGGGAAGAGCAAGGCTTGTTCTTGTAAGCTGGCTAGGAAAGCAGGTGGCGTAGGTAGGATACTATCGGCGGTTTGGCGGAAAGCTTCGTTGCCTTGCAATATACTGATAGCATACCGTTGGTTGTCGCGGTAAACCTCTTGCCTGAATTGGTTGGGCATCGATTTTTCCTCGGCCAGCACAAAACCAGTACCCGCGACCCGGTATTGCGCTTTCATTTCTTTTACCGTTGCGATGCGTTCTTCGCCACCAATAGCTTTGAGGTAGTTTTGCAGTACTTTGGTAGGGCTAAGGTCTTCGGGCAGCAGCATGCCCACCATTTTCATTTGTTGACCGAAGACATCGTAATAAAGCACTTGCCCGTGAGTAGTAAAGGATTTGAATAGCTCCGCATTTTTGCCATTACCTACCACTACGATGTGCAGTTGGTCGGGGAAAAGGTAGCTGAGTGCCAGCTCCTGTATATCGGCAGGGGTGAGTTCATTTATGGTGTCCAATTCGTCTTGCCAAGCAGAAGAGGGGAGTTTATGGAGCACCCATACGCGTGCCATTTGGCTGCGGAGATAGGAGTCGGTGCGCCCGTTTTCTAAGTAGGTCTGCCATTGTTGACGGGCTGCTTGCAACGTTTGTTCTTCAATGGGGGTTTGCCTCAATTCCTGCATGGCGGAGCGCAGTAGTTGCATATTAGTAGCAGCTTTTTCGGCGGTAACTGCGAAACCACTCGCTTCAAAAGTACCCACGTTGCTATCGGGGTTGAAGCGAGTGAAGAAAGCAGAGGGGTTGTGTTGGTTGATTTTTTGTTGTAAAAGCAGGTTAAGAATCTCCAAACTTGCTCTGTCCGGATGGGACATTTTCAGCGAAATGGGGTAGCCTGCCATCCACGTAGTTGCTTCACCAGTGTTGGGCATAGTAATATAGCTTACCACATTGCCTTTCGGCGGTGGTGGCGGGGCGAAATATTCAGCAAAGAGCGGTGTTTTGACCTGCCAGTCGCCAAAATATTTTTCCACCAACTCTTTAGCTTGGGCGGCATCAAGGGGGCCGGATAGTGTCAAATACAGCAACTGGGGACGAACGTATCGGTTGTGAAACTGACGGTAATCATCCACGGAAGGTGCGATAGAAATGTGGGGGCGATAGCGTTCGCCATAAGGGTGTTCAAAACCAAACATGGATTGTTTGAGTAATAAATTTGCCGCCTGTTCAGGGGTGGAAATATGCTGTGTAGTGCCTTGCTCCAGCAATAATTCCTGCGGTAAAGTGCCTTCTAGCGCAGGCTGACGGATACATTGTGCCATGATACAAAGCATAGAATCCAAGTGGGTAGGGGAGCAGTAAGCTTCCAACCCTTTGTAATAGGGATGCAACTGTGCATTCCACCGATGGGTGGCATCTGCTATCTGTTGGGCGTTGTAGGTTTGGCTACCTTGCCCCATGAGGAGTATGGTTTGAAGTGCTGTGCCTTCCTTGGGAGCTTCGTTGTGTATCGGGTAATCGAGGTAGCAATTGGCGTACACCTGCGTAGCCGTAGGCTCGTTGAGGACGATGACACGCAGCCCATTGCCGAGCTTGAATTGCGTGTAAAAGGAATCATCTCCTTGGGCTGCCAGCCCTAAGGCAGATAAAAGGCAAAGTAGAGCAGGAATCAATCGGTTAGTCACAGATGGAGTTATTTGATATCGATTAGAAAAACAAAACAGCGTAGGGTAAGGTTGACCCAATAGTTGGCAGCACAGAAAACGCCTTTTGGCACGTTCCTTGTATTAGCCAACTCAAAAAAACAACTCGCATGAAAAATTTTGCTTTTGGGGTCGTGTGGTTACTGACTGCGCTGGGATGTTTATCAGTGAGTGCGCCCACGGCTGCTGATAACCAATTTGTAATAGAAGGAATGCACGTAGAATGGGCTTTTGAAGGCGATCTGCTGACCTTCAAGCTACATTCCCCTTACCAAGGTTGGGTTTCATTGGGTTTTAACCAGCACAACGACTGGGTAAACAGCCACTTAGTCATGGGGGCCGTGGATGCCAATGGGCCAATTATGGAGGAGTTTTATGTGTTGGGCTACGGCAATTTCCCAGAGATAGCGGCATTAGGTGGCCAAAAAGCTGTGGAGGAATATGTGGGTTTGGAAGATATGCAAGGCACGTCGTTTGAATTTACGTTGCGTACAGCAGTGGACGACGGTTTCCACTACAATTTGCAAGAAGGCCAAACGGTCTGGCTGATTTGTGCCTATAGCATGGAGGACGACTTTGGTCATCATTCTATCATGCGTCGTCATTTGCAGATAACGCTCTGAACCATGATTCACTGATTTTGTTTCAGTGACGGAAAAAAATTAATTGCACAACTTTTGATTCGGAAAAAGTTGTTCAATTAATTTCCGTCAAATTACTCAGAGAAAAATATTGGTATGAATAGGTTATCTTCCTCGGTTTGGATTTTCACGCTGGCTATTCTTTCCTTAGTGCTTGTAGCGCTCTTTCCCACGCCAGCCACGGTAGGTGTAGCTGCGTTTTTTGTGTCTTTTTTAGTGTTAGTACAAGTACTGGTCGTACTAAAAGACACCGCTGCCCCCGATTTGACCGCGATGGAAGGCTATAGCCCTGAAAATCAGGAGGGGGGGAGATAGGCAGGGCAAATGCATTTATTTCCCCATACTAATCGTAGAAGCTACTCCAGCACCCGCTTCAATAAAGCGATCGTTTTGCGGATACCTTCATCCTCCGACAGCTCACTACCTTCGTATTCTATGCCGATAAAGCCTTTGAAACCTGCATCCTTTACAATGCCTATCATCCGTTGGAAATCGGTATGGATTTCGTTGCCGTCAGCATCAAAGTCATGGCTTTTTGCGCTCACACCTTTGGCGTAAGGCATAAGTTCAGTCATACCTTGGTATCGGTCGTATGCTTCGGTACAGCCCTCGGAACTGCGGGTGATGCAAAAATTGCCAAAATCGGGTAAAGTTCCTACGTTATCCCTATTAACGGCCTGCATTACACCTGCCAACCACTTCCCATTAGATGAGTACCCCCCGTGATTCTCTACGATAACCTGTATGTTTTTGGTAGCGGCATACGCCGCCAATTCCTTCAGCCCGTTAGCTGCATTGGCTGCTACTTCTTCTGGTGTTCCCGTACCCGCTGCATTGACTCTTATGGAGTGTGCCCCCAGCATATTAGCAATATCCACCCATGCGTGGTGGTTTTTAACAGTTTGTTGGCGAGCGGCTTCATCTGCATCGCCCAAGTCACCCAAAGCATCGCACATAATGAGACCTACTTGTACTCCAAAACTGTCGCATTTGGCTTTAAAGCGTTGCCAATAATCCATATCAGTGGATTTGCTGAAATAAAAAGTATTCACCAGTTCAATGGTATGAATATCGTATCGCTCGGCTGCAATTTGCGGAAAATCCATGGGATCCAGTTCTCCTCGCAAGAGTGAATCAGGGGATGTTTGTAGCATACGTCCAAACCAAGCCCAATCATTGCCTATATCACCAAAGAATGAGCGGTGCAACGACCATTGTGCTAGTGACAACTGATAGTCGGGCGGCGTCGTGGTGTCAACCGTAGCGTTGTTATTGCCGACACAGGCTGTAAATAATACAGTCACAAGCAATGCAAGGAAAGTTGTTTGGAAAATAGCTCGCATAATATTGTTTTTTACTTACGGTTTGAAGCCCTAAAAATAGATATATTAATCAACTTTCACGAAATAGTAGCAACTACAAACTTATATTTACCCCACAAAAAGAACTAGAATAATTTAAGTATGTCATCTACCATATCTTTAACCAAGGAGGGGCCATCTCTTTCACCCATTGTAGCTGGGGTAATGACTTGGGGTGTCTGGGGCACTGCTTTATCCACTACGGATATGTCGAGCTTGATAGATCATTGCTTGTCTTTAGGGATTACTACCTTCGATCATGCCGATATATATGGCCACTATACCCTGAGGCAGATTTTGGCAAGGCACTGGCACTGTCACCCGATAGGCGGGAGCAAATGCAAATCGTGACCAAATGCGGCATCTGTTTACCTTGTGAGCAACGCCTGATTTTTCGCTAAAAAGCTACCGTACCCACCGAGCATACATCATTGAGGTGTGCTGAACATAGCCTACGCAATTTGCGCCTGAATTACATCAATCTACTGCTGTTGCATCGCCCTAGCCCGCTGATGGATGCCGATGCAGTGGCCGAAGCGTTTGCACATCTGCAAGCATCGGGCAAAGTACGGCATGTCGGTGTAATGAACTTCTTACCAGTTTGATTTGCTCCATAGCCGTATATCATTGGCAACCAATCAGGTGGAAGCCAGCCTTTTGCACACTGCTTCGCTGTTTGATGGCACCTTCGACCAATGCCAACAACATCGTATTCGGCCTATGGCGTGGGCACCTTTGGGGAAATTATTTAGCAGAAATGATGCTACTACCGAAAGGGTCAAGCTTGCATGACAGTATAGCAGACCATTACGGCAACGCAAGGCCTGATGTGCTACTATTAGCATGGCTATTGAAACTGCCCAATGCCCCCCTGCCTGTCATTGGAACTACCCGAGCAGCACGGTTAGCGAAAGCCGTTGAAGCACTGCATATTACCCTCTCCGATGAGCACTGGTTTTTACTTTTAGCCGCATCTAGAGGCCATGAAATAGCCTAACACCTTTGAAAAAAATTAAAAAAAAAAGCCCTTTTTATTAAAAAATGATAAAAATTAAGGGTTTCGGGTAAAAAAAACACCCCCAACTATTTACGTATTATTTTTTCCTTTAGACTTGTTGTGTTAAAACTTATTTTTCAACCATTTCTGATCATGAAACAGTCAGACAAAAAAGCACTAAATCAACCTAAAGAATTCGCGGATTTTCTTCGGAAAACAACCGTCGGATGAAATTAAAACCCCAAGATAAACTGAAGTACAAACCTAAGAAGGTGTACCAAAATATGGGGGATGACGAAGACGAAGATATTGACCTCTTCGGATATTTGGACGAGGATGAAGATGATGAGGAGGATGATTATTAGTCTTTCTCTCGCTTTAGCTAATTAGATATCAAGCCCGCAAATGCATATTTAGTGTTTGCGGGCTTTATTTTTCTTATCCCTAACCTCTATTGATACAAAACATTTGCAAGCAATAAAAACAACAAACGCCATCCCCACTAAGGAGAATGACGTTTGCCGAACTTTTTGTGCCAAACGAGAACAGGCTTAGTGATTGGATAGCTGTTCATTTTTCATTCCTTATTCAAAAATCACCTTGCGGGAAGCTAGGCCATTGTCGAATTCTACAGATACCACATAGGTGCCTGAAGGAATATTGCCACGAGAGATAAAGAAGTAGTGATAATCCACATTCTCGAAGCTGCGAACCAAGCGACCATTGATGTCATAGATGCGGATGGCACGCATAGGAGTAGCTTCAGCAGAAGTCAATACTACCTCATTACCAACAGGGTTGGGAGCCAATTGCATATTCACTTCGTTGGGGCTAATGTTCTCAATTCTATTCCAGTTGGCCAGATCCAGCGCGGCGAACGCACGTGGGTAGAAGTAGCCCATAACCGTATCGATGTTTCTACGTGCTTTTTCAGCCGACATATCCTCATTTAGTGCTAAACCTTGGGTGTGGAAAGTACCACCAGCAGGGTGAGGCAGCATATTCCAAGGTACACCAGCACCTTGAAGCCCGGCAGGTACAGGTGCATTAGGATCCCACCAGTTAATTCCCACACCTTCGTCCAATCCATTGCTGTTAGGAGGATTGGTGATAGGATAAAGTGCCTCGTAGTAGTCGTGGCTGGCATTGCCAGAGTTGGTCATGGCAGTCGCAGTAAAGTCGTCGTTGATACCTGCGTCAATGAAAACTTGGTTGTTGCCCAACTCATTCTGACGGATGGCTATGGCTTTGGCGCCCTGTACGCGCACAATGGGGTCGCCAGTAGTAGGTACAATCAACGTAGCATCATCATAAGGTGCGAAAATATCGAAAGCCGACTGCATAGATATAATGGGCATACCACCTTCATCGATCCAAGAAATATCGCCCAAAGCACCCCCTACGTTAGCGCAAAGCTGGAAGTCGGAGCTGTATTCCGGGTGGTTGACATAGTTGGTCGTATCACCAGCAGGAAGACCGAAGGCAGCATCTGGCGCAATGGTCAGCACTTTACCTTCAATGTCGCCGTGGTAGGCTTGTACAACCATCGGAATCAAAGGCTCAACAGAAAGCAGGAACTTGCCTGGGCCATTGGTGGTAGTAATAATTTCTGTGTAGTCGTCCAAAGTAGCCAAACCTAACACAAGATAGCCACCTGTGCCTACGCCAAAAGCGGTGATGCGGTTGGGATCCACTTTGAATGGGTTGCCATCTTCCGCATGCGATTTCTTGAAATAGCGGATGGCCGTACGGCCGTCCTGAATACCGCGGTAAGTAGCCTGAAGAAGACCCAAAGCACGAGTTGGCTGGTCTTCCGCTAAAGGATTCCAGCCTGTGCGGTAATCTACAGAAGCGGCGGTATAACCAGCTTTCGCCAAACGGTTGCATATTTCCACCACAGCAGAATCCGTCTTGGTGCCAAGGATATCGCCATTGGTAACGGCTGGGAGGAAGATGCCTGTGTGGAATACCAATACGAGTGGGCGCTCTTCTGCTTCATCCCCAACAGGTTCGTAAACGTCCAATTTCAACTGCTGGGGAACAGCTTCTCCTGCAGTACCGAAAAACAAAACTGTAGCGTTCACGCCATACGTCACATCACGAGTCACCTGTACTTCAGAGAAAGTCTCTGCTAAGAATCGTTGAGCTTGGCCTACATAAGCCGCCAACACCAACGCAAGGGTCATGAAGATTGTAAATGTCCTTTTCATAGATGAGTTGTTAATTTGAAAAATTGATTTGGTTGGTAACTACCAAGTAGTTACTTTGGTTCATAAGTAAATGATATGTAAGCTAAGCGCCCAATGCGGGGGCCGCCATACGTTTGAAAGTTCATTTTATTCATCAAATTGGAGGCACCAATTTTCATAGTGGTGTCAATTTTTTTGAACAAGACGTTGAATTGAGCATCCAACAGGTCATAGCTGGGGATGAAGCCCGTGAATTGAGGGGATCCCTCAAATACGAATCCTTCAATCCACTTATAGTTTATGTTGAAACCGAGATTGCGGATGCGCATACCCCCTAGGGCAACGTCCAAATTTCTGCCGCTCAGGCCGATGTTGAACTTATGCTCCGGCGTGTTGAACGCAGGAATGATGGGGTCGTCCTCATCGGTTTTCACCAGTTTGTTCCAAGAATAATTACCCGTGAGGGCATAATTATTACCAAAATAGTAGTTCAGCCCAATAGCTGCACCCTGGGTGCGTACTTCATTGGTGGAGTTGGCAGCATAGCGGTAGGGCTGTATTTCTTCTATCGCTACTTGGCCACCGCCTGGCGTGGCATATTTGAAATCCACACCGATATTGAAACCTAAGAAATCGTTGTAAATGCTGTAATAGTAGCCGGCATCCACATATACTTTTTCCAATAAGGTAGTACGAAAACCCAATTCAAAAGTTTTTACTTTTTCAGGTCGAACAGGGTCAATGTTGAAAGAATCCAACCGGCTTACTTGTAGGTCGGTAAAAAAGTCTTGGAGGGATTCTACCGTCACTAAGTTTTGTGCACCATTTAGGTTGCCCGCCAGAATCGCACGACCCACGTCGAGGTACAAGTATTGGTCGCTCAGCGTTGGGTTGCGGATAGCGGAAGAGAAGGATGCTCGGAAAAAGTTGTTCTGCGAAGGAGTGTAAACCAAAGAAGCCGCTGGGGAGAATAGCCAGTCAAAATTCTGGTTTTTGTCGGCTCTGATAGCGAATTGTGCCTTCATGCGGTTGCTGGCTAAAGACTTTTCAATACCGCTATAAGCACCAAATTCAAAGTTAGTAATGCTTTCCAAGCTATCGGAAAACACCGTACCTCTAGACTCCGGTGTGTAGAGGCGTACGTTGGAACCAACTGTGATTTTATCCACCCAAGTAGGGGTGAAGATGTATTCTCCGTGGGCGTGGTACAAGGCGGAATTATCGAAAAAGCGAGTACCGCCTTCGCTTCTCAGTGTGGAGGGGATCTGGTTAAATTCCTGCTCGAAACGCTCGGTACCTGGCTCAAAAAACGCCACCGACCCCGTAGTGCCGTGGCTGCCTTCGTTGGCATAAGCCGCAGCTTGAGCGTGGTATTGTGCCAATACTTTGTTGTTGTCGATCAGCCACTGCTGAGCACCTGCTTCATCAAAACTAGCGGAAGGTAAACCCGTAACCGGGTCGAAGACAATGACAATTTGCGGGTAACCTTGCTCCAGAATCTGAGGTTCAACTTGGTTGAGCCAGTAATCTTGGTAATCTATGGCCCATTCGATCTGATCTTTGGCGTTTTCCTGTAGTTTCAAGGCCGTAAAGTACGGATCATAAGAATCCCCTGCTCCCGTACGTGTAGTGTAGGCCCGCAGGAAGTATCGGTTGCGTTTGCGCAATTCGATTTTATTCTGAAGGAAAGTGATGTTTTTTAAACTAAAACGGTTGTCGCCCTGATAAACCGTTGTACCAGCACCAAAGCTAGAGCCGACGATCAATTCTGGCGATTGCACTTCCTTAGATGGCCTCAAGCGGAAGTGGAGAGCCGCATTGGCTTTGTAGTTGCGGGTATCGTAGTCCACCAAGTCAATTTCGCGGTAGCCGGTTCGGTACCAGTTGCCCAACCCTGGGTTTACCCAAGGGCGAACGCTGGAGTTGTCGGTGCTGCGTGAGTACTCATCGCCATAAACATTGACGGCATCGTACCCGCCAGGGTTGTCTGCCGGAACGCGGGAACCGTCGATGGGGTCGTAATTATCGGCCACCCAGTCATCGGCGCGCAAGGCTTCTGCGTTGATTTTGTAGGCGAAAAAGGGATGCCCGTCCTTGTTATGAGACACGGCTGCCCAGCGAAAAGCACCTTGAAGGAGGTTGCGCTCCCCTGCCTTGATATAGGCCGAAAGGCCATCATGGAAGAATGGGTCGCGGGTTTCCATGCTGATGACACCGTTGAAGGCATTAGGGCCGTAAAATGCCGAACTGGCTCCCACGATGAGTTCAACTTTGGCAATATCCAACTCGGAACTACCGAGGAAGTTGCCCAATGAAAAGTTCAAGCCCGGTGCTTGGTTGTCTAATCCATCAATGGTTTGTAGCGAACGAACGGGGCTGGTACTATTGAAGCCACGGGTGTTGACTACCTTGAAACCCAAGCTAGCGGCTGTAAGATCCACGCCTTTGAGCGAACCCAACCCATCGTAAAAGCTGGCGGCAGGCGTCTCCTTGATACCAATCAGGTCAAGTGCTTCTACCGTCAGGGGGGATTCTTTTTGCTTGTCAGAAATACGGCTACCTGTTACTTCCACCGCTTGAATGGTGACGGCATCTTCCTCCAAGATGATCTCAAGGCGTGTATCCGAAACCACCTCTAAGGTTTGGGCGGTGTAACCAACGTAAGAAAATTCGAGGGTTAGTGGATAAGGCTCGGTGGTCAATAATTCAAAGGAGCCATCCCAGTCGGTTACGGTTCCTTCCGAGGTACCCACGATGAGGATGCTGGCACCGATGAGCGGGTCGTTGCTAGCGGCATCCATTACCATGCCGCGCACGCGCGACTGGGCGGATAGGTGAACCCCAATTGCCATAGCCAACAAAGTGAGTGTAAGTGGTAGCAAATGCTTCATACAATCAGGCAAATTTTCTGGTTAATCAGAACGGAGCTTGCTTTTGTTACCCCTTTCTGAGCAATGGTTTTTCGTTTTAATTAACAAGGTTCAGTTATCTAGATATACTAAAACCGACATTTCTTTGGGAAAAGTACTGGTTTTAGAGGGCAAATTACTCATTTTTTACAAACAAAGGGTAGAAATTTGTATTCCTTAACACGATGTCTTTTTCAAAGGCTCTTGCTCTTTATGGATTGCTTTGTGGTTTATGGTAAAATTCGGAGATGCGGACGGCAAGCCACCGCTTGTATAAGATACTAATACCCCACGCCAAGGTCATGCCCAGTAAGGCACCCACGGTAATGTCCAAAGGGTAATGCACTCCAACATATACTTGCCCGAGTGCGATAGTAGCAGCCCATAACAAGAGCAGCCACCGCCAGCGTTTCCACAAACGTCCCCAAGTGAGGAATAAGAAAAACGCCACCGCAAAATGATTGGTCGCATGAGAGGAGGTGAAACTATAGCCCCCTCCGCAAGGAATAAGCTGCCGGACAGGCTCGGACAGGATGCTTCTCTACAAGGGCGTGGGCGTTGCACCGTTTTTTACCAATTCACTGCTTGTGAAATCAGCTACCCCGGCGGCAAGTGCCACAAATAAAATGAGGTAAAAACCTTTCCAGCGAAACTGCCAGACCAACAGCCCCAACCATACTACATACAGCGGTATCCACGTGGTTTTTTCCCGCCACACGGGCATGAGTGCATCCAGCCAAGGATGTTGCCACCCGTGGTTGATCCAGTGGAAAAGCTGATAATCCCATTGTAGTAATGCTTCCATTCGTGGGCTAAGTAGTCGTCATAGTATAAAAAGCCTGCAAGAATAAGGAGAATTGGCTGTATTTGCAAAATGAAGTGCCTAAATAGAAGCACTAGAAAAACAATCCCTCTCCTTCATACAGCCCAACCTTAGAAAAACATACGCTAAGAATTAAAACATCCCATCCAGGAGTTGGTCGTCCACATACTGGGGCAGGGTCACTTGCAGGCCGGGGGTGCGTTCCATCTCTCGCTGAATAGCAGCTACCGACCCATTGTTTCTGGCCAACTGCGGCGGGCTATGCCGTTGTTTACGTCATAAAACAGCATACGCTCCAACCGCACAGCAGCCTCAGCACTTCCGTCTAATACCATACCGAAACCTCCGTTTATCACCTCGCCCCATCCAACGCCGCCGCCGTTGTGGATAGATACCCAGGTAGCACCGCGAAAACTGTCGCCTATTACGTTGTGTATGGACATATCGGCGGTAAACTGGCTACCGTCATAGATGTTGCTGGTTTCCCGAAAAGGGGAATCGGTGCCGCTTACATCATGGTGGTCGCGCCCGAGCACGATGGGCGCCGAGATGCGGCCATCGGCTATGGCATCATTGAAAGCCTTCGCAATCTTGATGCGGCCTTCTGCATCCGCATAGAGGATACGTGCCTGCGAACCTACCACTAAACGATTGGCCTTGGCGTTTTCAATCCAGTGGATGTTGTCGTCCATCTGTTGTTGGATACTTTCGGGAGCTTCGGCCTTAATAGTGCGCAACACATTGGCAGCAATGGCATCGGTGAGATCTAAATCGGCGGGGTTGCCCGAGGTGCATACCCAACGGAAGGGGCCAAAACCATAATCAAAGCACATAGGGCCTAAGATGTCCTGCACATAAGAAGGGTATCGAAAGCGTATGCCATCGTCAGCCATCACATCGGCACCAGCTCTGGATGCTTCCAACAGGAAAGCATTACCATAGTCAAAGAAGTAAGTGCCTTTGGCGGTGTGGCGGTTCACAGCAGCGGCGTGCCTACGCAATGATGCCTGCACCTGCTCGCGGAAGGCATCAGGCTGGGTGCGCATCCATTCGTTGGCCGTGTCGAAATCCATACCAACGGGGTAGTAACCTCCTGCCCAAGGGTTGTGCAGAGAGGTTTGGTCGGAACCCAGCGATACGTGAATGTTTTCGGTATCGAATCGTTCCCACACATCCACAATATTGCCAATAAAAGCAATAGAAACAGCTTCGCCGTTGGCTTGCGCCCTGTGTACACGGGTTACGAGGGCATCTATATCGTCGATGAGTTCGTCCACCCAGCCCTGTTCGTAGCGTTTGGTCGCCGCTTTGGGGTTCACCTCGGCGCATATCGTGATACACCCTACAATATTGCCTGCTTTGGGTTGTGCGCCACTCATGCCACCCAATCCTGCTGTGAGGAATATTTTGCCAGCAGGGGTTTCTCCCTTGGGGAGCATTTTGCGAAATGCGTTCATGACGGTTATCGTGGTGCCGTGCACGATACCCTGAGGACCAATGTACATATAGGAGCCGGCGGTCATTTGTCCGTATTGTGTTACGCCAAGGGCATTGAACCGTTCCCAATCGTCTGGTTGGGAGTAATTGGGTATCATCATGCCGTTGGTGACCACTACGCGGGGTGCTTCGGGGTGAGAAGGAAACAACCCCATTGGATGACCGGAATATACGTGGAGGGTCTGCTCATCAGTCATTTCCGACAGGTACTTCATGGCAATGCGATATTGCGCCCAGTTTTGGAACACCGCACCATTGCCACCGTAGGTAATCAGTTCATTGGGGTGTTGCGCCACAGCGGGATCCAAATTATTCTGTATCATCAGCATGATAGCAGCCGCTTGGCGCGAACGCGCCGGATATGCCGAAATAGGCCGTGCATACATAGGATACGAAGGCTGGAATCGGTACATATAGATGCGTCCCCATTGCGCCAGTTCTTCGGCAAATTCGGGGGCTAAGGTAGCGTGCCAAGCTGCCGGAAAATATCGCAGTGCATTGCGAATGGCGAGTTTTTTTTCTTCTTTCGTCAGTATATCCTTGCGGCGCGGTGCACGGTTGGCTTGCGCCGGGTAAGGCCGAAGTGGCGGCAGTTCGGTCGGTATGCCTTCGGCTACGAGCGTCTGAAAATCTATGGTGGTCATGGCTAGTTGGTAGTTTTATGGATGGAAAACAGTATTACTAAAAAGCGTGAATTATGGGTAATAAATCGAACGCTAAAGTCATAAACAATTGATAGACAGTCAGATGTTTTTCGTGTGAAGGATAGCAGCGGACGTATCGGCTCAGCCGATACTGGAGCGGATAGCCTGACCCCTGTTTTGCAGGGGGCACACCCCGAAGTTTTGATTTTCAACTTCTTACCTTATGCTGTTATCCATAATTCACATTAAAAAGTCTCAAACAGTTCGTCCCATTCCGAAGTGCCTAGCGGCAGCATTTGCCGGCAAATATCCAACAAATGCCCGCTTTTCACAATAGCAATGGCTTTTTCGATGTCTTCGCCGAAAAGGCGGTCTTCCGTAGCGTGTGCAATGTGGCGGCGCACCTGAGCGTGGGCGGCTTCCAACACCTCGGTAGAGGACAGGGGGCGGCGAAAGTCCATAGCTTGGGCGGCGCAGAGCAGTTCTATTGCCAATATTTTCTCTACGTTTTCACTGACTTGCAGTGCTTTGCGCCCACTGATGGACCCCATGCTGACGTGGTCTTCTTGCCCCAAAGAAGTGGGGATGCTGTCGGCACTGGCAGGAAAACACAGCGATTTGTTCTCGCTGACCAATGCTGCCGAGGTGTATTGTACAATCATAAAGCCAGAGTTGACACCCGTATCGCGCAGCAACAACTTGGGCGTACCTTCCACCTTTCCCTCCAGCGATAGGTAGGTGCGCCTGTCGGAAATATTTCCCAACTCGGCAGCGGCTAGGCAAGCGTAGTCCAATGGCAGTGCTAGCGGCTGGCCGTGGAAGTTGCCACCACTCACGATGTCGTTAGCGGATAAAACGATGGGGTTGTCTGTAACGGCGTTGATTTCTGTTTCTACGGCCTGCTTCAGGTGGAGCCACGCTTGCCGCGAAGCACCGTGTACTTGTGGGATACAGCGCAGCGAGTAGGGGTCTTGCACCCGGTCGCAGTTGTGGTGGGAAGCATTGATAGCAGAGTGCTCCAGCATGCGATACACGCTACTGGCTACGTGCTGATTGCCCGGATAAGGCCGTAGTTGGTGCAACTCTGGGCGAAAAGGAGCCCGCGACCCCAACAATCCTTCTATCATCATAGCCGCTATAAGGTCGGCATGGCGAAGGCAGTGCTGCAACTTTTCTACTACCATCACGGCATGGGCGGCAATGAATTGGGTGCCATTGATGAGTGCCAGCCCCGCTTTGGGGCCCAACTGCAAGGGCACCATCCCTTTTTCCTGCAATACGGCTTTGGTCGGGCGTATTTGACCTTCGTGATAGACCTTGCCTTCCCCAATCAAGGGTAGGAACAGATGTGAAAGAGGTGCCAGATCGCCAGAAGCCCCTACCGAGCCTTGTTCGGGTACTACCGGAATAATGTCTTGTGAGAGATGCCAAGCGATACGATCCAGTACAGCTGGCGCTACGCCCGAAAAGCCTTTGGCCAAAGCGTGCAACTTGAGGATAAGCATGAGTTTGGACAGCTCCTGGTCGATAGGTTGGCCTACGCCTACGGCATGGCTGATGAGGAGATTGCGCTGTAACAAGGCCGTATATTCCTTGGAGATGGCCGTGCTACAAAGCGGTCCAAAGCCCGTATTGATACCATAGACAGGGGCGCCGTTTTCTACCACTTCGCGGACAGCCTGAGCCGATGCTTCCACTGCTGCTAAGGTATCGGGCGAGATGATAAATGCCTGCTGACCTCGCATAATAGCCAGTGCCTCACCCGCCGTGAGATGGTCTTTGCCGAATTGAAACATAGTTGGTCTTTTTGGTTAGGGGACAGAATTAGAGGTTCTATCAGGGGCTGGCAAATGTAAGGCGTTTTGAGGAACAATCTCATTTTGTATGTGCTTCAAATATCTTTTTACGCCATGCTGCGTCAAAGAACCATTTTCCTTAGCTTTGGCTAAGTAAAAGAACCTTTTCCTTGCCTAACGTAAAAATCTTATTTGAATCCCTATACAAATCCCCCGTACTTAACCTCTATAAAACCAATCAATATCTTATTTCCGTCTTTTCATTTAGTCATTCCGTAATATCATTAAATGCTTGATGGTGGTGGTTCCGAAATTTGCACTATTATTCAATTAAAACAAATTTGATGGAACAAGTAATTAGAAGAACTGCACCGTACAAACACCCAGAGAAAAAGATTCTTTATGTAGTATCTAACCCAGCAACCAATTAATCAACTTAACACAATACGATAATGAATAAAGTAGCCATCATTACAGGCGCAAGTTCAGGAATGGGTAAATCCGCCGCCTTTGAACTTCAAAAAATCGGATACACCGTTTATGGTATGGCAAGGCGTACCGACAAAATGAACGACCTGAAGGACAAAGGAATGGAAGTCGTATCGCTCGACTTAACCAACGATGCGTCCATTGTGAATGCCGTAAACACGGTTTTGGAAAAAGAGGGTCGAATTGATGTACTCATCAATAACGCAGGATACGGCTCTTATGGCTCCGTAGAAGAAGTGTCTATAGAAGAAGCCAAGCGTCAATTTGAGGTCAATATTTTTGGTTTGGCACGCATTACGCAGCTCGTATTGCCCACGATGCGACAACAAAAATCGGGGAGAATTGTCAATATTTCCTCGATGGGGGGAAAGATTTACACCCCTTTTGGCGCTTGGTACCACGCTACAAAATTCGCATTGGAAGGTTGGAGCGACTGTTTAAGAATAGAGTTAATGCAGTTTGGTATTGATGTGGTGCTGGTAGAGCCTGGAGGCATACAAACCGAATGGGGGGACATTGCTATGGATGGTTTAAAGCAAACCTCTGGGAAAGGGCCTTATGCAGATATGGTCAATAAGGTGATAGAAAGCATGGATAAGAGTAAAGATAAATTGACTCCTGTGGATGTTTTAGGTAAGGAAATTGCCAAAGCAGCTACGGAGAAAAATCCCAAAACAAGATACCTCAAAGGTTATTTGGCAAAGCCATTAGTCGCCATGAGAAAATGGCTCAGTGACCGTACATTCGACAAAATGATATTGAGTCAACTAAAATAAGCCCCTAAATTCATAAATTTGAATCATGGCAGAGTCGTTCATTATCAACACCATCAGTCAAGCCCATCAATCGGTTGGGCTGCCACCACCCAAGCATCCATTGGTTTCGGTAGTAAAAACAATGGATTTTAAACCCACTATTGATTTTAATGGCTTGAAGGTCATTAATAATCTGTATCAAATTACCTTAAAATCGAAGGGTTGTGGCAATTTGATGTATGGCAAAAATTCCTACGACTATGAAGAAGGTACTTTAATATTTACAGCACCCGGACAGGTGACCGTTTTTGAAGGTGAAATGCCAGCGGAAAACAATAGCGACAAAGGTTGGACGCTGGCATTTCATCCTGATTTGATTCGAAAATCGAATTTAGCAGACAAAATTAGCCAGTATTCATTTTTTAACTATGAAGTGAACGAAGCCCTTCACCTTTCAGAAGATGAATTAAAAACCATTGAAGAAATCTTAGATAAAATAGTTAAAGAGTACAGTCAAAATTTGGATAAGCACAGTCAGAATTTGATTGTTTCAAACATTGAACTGCTATTGGATTATTGCACACGGTTTTACGATAGACAGTTTTACACTCGTTCAAATTTGAATCTTGACTTTGTTTCAAAATTTGAGAAGCTACTGAAAAGCTATTACCAGACGGAAGAGGTGGATGAAAACGGATTACCCACCGTTCAACACTTGGCGAAGCACTTGAACTTTTCTTCAAACTACCTAAGCGATCTGCTAAAAAAAGAAACAGGAAAGACAGCTCAGGAGCATATTCATCTGTTTATTATTGAACAAGCAAAGAATAAGCTACTCAATTCTAAAAGCTCCATAAGTGAAATCGGCTATGCCCTTGGTTTTGAATATCCCCAACATTTTAGTAACTTGTTTAAGCTAAAAACCGGATTTAGCCCGAGTGAATACAGGAATTTGAACTAAGCTTGAGTGTTGAAACGTTTATTGCGCTAAATTCGTAAGCTTCTAGTTTTGTAAAGATGCTATCCCATTCATTCAAGATGTGGACATGGATGATATAGCCCTGATCGTCACAGCATCCACGCCATAAAGTCCTACTCACGCATGGCTTGCAGCAAGAAGTGAAAAAACACCCCAAAAAACAACGCAAAACCCTAAAAAAAACCATAACTTGCCCCTAAATCACCACGTTGCGGCAAGGCGCAAAAAACGATTTTCCCTTATGGTCGGTAGCTGGTAATCTGGTGGTTGGTTCGTGCAAGGGAGTGGTTCGTGGTGTGGTAGCCCATAGAGCAAATATAAACGAATGAAGCTGGTATTGAAAATTTTAGGCGGAATAGGAATAGCAATAATAATCGGATTCATGACTTTGATGATAGGTCTAAGAAGTATTTTTGGCAAACATTATGACACCCAAGATTTAATTGAGAATTATGAAAAAAGGTCAAGCCAAATAATCGAAGTAAAAGAGTATATCAAAAAAATAACTCCTGAAAATTTTGATATTTACGTCGAATTTGATTCAAATAGAGAAATTGATATGGAAGTTTGGGAAAAATCAGATACTGCAAAAAATGGAAGAATTTTCTGGTTTCAAGAATGGAATATCAATCCGTACAATTATAAACAAAAAGAGAGAAGTGAATACGATATAGAATACGGTGGCAAGACAAATTCATTAAAAGAGGTGATTAAAAAATTGAATTGGCAGGATAAAGAATTTAGAAAACTCAAATCGAAATTAGATAAAGCAAATTGCATTTCAATAGATAAATCAGGAGATATTTATACGATTGGATTTCAGAGAAGTGGAATGGGCAAATATCACTACAAAATATTTGATAATTGGTCAATTGATGAAATCAAACAGAAATTCAACGGCGGATGTTTGTATAAATATTACAAAGAAAATGTGGTACTTGAATATGGTGGAGGCGCAATAGGAATGCAATGTTTTGAAGATTTTTATACAGACAAAGAAAAATAAAAAATAAGGCTGCTGCCAATAATGGCTAAAATGATGCGACAAGTCCCCCATTTTTAATACTATTAGGCCATTGAAATCCAATGTCTTACAGCAGGGTTTTAAACGAATTTAACCTGATGTACAGCCCTTTGCGAATAGCAAAATAAGCGGATTGTGAGACTATTAGCCATGTACGGTGGGAGCGAACAAACGCTAATCGTGTATTTGATACAATTTGCAAAAACACAGCGTATCACAAAAAGTCTGGCCCTTATCGGCTTTAGTGGAGTGGGCGCAGCAAAAACCGTGAAGCCATTTGCACTGTTTGAGCCTCGAAAAAGTTGTTGCGAAGGGAAAGGATTCGTTATCAAACTGAATAAAACGGGACGCTAAGTAAGAGGCGAGTTTGCAAATGGTAGGTTTTTCAAGCTCACGGAGCGTTAAGAAGCCGATACAGGCCATGATTTTTGCTTCTTTTCATCAAGGAAAAGAAGAAGCCACACTGACAGAATACAGGATGCCAAGCGGTATAGGGATTGAGAAGGAGCAGCGTACCTCCCACTGCTCCTCGCAGCATCTACCCCACAACGTCCTACACACACACAGAGCTTGCAGCAAGAAGTGAAAGAACACCCCAAAAAACAACGCAAAACTCTAAAAAAACCATATCTTGCCCTCTAATCGCCACGTTTCCGCAAGGAGCAAAAAACGATTTTCCCTTATGGCAGGATAAGCGTTTTTAGTCTAACATTATAAAATCGGTAACTATCCAAGAAATGAAGCTAAACGAGAGAGTTTGGTTATTTCGATATAAAGTTTTTCCAAGCGTGCTAAATAATTGGCTGTATAATCAGGATTTTGAGAAGATGAGGGTAATACTAAGATACGGGAAACTAGATGATCGAATTAGAATACTGGACTACGTGCAGCATCGAAAAGTATCTCAGTTGAACGAGGAGATTTGCACGTTATTATTGGATGACTTCATAGTAGTAGCTAGAAAAGCATTGGAGGTGTTGGAAGAACTAGATATTAATGCCACCTATATAGATCAGATTAAAAAGGGACAAGCCTATCTAGCGTATCGAACTAGGCAAAAAGATTACTCAAGCGAAAGAGCGAGGTTGTTGATTGATAAGAATAAGATGGAGAAGCTTAGGGAAATCAAAAAGGCATTGACGCAGCGCATTAGATGATGAATCGTTTTAGGGTGGGGGTAGTTCTTGGTATTTGTAAAAAATAAAAAATGAAACTATTAAAAACAATAAACACGCTTATTCTAATTTTCTCCATTTGTATGATTTCATGGGGACAAAAGGGAATAGAGAATTATAATGAAGGATTGTTAATGGAAAAAGGAAACATCGATGCATTATAGCTTTTTCAAAAGGAATTGAATCAAATGATATTTCAAAAAAGAGTAAACCATTATGGAAGAGCGTATTCCTATTTTGAAATGAAAATTTTGACAAAGCCAAAGTAGATATTGGAAAGTAGTCTATTGACTGAAAAATAAATAAGGAAAGTATCAATAGTGATATTTATTGGTTGAAAGGGATGATTGCATCGGCGGAAGGAAATAAAAAAATTAGAAATCGAATGCTAAGAAAAAGCGATTGCGTATAGTCCAGAAAATTATTGGCTAAAAACGACTTTGCTTATTTTATTGAAGATACCAACTTCAAAAAGGAATTGAATTACTGATGTTCGTGGAGAATAGTCATGATGCATTTGCATTCAATAATAGAGCATTAGGTTTTATTAAAATAGTAGAATTGAAAAGCAAAGTCGATTTAGATAAATCAAATGGAATTAGATAATGAAAACATTTCCTATATAAGAACTACTTTTTGTATATTATAAAGAGAAAGGAGAAAAAGAAAATGCCTGTGAAGCAATGGTTTGAAGAAGCGTTGAAAAAGAAAAAATAACTGATTACGAGAGATGAAGATACCGAAGAATTGAAAAAAAGAAAATGAATTTATACTCTTCGTGTAAAGAAATGAGATGATTAGTGGGTTTTATAGTAATATTATGAGTATTAGATACAAAGTGTTAAATCTAATTTATTGGATTTGACACACTTTATGCAACGGTCTCAGACGATACATCAAATTCTAGACAAGCTCTTACTATCGCATCAATACAATGGGTACTGCTTGGCGTTGGGTTGCCCCATCCGCATAACGGATACTTACCACAATAGCAAATATTGCATGCTGGTCGCCTCTTTCAGTTGCCGGATAGCCAACTGTTGTTGACCGGCATCCGTCCGCGGAAAGTGTGATGCCCCACCAAGCGGCCATACGCATCCATGAGGTGCACCTCGGCTTGTCCCGCTTGGTCGGTGTCGAATGTCAGCGATACATCGCTATCCGTTGGGTTGGGAAACGCTGTGATAGGGATGCCTTCGCCGCCAATGCAGGAGGTGTATCTACAGCCACCCAGTCCAAGCAGTCTATGTCTTGTATGCCTTTGGCAAATACCCGCTCAAACAGGATCGCATGCCCTGCATTATTCAGGTGCACCCCATCTCCTGCGTTGTAGGCGGCTAATATATGACCGTCTTCCTCGGCGATACCATCCCAAAATTCTATGGCCTGATCGCCATAAATCTGTAGGATAGAGTCGCGCACATCTCGCTGAAGTTGTATCTGCGAGAAGGTAGTGAAGTTGCGCGGTTGGGGCGTGGCCACCCATGTCAACACCCCTGCCGCCGTTGCTGCCTCGGTGATGATACGGTAATTGCGCAACTGGTCGCCTACCGTGAAGTTGTTGGCCGCGTCATTAGAAGGCATATTGATAACGACCGCATACGGGCTAAAGGACAACGCCTTCGTCAAATTCCGTTCTTGGTCAATGAGCACATTGATACCCTGTGGAATCTGTGTACCCGTTGCAATATGTGGAAGGTAGTATAGCCTCCCCGCGCCAAATTCACCACTTCATAGCGGGTGTTGCGGCTCAGGCTGGCGCGATATCGGTTCACCCAACTGCTGTCGGGGCTACTTGCGCCCGTGCCTTCTGCGGTGGAAGAACCCAGTACCACGATACGGCAAACGGTGCTATCGTCCGCTATTTCAAATACTTCCGGGCTGATACTTACCAAGGTATCGGCACTCAAGCGCACCAAACACTGCTCCGAAGGCGTATTGGGTATCGTCCACGGATAAGCTCCCGCTATGGCTGACACCGTATCAATCGCCGTCCATGAATCACCATTGTCAGTCGAATAGGACAATATCACTTCATCCACATTCGTGCTGTTCCATCTGATGGACGGCGTTTTGCCCACCTGCCAGTACTCACCACCCACAGGCGCTGTCAATGCCAAGGAATACCCGCCAAACGCTTCCTCCTCTGCGTATATCACCTTCATGGCACCCAAGTAGTAAAAACCACTGCCATTCGTGTTGTTAGGGCCGGGCGAAGCCGTCACCCGAATGGTGCCGTCTGCTGCCGGCAAAAGAGTTGTCATCACAAGGCTGTCCGTATTGGATGCCGCATCCAAGTACAAAGTATCCACTACAGCTCCTTCCACCACGTACTGCGCCTCGCGGTTATCCGTAGCGGTTCGGGAAGCAAAGAGTACCAAGGTGTATTCCTTTTCTGTATTCATATTGTACAGCTCCACACCGCCTGTGGGTTGCACTTGCCCGCCAAACTCGGTAATGTTTCCAAAAAAGCTGTCGCCCGTAGCGGTAGCAGGGAAATCGATAGTAGGGTCGGGCGTTACGGTGCCGGCGGTATTGATGTTGTTGAAGGCATCAAATATGCGGATTCCGTAGGGAGTCTGTGCCCCATTCTCATTCGTCATCAACGCCACTTGACCCGCTACCGGATCAGTGATGTTAATCCACGGAGCAGGAGATAAGTTATTGCCAAAGTCCACCAGCAAGGTGTCCAATGCCGGAACCGGCGGCGTGTAATCAAAGCTCACCTTTATCGCCCCCAAGTAGTAGAACCCGCTGCCGTTGGTGTTGTTAGGACCGGGCGAAGCGGTAATGGTAATCATTCCCTCCGCATTGGGGTACACAGCCGCCGATGCCACCATAGAAGCATTGGAGGCCGCATCCAAATACACCGTATCCGTAGTAGCGCCCGCTATGATATACTGTGCTTCCCGATTGTCGGTGGCATCCCGCGATGCAAATATATCCAGCGCATATTCGGTATCGGCAGCTAAGTTGCCGAGCGTCACCGCTCCCGTAGGCTGTTGTTGCCCTCCAAAAGGTGCCACATTGCCAAAAAAGCTGTCGCCCGTAGCAGTAGCCGGAAAACCAATGGCGGGGTCGGGCATCTGCGAGCCAGCCGTGTTGATGTTGTTGAAAGCATCGGTCACTTGTATGCTCACCCCGGAAGGAAGACCCGATACGCCCAATAAGTCCTCCAACGTTCCCGCTACGGGGTCCGTTACGTTGTTCCAGGGTGCTGGCGATAGGTTGTTGCCAAAGTCCACCAGCAAGGTATCCCGCGAGGTGGTCACAGGGGGGTCTATGTTCTCGTGATCATATACCATGTACAGGGCACCCAGATAGTAAAACCTGTTCCGTTGGTATTGTTAGGCATTTAGCCGCAGCCGTCATGCGTATCCTGCCTTCGGCATCAGGTGCCAGCGTTATGGTGGCTACCATACTACCGTTGTTGGCCGCATCCAAATACACCGTATCCGTAGTGGCCCCTTCCAGTATGTATTGTGCCTCGCGGTTATCCGTCACATTCCCCCTTGAGGCGAAGATGGTGAAGGAATAGGTTTGCCCGGGGTCCAGATTCACCAAGTCAACACCTCCTGTGGGCTGACTCTGACCGCCAAAGTCGCCTACATTACCAAAGAAGCTATCGCTGGTAGCCGTTGCCGGGAATCCAATGCTGGGGTCGGGGGTAGCTACGCCTCCCGTGTTGATGTTGTTGAAGGCATCAAACACCACAATACCATAGCTCGTCAGCAGGGAAGATTGGTTGTACAAGGCCGGAATTTCACCCGCCACAGGGTCGGCTAAGTTGTTCCACGGCAGGGGAGAAACGTTGTTGCCGAAATCGATGAACACCGTGTCTCTCAGGGTTGTTTGTGCAAACGCCAACGCGGGCACCAACCAGGCCGCCCATACGGCCAAGATAAAAGGTAAAGTTCTTTTCATAAATTGATTTTTTATTTTGAGAAGGTTCTTTGTTTTCGTCAGATTGCTAAAATGAGGGGCTGTGCCGTACCCAGCTAAGGCTGGGTCGGCACCGCGTGCTATCGCCCGCTCATCCTTGCCCCGTCCCGGGGCCGTGCTCCTGGCGTAGCCATTCGCACACCACAGGACGGGATGCAACCGCTACCATCCCTGATTCTGGGATAAGGCACCGGCGCTGAGGTCAATTTCTTGTTGGGGTATCGGGAAGAGTTCGTGCTGGTTGACGACGAAGTTTTTGCCCAATGCCTGCATCACGGAGGCCGCCCGACCTTGGCGCACCAAGTCGAACCAGCGGTGTTGCTCCATAGCCAGTTCTACGCGGCGTTCGCGCCAGATGCGTTCCCGCAGCAAGGCAGGGTCGGTAGTGGTTACGTTGGGCAGCAGGGTGGTGCTGTTGCCTCGCGCACGCGCCCTCACCCGATTCAGGTAAACCAATGCCTGACCCGTTTGGTCTGTTTCATTGAGGGCTTCAGCGGCAATCAGCAATATATCGGCAAAACGCAATACCCGTATGTTACCAGGCCCGTTTCCGTTGCCGCCTAAAGGTTCGGGTACCCATGCTTTTTGGTTGTATCGCTCGCCTATCACTGCGGGATTGTCTTCTACGATGGCACTGCCATCGGGTAGCACTTCGCCCACATACAAGATGGTGGCTTCGCGCCGTGGGTCGCCAGGTTCATAAGCCCCCACCAAGTCGTCGCTGGGGCGATTGAAACCCCAACCCAAATTGGGCGTGCCGCGCACCCCTTGCACTTCGTTGTATTGGGTGCCGCCGCCACCCTCCGCAAAGTCGGTAGCCTGTATTTCAAATACGCTTTCCCTACTGTTTTCTCCGGCACGAGAGAACAACTCGGCATAGCTTGGATAGAGGTCGTATTCCTGCGAAAGGATGACTTCTTCGGCGTAGTCGGCGGCATTTTCAAAATCACCGAGGGTGAGATATACCTTGGCCAGCATGCCCAAAGCTGCACCCGAAGTGGCACGGCCTACATCGGCAGCTCCGTATGCAGAACGCTTGGGCAACACGGCTGCTGCCGCTTCCAAATCGGCAATAATCTGCGCATACACCTCGGAGGTAGGCGAGCGGGGAATGATAAATTCTTCAGGGAACGGCTCGGTGATCAGCGGTACATCGCCGAACCAGCGTACCAAGTTGAAATAGAAATAAGCCCGCAGGAAGCGGTTTTCCCCCACCAACCGATTGCGTAGTGCCTCGTCCATCTCTATATCAGGAATGTTGGCAATGGCTAAGTTGGCGCGAAAAATACCGGTGTAATAGCCATTCCACACCGATAAGGGGGCAATATTGCTGGGGGTAAAAGTAAACTCGTCCAATTCCTGCAAGAAGAAGGCATCGGCAGGGAAACTGCCTTTGTCTGAATCGTCGCTGATGATGTCCGTCATGCCGATGTAGCTGAAGACATGCACCTCCCAATTGCGGAGCTGGCTGTAAACGGCGTTGGTAGCCAAAATGGCGTGTTCCTCCGTTTTAAAGAAATTCTCCAAAGTGAAATCCACTTTGGGTTCGCGCTCCAAGACCTCTTGGCACCCGAAGAAGGTAGCTAAGGCGAGCGTTGCTATGAATATCAATGACTTTTTCATGGTTGTTGGTTGAATTGCTGGGATGGCCGTGTGAGCGCTGCGAAGCCCCTTGCCCCGTAGGGGTGAGCGAATAGCGAAGGGCGCAGCATAGCGACCCTGTGGCATAGCGAAGCGCGTAGGCCACAGGGGCACACCCCAAAAGTAATACAAAAATGTTGGCGGGTTGTGGTCATGACCATCGGGTTAAAAGTTGATTTCCAACCCGGTCAACCAGGTTTTGGCCAAGGGTATTTACCCAAATCAATGCCCACATTGAACACGCTATCGTTGTATATTTCTGGCATGTAGCCCGAGTACTGCTGCCATAGCCTGCACATTGGTACCGCTGACATAGAGGCGCAGCTTGCTCAGGTGCAGTTTGTCTAATACCCTGCCTGACAAGGAGTAGCCTAATTGCACCGTGCGCAGGCGGAGGAAGTCGCCAGATTCTACGAAACGGGTAGAGAAGTAGTCGTGAAGCTGGTGCCCGCCGTGGTGACACGAGGTTCTGTGTTGCTGGTGCCTTCACCGTTCCAGCGGTCGAGGTAGCTGGCTTCGAAGTTGTACAAGCCGAAACGAGAAGCCCGCTTGGCATTGATGACCTCAGCGCCAGCTTGGCCTACGAAATCCAGCAGCAGGTCGAAACCATAAGCCTCCAACCCTACGTTGAATCCGTAAATCATATTGGGGGTGGGTTGACCAATCATGGTGCGGTCGTCGGGGGTGATGGCGCCGTCGCCGTCGATGTCGGCAAAGATAAGGTCGCCAGGCTGCTGGTTGGGCAGGTGGGGGAACTCGTTGAGTTGTTCCACATTTTGGAACACGCCGATCGTCTGGTAGCCGTAGAAAGCGCCCACGGGCAGCCCTTCGCGGGAGTTGGTGGCCAAGATGCCGCCGAAGCCAACGCCGCCGCCAAAGAGGTCGCTGCCGTCGCCGCTGACGCGCAGCACTTCATTGTCGAGGAACGACAGGATGCCGCCCAAACTGTAAGCAATATTTTTGGTGATGCTGTTGCGCCAACTGGCGTGGATGTCCACCCCTGAGTTGCGGATTTTGGCCACATTCTGCGAGGGGGCATCGGCACCGAGGTAGGCAGGAATGGGCACGGCATAGAGGATGTCGGAGGAAATGCGGTTGTAGTAGTCCACCTCGGCTTGGAGGCGGTTGTCGAAGAATCCAAGTTCTACGCCCACGTCGGTTTGGGTTGTTTCTTCCCAGCGGAGGTTAGGGTTGGCCAATTTGAGGACGGTAGCACCATTGTTGAGGCTTTCATCCGTGCCGAAGACGGCGTTTTGACCCAACGCTACCAAAGAGGTATAATCGAAGTCGCCGATGCGGTCGTTGCCCGTTTGCCCCCAGCTCATGCGCAGTTTCAGGCGAGAAATCCAATCCTGCTGCTGCATGAAAGGCTCGTTGGTGACATTCCACCCTAAAGCGAAGGAGGGGAAAAAGCCGTAGCGGTAGTTCTCGCCAAAGCGGGAAGAGCCGTCAATCCTGCCTGTAGCGGTGAACAGGAAACGATCGAGCAGGGTAATGTTTACGCGCCCGAGGTAGGAAAGCAAGCCCCAGTCGCCATATACGCCATTGCTGGTAGCGTCGGTGCCTTGCTCGCCAGCATTGAGGTAGTGGAAGGATTCGCTTTCGTCGATGAAGTTCTGACGGCTGGCGCTGATGTACTCACCGAAATTGTCTTGCATGGTCACGCCGACCAAGGCATCCATGCGCACCTTATCCCAAGCATGGTTGAAGCTGAGGGTGTTTTCCCACAGCCAGTTGCGGTTTTTGTTGTAATTCAGGTTGAGGCGGTTCATCTGGTTTTGCTGGATAGGCGACACGAAGAACACAGGCGTGAAAGCCTTGCCTTCGCGGTAGTCGTAATCCATACCGAGGTTGCTGCGGAAGGTGAGGTTTGGGAGGAAGGACACGTCCATGAATACGTTGCCCACCACGCGGTAGTTGCGTTCTTGGTTGTCTTGGAGGGCGATGCTCGCCTCTACGTTGGAGGTGGAAGATACGTCGCCTACGTTGCCATAGCTGCCATCCTCGTTGAAGACGGGCACAGTGGGAGCCGAGCGCAGGGCAGACACTAATACACCGGGGCCTACTTCCTTGTCGGAATAGATGAGGCCAACGTTGTTGCCTATTTTTAGGTAGGGCTTCACTTTGTACTCATTGTTCAGACGCAGCGTCACGCGGTTGAAGTCCGAACCTCGGATGATGCCTTCTTGCTGGTAAAAATTGGTACTGATGTTGTAAGTACTCTTATCGCTACCCCCAATGAAGCTGATTTGGTGGTTTTGCGTTTTGGCCGTTTGGAAGATGACATCCTGCCAGTCGGTACCCTCACCGAAAACGGTAGGGTCGGGAAAGGGAGCTGGGCGGCCTTCGTTGACGGCGAGTTCGTTTACCAAGGTGGCGTACTCGGTGGCATTGGCCAAGTCGATTTTGCGTATTACTTCCTGCTGGCCAATATAACTATTGATTTGAATGGTGCCTTCCTTGTCCGCACTACCTTTTTTAGTGGTGACGATGATGACTCCATTGGCACCTCTGGCACCATAGATGGCGGTGGCGGAAGCGTCTTTGAGTACTGAAACAGTTGCTACATCTTGTGGGTTGACGAAGGAAATGTCATTCACAATCATGCCATCCACCACAAAGAGGGGGTTAGCATCTCGGAAAGTACCCGTTCCGCGAATGCGGAAATTGCATCAGCGCCGGGTTCTCCGGAGCCGGGTGTGACCTGCAAACCCGATACCTTGCCCTGCAACGCCTGCCCCAGCGATTGGGTAGGAATGGCACTGATGGATTTAGACTCCACCACTGAAATGGCCCCTGTGAGGTCATCTTTGCGCTGTACGCCATAACCGACAACGACTATCTCGTTGAGCAGTTCTGCCGCTACGGCCAAATCGATGTCGATGCGGGTGCGCCCTTCAATGGGAATGAGCATGGACGTATATCCCACGTAGGACACTTCGAGCGTATCCCTGCTGGAAGGAGCTTCCAGGGTGTAGCTGCCATCAATATCGGTGATGGTGCCAGTCGTCGTTCCTCGCACGAGGATGCTGGCACCGATGAGGGTTTCGCCCTCGCTCGTTACCGTGCCGGTAACGGTGTGCTGCGCTAGCATCCACGCTGGCAGCAGCCACATGAGCAAATAAAAGTTTAATTTCAGTTTCATAAATTTGGAGGTTTCATTGGTTAATAAGAGTATGCCTAAATTTTCCTGATTGAGCGAAAGCGAGTAAATTTTGATCTGTTTGAGGCGGAAAACGCAGTCGATGCCGGAAGCATCGGCGTCCCGATAGCTATCGGGATGCAACGAAAAACAGGACAAAATTGGCCGCTTACAGCCAATTAAGGGAATTTTAGACATACTCTAATCACTATTCAACTATTTGAAAAGCCGCCTGCAAGGTAGCATCGGAGTTGCCGCCCACGAAGACGTGGAAAGTACCCGGTTCTGCCCGGAAAGACATATCGGCAGTATAAAAAGCCAAGTCGTCGGCGGTGAGCGTAAAGGACACTTTGCGCCGCTCGCCGGGCTGGAGGGTGATACGCTCAAAACCCTTGAGTTCCCTTACAGGTCGTGTCACGCTACCCACCAAGTCCCGTACATAGAGCTGTACGATTTCTGTGCCTGCTACCTTGCCGGTATTGGCCACTTCTACCGTCACTTGCACCGATTCATGTAGGCGCATTTGAGGGGTGGAAAGTGCCAACGAACCGTACTCAAAGGTGGTATAGCTGAGGCCGTAACCAAAAGGGTAGAGGGGCGTATTGGGCATATCCAAATACTTGCTTGTGTATTTGCTATTGGGATCCATGGGGCGGCCTGTGTTTTTCATATTGTAGAAAATAGGAATCTGCCCCACGTGCCTTGGAAAAGTGACGGGTAGCTTGCCGGAAGGGTTGTAATCGCCAAATAACACATCGGCTATGGCGGGGCCTGCTTCTGTACCCAAGAACCACGTTTCTAATAGGGCATCGGCACTTTCGTGCAATTCAGGTATAGCCAGCGGGCGGCCATTCATGAGCACCAATATTACGGGTTTGCCTGTTGCTGCCAGGGCTTTTACCAATTCCGACTGTATGCCGGGTAAGGAAATATCTACTCGTGAAGCTGCTTCACCGCTCATCCAGTCTTTTTCACCTACTGCTACGACTACGGCATCTGCCTGTTTGGTGGCGCGAATAGCTGCCGCGAACCCGCTGCGGTCGGTGCCTTCTACTTCACAGCCTTTGGCATATTTGATGGCGACCTTGCTGCCCAATGCCTGACGGATGCCCGTGAGCAATGTAGTGCAATCTTGTGCGCGTCCATCGGCATGCCAAGCGCCAAGAAGGTCGGATTGTGAGTCTGCCAACGGCCCCACCACGGCAATGCTGCGGAGTTGCTTGCTGAGTGGCAGCGTTTGCTGGTCATTTTTTAATAAAACAATCGACTGGCGTGCCACATCGCGAGCTGCCTCGCGGTTGGCGGCAGAGAAAACGGTTTGCTTTTCCCTTTCCACATCGCTGTAACGATACGGGTCGTCAAATAGGCCAAGGGCGAATTTGAGGCGCAAAATTCTTCTAACAGCGTCGTTTACGAATGTTTCCGATACCTCGCCCCTGCGAACTGTACCGCTAAGTATTCGTGAAAAACACCCCCTTGCATATCCATGTCCACCCCGGCGCGTAGCGCCAACAAACCAGCTTGTAGGCAAATCCTCAACCACAACCATGGAGTACCATTTCGTTGATGCTGGTATAATCGGTTACTACAAAACCCTCAAACCCCCACTCTTTGCGGAGGATATCGTCGAGTAGGTGTTTGTTGCCGGTAGCGGGTATGCCGTCTAATTCATTGAAACTATTCATGAAGGTGGCGGCACCGATTTCGGCGATGCGCTGAAAAGGCGGTAGATAGACTTCCCGAAGCGTTCGTTCTGAAATATCAACGGTATGGTAGTCGCGCCCTGCTTGGGCTGCACCGTAGGCGGCATAGTGCTTGGCACAAGCCAAAATGGTATTGGGAAGGCTGAGGTCGTCGCCTTGGAATCCTCGCACCCTTGCTTCGGCAACACGGGTGCCGAGGTAGGTGTCTTCTCCTGCTCCTTCCATGATACGCCCCCAACGTGGGTCGCGGGCAATGTCCACCATCGGAGCAAAAGTCCAATGCAAGCCTGCTGCGGATGCCTCTTCGGCGGCAATACGCGCCGATTTTTCAATGGCTTCCAAATTCCAACTGGCCGCTTCTCCCAGCGATATAGGGAAAATAGTGCGGTAGCCGTGAATCACATCATACCCGAAGAGGAGGGGTATGCCCATACGGGTTTCCTCTATGGCCATGCGTTGGAGTTCCCTGTTGTAAGCTGCTGTATGTGCATTGAAGATAGCACCTACTTTACCTGCACGAACGTCATCGCGATAACCATAGCGTAGGGCTCAGCCTGTTTGATCCCAATCGCTGGTGTAGAGGGTCATCTGGCCGACTTTCTTCTAATGTCATGCGGGTAATGAGGCTGTCGATGCGCCTTTCTGTATCGGGGTTCATCCATAAGCAGGTTGCGCCGCCGCATACAGGGTCATCCATAGAAGCCCCAACGCCAGTGTGTAGTGTTTGATCATAATCGTAGCTTTTATATACGCCATTTTATTGTGATTTTTGTTGCTGTGGCACATCCTTCAGCCATCCGCCTGTGAATCCAGCGCGTTGTAATCCTTTGATGATGTAAGGATTGCGCTTCATCAATTCCCATACCAGCCCGGATTGGTAGTTTTCCAACTGGATCAAGATAGGGCCTTGGTCAATGCCGAGGTAATCCACGTCAAACCAGCCATTTTCACAGCCTTCGCAAAAGGTGTAAGTGGGTTGAACGCATCTTTGAAACCGTATTCCCCCACAAGGTCATCGTAGTAGGTATTCCACATGTTTTCCAATGCGGGCAAGCAAACCTCTGGTGCAAAAGGAATAGAACCACCTGCTGCGGTGGGCGCAATCGTACCGTCGTCCACGATTTGTATAGCACAAGCACCTTTTGACGCGATAGCTAAAAAATTGACGTTGCTGCCCATCCACCAAGGTATCCACGTCGCGTGGGCCGTCGCAAGCTGTTAGTCCCCAACAGTGCTCACCGTAGGCTTTGAACCCCTGGGGGTTATCCATGCAATAGGCGCGGTTGGTAAGGGTAGCTTTGCGGCTGTTTTCAAAATAATCGCTGCCTTTGGTACGCATGAAATCATCTTGAATGCCGCGAAAGTCGATGTACATCTGGCTATACTGGTGGCCAAAAAGCGGGTCGAAATTCAAGTGGTTTTCCCCATAAAAGGTATCCCACTCGTATCCTTCACACCATGCTTGCCAAGCGTTATCCGGAATGGGGTGCGTAGGAGAACCCATCGCTAATACCAACAGTACCATCGCTTCGTTGTAACCGTTCCAATCGGCTTGGAGGAAGCCTTTTTCTGGATGGTAGCCCATGCTGATACGCCCTCATCGTTGAGCATCCAATCCCATTCTACGCGGCGATAGAGGGCATCGGCTAACTTTCGGATTTTTCGCTCCGTGGCATTGTTGCGATCGTAATACGATAGGGTCGATAAAACACCTGCCATCAACAGTCCCGTATCTATGGTAGAAAGTTCTACGGTTTTGAAACGGGTTGCCGCGTCGTTGGTCAGAAAATGGTAAAACAATCCTTTGTAGCCACTCACGCCCTGCGCTTGTGCAACTCTTGCGGTAGCTTCCAAAGCACTTGAAGGGTGCGCAATGTACGCGCCGCTGCCTCTTTTCGGTCTATGTAGCCTCTTTCGACCCCAACGATGTAAGCCGTCAGGCCAAAACCCGTAGCGGCGATACTGCTGAAGTGCTGGGTTGGCCAGCGGTCAGGAATTTGATAGTTGCCGGGAAGGGCTAAGTCCCAGAAATAGTTGAACGTCCGTTTTTGCAGTTCTTCCACACTGAAAGGGACAGCAGGTTGGTGGTGGGGCATGGGTTGGCAATTAGCACCCATCCACGCGAGCAAGCCCAATACCGCTGCTAAAAGGAAACGCATAGATGATAAATGTTGATGGTTGGGAAGATTTGTTTACAAAAGCCAAACAATAGCCTTGGCAACAACTCAACGTGAGAGCCATTACCCTGTGGAGCGTAGGGGTAGCACAAGGCTACCCGCTGTACGCTAAACCCAAAACAGTGTGATAATTGTCCTTGGAGCTAGGGTATGCCTATAATTTCTTCGCTTTCGCTCAATTAGTAGAGGTTATGTACGGGAAATTTAGACATACGCTAAGCATGGGGTTGTGTAAAAGTATCAAAAATCCTTTTCCACAACCCCATGCGTTAAAAGCTTATGCTATTGCTTCACGACTTTGGCATTGGCCACCAAACGTCCGCTGCGATCATATCCGGCCAGCAAGTAGAGGCCGTTTTCCAAACCTGTTAAATCTATTTCCACCTGTGGCAGATCGCCTGTGAACTGTACGGTACGCACAGGTTGCCCCAGCATATTCATCACGCGGAAGGAACGTGCTTCGCCCGGGTTTTGGATAGTCACGATACCGCTTGCAGGGTTGGGCATTACGCTCAACGCATCCACATTGACAGGTTCAAAAGCGTTGACCGTTCCACACATAGCACCTGCTACGGCGATGTCGTCAAAGTAAGAAGTACGAACAGCACCTTCTGGTACAGCATCAATGTCCATAATGAGCGTGATACGGTTGTACTGGGCACCATCGGGCAAGAAGCTGAAATCGAAAGTCAGTTCTGCCCACTGGTTGGGTACGCTGTAAGTTGCCCGCACGTCGCCAGAGCCTGGTGCGCCATCTACGCCTGCTTCCATTTTCATTACAACATCGGCAGGATGATCCATCCATGCTTTCATGGTCATCGTTTTATTGCCTACAGGCATTGCAACAGGCGCATCTAGGTCTGCGTACATACCTGCCCATACCTGCCCGCTGGGTGATTCTTGGAAAACACCTACATTTCCAAGGCCGTTTACCGCATCAGGAGCGGGGTTTTCTACCATCATGAAGGCAGTACCTTCGAGTTCGGCATTACCGAAGTAAGCCCAGTTGTCCACCGTTAATTCAGGTGCATCGAAAGTAACAATACAACCGGTGTATGGAGATCTGCGCCACTGTACATCGTCGATGTAATAAACATCATTCGTGCCATGAGCTACTCCCGCATTGAAGAAGATCGCTAATTTGTTATGATCCGTGTCAGCATGTTCGCTGAAATCAATTTGGTAGCGCACCCATTGGTCAACGATGGTTACATCCGTCCAAACTTCCACATTGGGAGATGTGCCTCCTTCTAATTTGAAAAGCAAAGGTACATTGGCAGCCGAACGAATCAGCACACTCAATTGGTTGTAAGTACTCAAGTCGATAGCCTCATCGAACTGGTACACTAACGCCGACCACTCATCGGTTGGGTCGTTGTATTCCCCTACTTTGTCCAATGGATCGGGGTTCAAACCACCGGGAACTGGATTGGCCACCACATTCAGTTGGTCGCCCCCCACTAAGATGGCTACGTTGCGTTGGCAATCGTAATCATCTACAACAGTTGGAATGGGTTCTACATCGGCGCAGGGATCCACCGTACTTTGGCCTTGGGTGAGGTTGTCAAAATACCAAGTGCCAGAGCTGGCGGTGTTGCCAAACTGGATTTCCACCCGTTCAAAGTCGGTGATGGTTTCAAAAGCCTCGAAATTGAAGTTGAGGGTTTCCCATGTTTGAGAAGCCGCCAAGTCAAGTGCTACTTCTTTAAGGCCTTCTGTGGGGCTGAACAGGCGCATGGCTACATACGTTTGGCCGGCAGGTGCCCATACGTCCAAGTTCAACTGTGGGAACTGACTGATGGTAAACCCTGGGGGCAACTGAGCGCGCAAGCCACCAAACAAGCTGCTACCTTTGGTGTAAGAACCTACGTTGTCGCTGGTGTTCGCACCGCTGGCATCAGGGTTGGCAATTTGTCCGTTGAAAGTACCGAAAACAGCCGTGCTGCCCAAGCTTTCCCAAGCGAGCTTCTGAGGTTCAAAGTCTTCCAGTGCAGGTGCTTCAGGAGCAGGAGAGAAGGAAATATCGTCGATGTAGTAAATATCGCCCTCTTCCGGGTCAACACCGGCATTGAAAAAGAAAACCAACTTTTCGTGGCTGGCACCGATTTGGTCAGAAAAATCCATGCTGTATTCCACCCAAGTGTTAGTTGCAGTCACCATGGCATCTTTTTCCACCGCAGGGGAGGTGCCGCCTTCTAATTTGAATTTCAATACCCCTGTCTTAGGCGCCCATACTTTGATGTTGATGGTGCTGGCACCTTCTGCCAAAGGAAACTGGTTGGAAGTGTGCCAATCATACACCAATGCCTGCCAAGGGCCATTGACATCTGCATAACGGCCTACCGTGCTACTGGTGTTGATGCCGGATGGGTCGGGATTAGCCAAGGGTGAAAGCTCTAGCAAACCCGGGATGATAATCGTGCCATTGCGCTGACATTCAAAGTCATCAACTATGAGCGGATCAGGCACAGTACCTGCACAAGCACCTGCCTCTGAAGCACGGATATTGTCAAACAGGTAAGTGTCCGTTGATTCCGTTACCCCTGGATCGAAAAAGATGATGATCTTGTCGATAGTAGTAAAAGAAGCCGCTGCGCTGAAGTCGAAATGGTAATCGATCCAAGTGTTGGTTTGGCCGATATTCACGGTGCGCTCGATAGCTTCGCCTGATCCTTCCAATTTGAAAATAAATTGGCTGGCAACAGGTGCATTCACCTGAATGGAGAACTGGTTGTTTACGCTCAAATCCATAGGATTGTCGAGAACAGCAATCAACAAGCTGTAAGCGTGTTCGCCCGATTTGGTGTAAGAACCGACTTCGGCACTGGGGTTGATACCAAGCGGGTCTTGGTCGGCAGGGTTAGCAACAGCTCCATTGAAGGTGCCGTCGCCAAAGGGGTTCCATGTCAAATTGGCACCACCTTCAAAATCCTCGTAATACACTTGGCCAAAGGCCGCTGTTGTGAGGAGCATCAGGCTCAATAAGGAAAGTAGATATTGTCTCATAATTTTAAAAAAAGTTAGTGAACGGTTAGGAATGTAATCATTATATCATGTCTAAGCACGGGACAGCTAGCCAGCCAGCATACCCCATGAGCATATCATCGTTGGTGTACCTGAATGGGGAGGGTTTGCACAAAAGCATCCGATTGGATACGTAGGTAGTACGTTCCGCTTGGTAAGTGACCCACTTTCCATTGTAGTGTATGTTGACCCGGGGCAAAGTGTTGCTGTTGGGTTATTACAGCGACCTGTTTCGCCTCAGCGTTAAATAATTGAATATTGACAGTGGCCGCCTGATGAAAATCCAATTGGATGTTTGCCTCATTCCATACAGGGTTGGGGCCTACGACACACACCCAGGGTAGCGACTCCTCAATTACAGGAACACGGTTCACGGTAGAATCCGGTTCAAATCCCTTGGCTGCAAGCGCGTTATGTATTTCCGTATTAGACATAAATGTATTCCACAACAAACGACTGCGGTGATTCTCGATCATGGTGATAATAGGCCCTTGATCTATGGCTAAGTAGGAACTGGCGTACCAATCCTCCGTTTCGTTAAAGGCATCGCGGAAACCCATATCGCCCCAAAGCCGTTGCCCATGCGAGCGGTAAAAATGCTTGAGAGCCGCTATGGATTCCACAGGGGTATAAGGCATAGACGACAAGGCCGCCGTTGGTGCTATGGTACCATTGTCGCGATCGGCTTTGGGTTCATGGGCGAGGTATCCAAAAGGGTTGTCACTAGCCGTGAGCCCCCAGCAGTTGTCGCCATAGCCTGTGTAGCCTCCGGGGTTGGAGATGCAATAAGCCCTATTGATGAGGGTCTGGTTGCGGTTTTGCAGAAAGTAGTTGGTATATTGATCCTTGACGTAGCGAGGGTCGAAACCTATAAAAGAATAATGGGTAAAGAACAGCGGCCCACCAAGAAAACGCCCTACGGGCAGGTTGAAACCGTAGTAGTTGAAGCCGTTGGCATAATTGTCATTCAACCATCCGGTTTGGTAAAGTGAACCCGGCACGCCGTGGGTGGGAGAAGCGGCTGCCAATAGGTAAACGATCATAGTTTCGTTCCAGCCGCGTAGTTGGAAATTGATGGCATAGCCGAAGTTGGGCGACCAATGCCAGTACATGACAGGCTGGTTGAGTTTGCGATACCAGTCCCACTCCACGGTTTCCCAAAGCTGGGTAATCTTATCGCGGAGGATGTTTTCCAACACATCATCCGAGGTGAAATACTCCCGAGCAGTTAGCAGCCCTTCAAAAAGGAAGGCTGTTTCTACAATATCTCCGCCGTTGTCTTGGGGGCTAAAAGGTATGACATCACCTGTACTGCCATTCATCCAGTGGGGGTAGGCACCATGAAAGCGGTCGGCATTTTCTAAGAACAATACCATCGTAAGGATTCGATCCAACCCTTGTTGGTAGGTAATAAAACCTCGTTCTATTCCTACTAAAATAGCCATGATACCAAAGCCTGTACCACCCATAGTAACCGTTTCATCGGAAGTGTTGCGTTCGCGTATCAAGCCTGAAACGGGGTGGGCAAAATCCCAAAAGTAACGGAAAGTGTATGCTTGTACCATGTCCATCAACTCATCATCCGTCATATCGAAAGTAGCCGTAAGGACAGGATCACTCAAGGGCGATTCTTGCCCGGTATTGCTCACCGCACTGATTCGATAACCCAGCGATAAATTATTGCCCCAAGCACGGGTGAAGTCCAGGAAGGAAGTGCGATTGGCGTTGAAACTGCGGTAGAAAGAGTAGGATTGGCCACCATCCAAGGAGCGATAAAGGCGGTAAGCGTCCACGTTGGATGCCGGATTGGCTTGCCAAGAAAGCTCAACGTGGCTGTCATATCCACTAGCCATCAGGTTGGTGGGGTATCCACGGCGGAACCGCTAGCGTTGATGCGGTAGGTTCGCACATTGTCAATGAGGAGTTCGTGTTCTACGGCATCCGCATTGTGCTGGCGAAGGATGATGGCTTTAATTTGATTGAAATTGATGTTGGTTTGGTTAGGGTCGTCGAAGAAAATCGACAGGGGTACCTTCACCAACGTCCATTCCTGCGCGGGAATATCGCTGGTGTAGGGCGTTAGAGGATAGGCGTTGGAGCGTGTATTGCCTGGCGCGCCTTCCATTGCAATGGCAGGCAAATTGGCTGCTGTAATGCCATTGGGGGCATAACACCAAAAACTGAGTGTATCCGTGACAGCAATATTTTGGAACGGAAACCCCGGTGCAATGATGAAAGCCGACCAGTCGCCGCCAGGGTGAGATGCCCAGCGCAACCGTAAGCTGTTTTCTCCTTCAACGGGTGGCACATCCCAAGCTACGGGGATTTTATCACCTGTAGAGCCTGCCGCGAGAAGGGTGCTTGGGTTGGTAGCAAAAGCCAACCCTGTATCGTAGTATCCTCCCGTTTGGCTATCCTGAAAAAAATGAACGGTTTGTGCATTTACAATCATGCAAAGTAGCATCCATATACCACTTATTCCTACTTTCAATATACTGTATTTGATACTTAACCCCATGACGTAGCGAATGATTGTAATTCCATACAAAACAAATTCAAGGCTTGTAAATAGCAAAATATTTAATTGCGTAGCAATGAATTTATGGCATAAAAATACAAAGTAAAATAGGGAAAAGTCAAGTTTTTTACCTCACCATTACTACACCATCGGTTAATTTGTGCAAAACAGATGATTTAGCCCCGTCCTAAAGACATGGAGGATGTTCGATACTTTGAACGATACCTAATTCAACGAAAACCTACGTGTATATAAACTACTACCGACTTGCTACTACCAATGGTTGTTTACCTACCAATACACCATCACGCTGAAGGGATAGGAAATAGATGCCAGTACTGAGGGCAGATAGCTGAAGAGTGGTTTCTTGCATACCTGTTGTGAGGTGATTCCACTGTTGCAAGTGCTTGCCATCTAAATGTAGCAGTGTGAGTTCCCATTGGCCTGGCGAAAGAGGGGTTTCAAATAGTAGCGTAGCGGTATCGCCACTGCCGCTGTAAAGGACGCGGAAGTTGGTTGCATCTAACGGAGCTACGTTGCCGGGCGAGGTGACGGATACGGTCAAATCAGCATCAAACCACTCCATACCACCCTCTTGTAGCACGTTGTTGTTAAAATCGAAAAAAGTAGCGTGTTCTTGGTGTGAGCCTTGCCCCCAAGGTGTGAAGCAAGGAGAAGATACCCAAGCGGGTTCCCAGTAGATGACACCGGAAGCTCCTTTGGAAGTTGCATGCTCGGTGAGGTCAACCAACCAGTTGTATTGAGCCTGCGGGCTGGCGGGTGTATATAAGGGGTGTACATCGGTGATAATATTGGCAGCGGCATCGTTCCAATCGTTTGTCCAGATATAACCAGTTTCGAGGATGATGACTTCCTTGGCGGGATATTGGGCGCGTAGCCGTTCAATCACCCCTCCCGTTTCTTCGATGGTAGTGGGCTGATGCCATGCCCAGTAGTAGGATATGCCAAAGAAATCGAAGTCGGTGACACCCCAATCTGTAAATTGTTCTACAAACCATTCTACATTGGCAGGGCCAGCGAGGTGGATGCCCGTTTTTACGGATTTATTGAAAGTGGTGGCAGCATCGCGTATAGCCGCCAAACCCCGATTGAAAAGGGTAGCATTGCGAGACCAGTCCATGACCCAGCCACTGGCGTTCTGCTCGGGGGAGAGCAGTATGCCCCGGTTGGTTTCGTTGCCGAGTTGTATGAGTGCTGGCCATAAGTCATCTTCAGCGAGTCCTGCCAATACACCATACACATACTGATAAACGGAATCGGAGAGGGTAGGGGTGTCATCGAGCACACTCCACCAAGCCTGAGGAGCGATCTGTCGGCTGGGGTCGGCCCAAGTATCGGAGAGGTGAAAGTCGAGTAGCACCTCCATACCTGCCGCGTGGGCACGGGCGATGCTGCGTCTGACATCAGCCAAGTCGGAATAACGGTTGCCTGTGTTCAAGGTGTCATACCAAGCTGGGGTGTGCCAGAGGCGGAGGCGCACCAAGTTGCAGCCTTTTTCAGCAAATAGTTCGTAGGGATCGCGCGCTTGTCCGTTGTCGTAATAGACTACGCCACAATCTTGCATTTCATTGACGTAAGAAAGATCGGCACCCCGATAAAGCGTTTGAGCATGGCTTTTGAAAAACAATAGCAATGCTGAAAAAATAATAATGAGGTATCGTGCGTCCATTGTGCAACGTGCGTTAACTTTGTGTGGAATCCCAAAACTTGGGTTGAATTTAGTTTACAATGTACGACTTTTATCATAAATCATCTACAATGAAAGCTATTTTGCTGCTTGTTGCTAGTGCTGTGGTGTATATTGCGCCAGCGCAGCAGTTTATTGATAAAACGGCGGCAGCAGGGCTTGATGGCCTACAAGATGCTAATATTAGTTTAGCGGTTGCAGATTATGACAACGATGGCTGGGATGATATATATGTAGGGCGTATCGGTTCGGCCAATGCGTTGTTGCGCAACAACGGTGATGGCACTTTTACCAACCGAGCTGCTATCGCCGGGGTGGCAGGTAATGCACTCACTTACACGGCTGTATGGGGCGACCTCGATAATGATGGCGACCAAGATTTATATGTAGGTAATCGGGATATGCCCAAGACCTACTACCGCAATAATGGCGACGGCACTTTTACCGATGCTACCCTTGTTTCGGGGTTAGGCAATGCCGGGCGTGCGCGCAGTTTGTTGCTGGCTGATGTGGACAGCGATGGGTGGCTCGATGTGTACGTTGCTAATTTAGGACAGGAAAATTCTTTGTACCGAAACAATGGGGATGGCACTTTTACCGACGTTACCGCCGAGGTGGGGCTTTCCGATCCGCTGCTTTCGATGGGCGCCGTGTTTTTTGATTATGATAACGATGGAGATCAAGACCTCTATCTTACCCATGACAACAATCAGCCTAATATCTTGTATGAAAACGATGGTACGGGGCACTTTACCGATGTATCTTTAGCCAGTGGTGCCCAAATCGCGGCTTTCGGTATGGGGGTAGATATAGGAGATGTAAACAATGATGGTTGGCTAGATCTTTACATCACGAACCTTTATGAAAACAACCTGCTGCTCAATCAAGCAAACGGACAGTTTGTGGATATAGCGGCTACCGCTGGGGTGGATGATTATGGCATGGGATGGGGTACCGCTATTTTGACGCAGATAACGACGGATGGGAGGATATTTATGTTGTCAATGATAGCTATTTCTCCCCTTACCAACGTGCTGTACCGCAATTTGGGGATTATACTTTCCAAATCACCAGTGCTGACCAGCCGGAAAGTTCAGCCTTTGGCGGGTATGCTGTTGTGACCCCTGATGTTAACCGAGATGGCCAATTAGATTTGATTGTAGCCAATTTTGGGCTAAACGGGGGTATCCAATATTTTGAAAACACAACGCCTGATGCAGGCAACTGGATTCAAATACGCCTGATAGGGACACATAGCAATCGCGATGCAGCCGGTGCCCGGATATGGGTAGGTGCGGCTGGCACCCTTTTTACGGAAGAAGTGACTCTTGGTAGCGGTTATGCAGCACAACAGGGGGCTTGGCAGCATATCGGCTTAGGAGATGCTACCACCATTAGCGACCTCACCGTCGTATGGCCAAATGGAACGGAAGAGACCTTTTTTGGCCTCGAAGCCAACCAGTTTCTTACCATAGAGGAAGGGAATGGGTTGGTAAGCACGCGTCGCTTGGAGCGTACTTACTTACCTATCAAGGTATATCCCAACCCAGCGCGTAGCACTGCGCAGTTGGTGTTTCCATTGCCTGTGCCAGATCTGTTGGCGGTATCGCTTGTGAACAGTGCCGGGCAAACCATGCGTACCATTTGGCGAGCTAATGAAGCTCCTTATCCGGATACAGGTATATTGCTACACACAGAGGAGTTGCCCGCAGGTGTATATTGGATAGTGGTACAAACGAAAACAGCAATGTGGCGGGAGTGTTGGGTGGTGTTGTGAAGGAACGTATTTACATCCAGCTTAGTCCATTTTTCAAGAGCATGCCCAACACTGCTGCTATAACAGGAGCCATAAGGCAAGCCCACATAAGTCGGTAATAAGAAGCAGGCACGCGGGAACTGTCCACCCATTCTACTAGTTTCGACAGGATGAGGACAAACATGGCAATTCCTCCCACAATGAGACTCAGCAGTGTGGCGGTGTAATCATTCCACAGCCACAACAACAGGTAGATGACGAGTTGAATCAAAAAAGATTCAAAACTAGCCAGATGGAGGAGTATCGTATTTTCGTCTTTCAAGGGATGTGCCATGCCACAAATATAGGAGAATATTAGGATTTATCCCCCTCCCTATGGCAAAGGCTTCATGCGCAGGGCGTAAACGGAGCGATAGGCATCGGTATGCCGTAGATACTCTTCCACATCGCGGCGCGTATTTTCTTCTAATAGCGGCCACAGTGGTTGAGGAACACGATGAAGGAGAGGGAGCGAAGTACATATCTTAGCATCCCACTCGCTGTAGTAAGCATCGAAATCCTGAGGCGTGAGGCGCTTGCGACAAGCTGTTTCCCCACATTGTAGATCCATGCAATAATCGAGGTTGAAAATGCCGTATTCATCCGTGATCTGTTCGCCTGGATAAATATCTCTTATGGCAATTTCAAAACCATAACCCGTAGAAATGGTGTTACATTGGCAGCAGTGGTTGACATACTTGGCAAAATCCCAACTCACAATGCGGTAGCCATTTTCGTCTTTGTAGGAATATTTTTCAATCACATCCTGCATTTCTTGGCTGTGTTGCAAGTAATCTTCCGGGCTGATGATGATCTCCAAGCTGTCCTTTACATAGGTGATCGTTCCTTGTGGGATGAGTTGCGTAGCAAAAACGCCATAGCCCACTTCAGGCCAATGTATCTGAGTGCTGTGTGCGGGTGGATCATATAGGATGTATCCGGCTTGCTTTAATGACGCAGAAATGATACCTGCTATTGGCAATGCAACAATAGGAAACAGATTCACCCCTGCGTTTTTTGTGGATGAATTTGGTGAATAATAAAGCGAAATTACATCCATTCATAATACCGTTTATATTTGCTGAAAAATAAATTTATCTTTTTATGAGTAATCAAGTTAAGTCAATAGAAATCAGGTATTTACAACTTAATGATTATCTACAGTTGAGGGAGTCTATGGAAAAGGCATACCCGAATTGGCCTGGGGTTTATTGGCAAAAAAAGCATATCGCATTACTACTGGAGACTTTCCCCGAAGGGCAACTTGCCGTCTTGGTGGATAAAAAAGTGGTAGGCTGTGCACTGTCCTTGATTATCGATTATAGCAAGTTTGGCGACCAACACACGTACAGTGACATCATTGGCAAAGATACATTCGCTACACATGATGCGGAAGGGGATGTGCTATACGGTATTGAGGTGTTTATCCACCCCGATTACAGGGGGTTGCGCCTCGGGCGGCGCTTGTATGATGCCAGAAAAGAATTGTGTGAAAACCTCAATTTAAAAAGTATCATCTTCGGAGGGCGGTTGCCAAGGTATCGCGATCACGCCGATAGTATGACGGCTAAGGAGTATATAGAAAAGGTGAAAGCGAGGATACTATTCGACCCTGTGCTCACTTTTCAGTTGGCCAATGATTTCCACGTCAAACGGGTATTGAACAACTACTTACCCAGCGATAAGGATTCCTTGTCCTACGCCACGCTAATGGAATGGAACAACATCTATTACCAGCCCAAGGAGGTACTTGTCAATGCTCAAAAACAAATAGTCAGACTGGGGTTGGTGCAATGGCAAATGCGGCTTTTTCGCGATTTTGAGGCATTTTGTGAGCAGGCAGAGTTTTTTGTGGATGCGGTAAGTGGTTACAAAAGTGATTTTTTGCTCTTTCCTGAGTTTTTTAATGCCCCATTGATGGCGCCTTATAATCATTTGTCGGAGGCGGCAGCCATACGGGAATTAGCTACTTATACTCGCCCCTTGAAGGAGCGGTTCAGCCAATTTGCCATAGAATACAATGTCAATATCATTACGGGCAGTATGCCCGAGTTGGGAGCTGATGGCAAGTTGTACAATGTTGGTTTTTTATGCCACCGCAGCGGAAAAGTGGATAAGTATGAAAAAATCCACATTACCCCATCCGAGCAACAGGCTTGGGGCATGGTGGGCGGATCAACGGTAAAAGTATTCAACACCGATTGCGGAAAAGTCGGGGTATTAATTTGCTACGATTCAGAATTCCCTGAGTTATCTCGGCTACTAGCCGATCAGGGTATGCAAATTCTTTTCGTGCCCTTCCTGACGGACACCCAAAATGGTTATATGCGGGTTCGCTATTGTTCACAGGCGCGAGCCATTGAAAACGAGTGCTATGTTGCCATTGCTGGTTGTGTAGGCAATTTGCCACGGGTCAACAACATGGATATACAGTTTGCCCAAGCTGCCGTTTTCACTCCTTCCGATTTTGCTTTTCCTACGAATGGTATTAAGGCAGAAGCTACCCCCAACACAGAAATGACGCTTATTGCCGATGTGGATTTTGACCTCCTCAAGGAGTTGCACAATTTCGGGAGTGTTCGCAATCTTCAAGATCGGCGGTTGGATGTTTATTCACTCTCGGCGGTGAATAAGGAGGTATAGTGCCATGATGATGTAGTGTTGAGGGGGAGGGAATACTTATATAGACAAAACAAAATATTCCCCTACCTTTACACCGCCAAACCAAAAAAAGACCATGATACAGGTATTTGTCACCGGTGGTACCTTTGACAAGGAGTACAATATGATCACCGGAGAACTGTTTTTCAAGGACACCCATTTACCCAAGATGTTTGACAGGGGGCGCTGTACCCTTGAAATTGATGTAAAAACGCTCATGATGGTGGATAGCTTGGAAATGACGGATGTGGACAGGGATATCATCTTGCATAGTTGCCGCCGTTCCAAAGCCGATAAAGTACTCATTACCCACGGTACGGACAAGATGGTGGCTACTGCCCGATACTTGGCGGAAAACGGGGTAGAAGGCAAAACCATCATCCTGACGGGGGCTATGATTCCCTATGCCTTTGGTACTTCCAGCGACGGGTTTTTCAATCTGGGAAGTGCCTTGGCGTTTGCACAAACGCTGCCTCCGGGGGTGTATGTGGCCATGAATGGCCGGCACTTCCGATGGGACAAGGTGGTGAAAAACAGGAAAACAGGTTTTTTTGAGGAAACGGAATAACCATGTCTTACAACGCACTGCTTCAGGATATACGCCATAAGAAATTCGCCCCTGTATATTTTCTGCACGGACCAGAATCTTACTTTATCGACCGCATCACCGATGCTATCGAGGAATATGCTTTGGCAGAACACGAACGCGCCTTCAACCAAACCATGCTGTATGGTAAGGATACCGACCACCTACAGGTGTTGGATGCCGCCCGTCGTTTTCCGATGATGGCCGAAAGGCAGTTGGTAATCCTTAAGGAGGCACAGGATATGAAAAACCTAAAAGACCTACAGACTTACTTAGAAAAACCCACCCCTACCACGGTATTGGTCATTTGCCACAAGCATAAGAAATATGCCCTGAATACCAATTTTGGCAAGGCGGTAAAGGCGCATGCGGTGCTGTTTGAATCGGCTACCTTGTACGACAACCAAGTACCCGATTGGATAGGTGGTTATTTGAAAGATAAGCAACTAACAGCCAGTCCGGAAATACGCGAATTATTAGCGGAGTATTTAGGTGCTGAGTTGTCGAAGGTGGCTAATGAATTGGATAAGCTGGCGCTCAATGTACCCGCAGGCGCTACCTTGACTGCCGAAATGGTAGAACAACATATTGGGGTCAGTAAGGACTATGGCGTATTTGAATTTCAAAAGGCGCTAGGGCTGCGCGATATTGTGAAGTCGAACCGTATCATACAATACTTTATCGCGAACCCACGCAAGAACCCATGCCACAGATTATTGGCAGCCTTTACAATTATTTCAGCAAGATATACCTGTATCACGGGGTGTCCTCGCTTTCGGAATCGGAGATATTATCGGCTTTAGGGCTGCGGTCGTCGTTTTTTCTGAAGGAGTATCGGGCGGCAGCCAAAATTATTCGTACCTAAAGACGGAAGCCGTGATACACTTGTTGCACGAGTATGACCTCAAGAGCAAAGGCGTGGGGTACATTGCCACCAACAAACCCGAAGGCGAACTGCTGAAGGAGATGTGCTGGCGGATATTGCACGTGTAGCACAAGCAACTGCGGATGGAAGCTGGCGTAGCGGACCAGGGGGCGACGCATGAGACGCGACCTTGGGAGCGGCTACGCAAAGCACCCGGTAGCGGCTTTGCCGATAGGGCCCATTATTTGATATTATTAAAACATGAACACAATTCCGGATTACGCAACCCGTGCCAGCCAATTTGAGCATGAATCGGAGCGGAAGCAGCGGCGGTATGAACGATTGGCCTGGATGCGTCTGTTGGCGTTTATACTATTGGTGGCCGGCGTGATATTGGCATGGCGGGAAGCGCTATGGTGGGGTGGCCTTTCGGTAACGGTGGCGGGTATTGCCGGGTTTGCCGCATTGATAAGAAGGCATGGCCGCTTGCAGGAGCAGGCTCAACACCTGCAACGCTTGCAACTACTGAATGAGTACGAGGCTCGCAGCTTAGCGCATAACGATGACAGCCATTGGTGATGGTGCCACTTTTATTGATGTGGGTCATCCATATTCCTACGATTTGGATTTGTTTGGGCCTTTTTCTCTGTTTCAAAAAGTGAATAGAGGGCACACGAGCATCGGGCAGGCGCGGCTGGCGGAATGGCTCCAAAACCCTGTGGATACTGCATCCATATTGCATCGGCAGGCGGCGGCAGAGGAATTAGCTGCACTCACCGACTGGCAGCATGAATTGCGGGCTTACGGAGCTGCACTGAAAGAAACGCCGGGGCAGATAGCGCGTTTGTCGCAATGGCTGCAACAGCCGCCAGTCGTAGTGGGGCATCCTTGGCGGCAACTAGCGCTGTGGGCAGCACCCGTGTTGTTTGTTGTAGCGGTTGGGTTGTGGATTTTTGTATGGCCTTGGTACATGGCGTTCTGGTTGTTGTTGCCTGCGGGGCTATGGTTGCGGCAAGCATTGGATGATGTACAACGCCTGCACTTGCAAACGGGTCAGGTGTCGGATACCTTGCGGCATTATGCCGATTTGTTGCGGCAAATAGAAGGGCAGCCGTTCAGCAGCGAGCGCATGAAGGAGCTACGGGAGCAACTGCACACTGGAGGTACGCCTGCTTCGGAGGCTATACGACAGCTGGCTTACCGCGTGAGCCAATTGGATGTTCGTTACAATATGTTTGTCTTTTTGTTGGAATTTTCGGTTGTCTGGGATTTGCAGCAAGCCTACCGATTGGATAAATGGAAGGCGCGTTATCGGGAAAGTTTGCCCCAATGGTTCGAAGCATTGGCAGAAGTGGAGGCCTTGGTGAGTATCGGCAACCTCAGGCTTAATCACCCTGGCTGGTCTTGGCCACAAGTGCATGATGCATCTCAAATAGAGGCCATTGCGTTAGGACATCCTTTGATTGCTGCGGCCAAACGGGTCAGCAACGACTTAGTAATGCCTACCTACGGGCATATACAATTGTTGACGGGGTCGAATATGGCAGGCAAAAGCACTTGGTTGCGCACGGTGGGTACGAATATGGTGCTGGCATTGGCTGGTGCTCCGGTATGTGCCAGTCGCTTGCTGTTGCCACAAATGCAGGTATATACCAGTATGCGCACGCAGGATGCGCTACACGAGAGTACGTCTAGTTTTTACGCGGAGCTAAAGCGGCTAAAATTCATCATAGAAGCCGTGGAAGACCCTACGAAAACAGCCGGGCGCCCCGTCTTTTTCTTGCTGGACGAAATCTTAAAAGGCACCAACTCTCGAGACAGACATACGGGAGCGAAAGCCCTCATTCGGCAACTAATGGAGAGCAATGGAGCGGGTATTATCGCTACTCATGACTTGGAATTGGGTGCGATGGAAGCTGTTTCTGATGGACGCATAGAAAATTGGGCTATCGAGGTAGCCATCGCTAATGGTCAATTAGTATTCGATTATCGATTGAAACGAGGCGTGAGTAAGAGCTTCAACGCAACCCACCTCATGCGAGAAATGGGCATACGAATCAGTGATGACATGGTTGCTGAATAATTTTTCAGTAACCCATTGTTTTTTTTAAAAAAGAGACTTATCTTTGCGGTCGCTAAAAAACGGCGTGGTAGCTCTCCCGATAGCTATCGGGATGGTTAGAGCGTCAAAACGGCGTGGTAGCTCTCCCGATAGCTATCGGGATGGTTAGAGCGTCAAAACGGCGTGGTAGCTCTCCCGATAGCTATCGGGATGGTTAGAGCGTCAAAACGGCGTGGTAGCTCAGCTGGTTAGAGCGTGCGATTCATAATCGCAAGGTCGGCGGTTCAAGCCCGCCCCACGCTACAAAAGCGATTCATGATTGCAAGGTCGGCTCCCGATAGCTATCGGGATCAAGCCCGCCCCACGCTACAAAAGCGATTCATGATTGCAAGGTCGGCTCCCGATAGCTATCGGGATCAAGCCCGCCCCACGCTACAAAAGCCTGATTCAGTACACTGAATCAGGCTTTTTGCATCATTGGATGATGTTTTTTTAAAAATTGAAGATGGCTTGGGTGTATATTTTGCATAGTATCAAACTAGATCGTTTTTACATAGGGCAAACCCTGCACGATCCCTGTTTAGGCTTGAACAGCATAACAATGCTACATTTGATATACAGTACACTAAAAACGGAGCTCCTTGGGCGTTATTTTTTAAGATTAAGTGCGAAAATAAAATCAAGCGATTTTAATTGAGAAACATATCAAGCGAATGAAGAGTAAAACGTATATTAAAAATCTAAAACACTATCCTGAAATGACACAAAATCTACTATCCAAATACAAGCATGAGGATGATTAATAATTGTAATCGCGAGGTCGGCTCCCGATAGCTATCGGGATCAAGCCCGCCCCACGCTACAAAAGCGATTCATGATCGCGAGGTCGGCTCCCGATAGCTATCGGGATCAAGCCCGCCCCACGCTACAAAAGCGATTCATGATTGCAAGGTCGGCTCCCGATAGCTATCGGGATCAAGCCCGCCCCACGCTACAAAAGCGATTCATGATTGCAAGGTCGGCTCCCGATAGCTATCGGGATCAAGCCCGCCCCAAATGAAAAAAGCCTGATTCGGTATGCTGAATCAGGCTTTTTGTATTTCGAATATTGCGTATCAAGTTGTTACTCAAACCACCTTGTCAGCGCAAGAGGTGCTGGCAAATGCATCCGGCTTAGCTTTGAATACAAAGCCCATGCCGAGGATGTAGCCCATAGCTTCACGCAGTGCCACATTCGACTGGAAGTGAGGGTCGGTATTAATGTCGGCATGGACTTCTAGCGCCACATCGTACTTGTCGAGCAGATCGCAAAGCTGGTAGGCAACGTGTACTGACCGCGCTACTTCGGCGATCATACGCTCACGAATACCTAACTTGCGTTCTTCCCGGTAGTTGCTAATAAACATAAAACCGCCTTTTTTCTCTCGCAGGAAGACGATAACGGTAGCATACTCCACTGTGCGTCCTTTTACCTGCGAGTCGGACCCAATACAGACTTTTAGTTTGTGTCCGGCAGCTTTTTCTTTGATGAGCGTCTGTTCGACAGCTTCCTTAATGTTAGCACCGATACGCTCCCCATTGAGTTTTCGCCATGTCATTTCCATGATGCCGTTGGGTTTTGTTTGGCTAAAGTTAAGGTGTTTTAGCGTGTTTCTATGCTAAAAATCCAGTTTTCGCCATATTTAATACTGAATTAACAACAAATTTACCTTTTATAAGGATGTATTGCTGTTGTTTTGCAAAACTGTAACAGGTTGAGAGTGTGGATAGTTCCTGTAAGGAAAAAAATGCTAAAAAAACAATTGACAGATTATCAAGAGCTAACTGGGTTACGTTTTCAATGCGTCCTATCGAAATGTTCTACAATCTTGAGGATGACCATGATGTCGAAGTAGAATTCCTTGATGAGTTCAAAATGGATATTAGCACTAAAAATGGATGGTTCTAATAAGTCGCGTTCTTCGCTGAGTGCAGCGAAGATATGCCTATCTATGAATGACATATAAATTTCTTTGCCGGTGGATTTTACGTAATGGACTAACGCTTCTTGCATAGGCTCAGACAAAATGCCTTCCACATGGGTATCGGGGGTGGCATAGACGATGAATAGGTCTTCAAAATCAGGATTGTTTATTTCATGGTCGGCGTTTTCGCCTCCTTGAAAATTGAACTCCTTGATAGACCTCACTAAATATTGCTTGCGTTTCCTGGGCCAAACCACCATTTTGCCTTTGGTGTTTTCCTCCGAGAAGATGGCGTGCAGGAAAACGCCCGTAAACACATCCTGCAATTTGTTCGTCATAGGTGATAACTCCCTGACTACTAATTCGGACATGCCAAAAGGCATTTCTCCTACCATTCCTTTGATGAAATCTTCTCCTTCATAATAATCGGCGCGGGTTAGGAAGATGCCACTTTGTTGGAAGAGGAGTTTGGGTATTTGAGCTTTGGCATCATAGGTGAGGTCGGCAAAGTTCAATTGTTCATTCATAAAGTCCAATATCAGCCCTACGATGCGTGGCTTGAACGCTTGGCGGAACTTTTGCACTTGATACCCCAAGTAAAATACATAGAAAGTAATAGGCAGGATGAGAAAAAGGGAGAGCATGGCAATACCTAACCAAGCAGCAATGGTGAGGACAATAGCAATAATAGTCAACGACAAGAAAATAAGCACGAGCAAGCGCTTTCGCATGCGTTCCGTTCGCTGCAATTCAGGGAAAATATGCGTATTGTAGTACCGCCGGAAAATATCCAGCCTGATTAGCTCCATATTGGGCAAAAATAGCAAGTTTTTAAAGTTTTTTACGCACTCCTGCCGAACCATCTGCTGAAAATGAAACTCTTTGGTACGTGATTCGCAATTATTTTACAGGTCATTGTTGATTTGATGGAATTATAATGTACTATTTTTCCGAATCAAAAGGTGTACATTTTATTTTTTTCCCGTCCCTTGGCCTTTAATTCCTTAGAAAAACGTAATTTTGCGCTTCTATGAAAAAAATCTGGATATTTCAAGGTTTGATGGTGCTGCTGATGGCCTTTACGACAGGCTGCAAAAGCGAGTTTGAGCAGATCCGCACCAGTGGTGATGCCAATCTGATGCTGGAAAAAGCTCACGCCTATTATGAAGCGGAGGACTACCTCCGCGCCCAGACGCTCTATGAGTTGATTATCAGTAGTTTCCGTGGGCAGCAGGAATCAGAAAAGATTTCTTTCAACTACGCCTACACCTACTACTATTTGGAGCAATACGTCTTGGCGGCTTACTACTTCAAGAATTTTTCCACGACCTATGGTGCTTCCTCTTTCCAAGAAGAGGCCGAGTTCATGGCTGCTTATAGCAACTACAAGTTGTCTCCTACCTTTAGGTTGGATCAGAGTTATACCCAAACGGCTATCGATGCCTTTCAGGAATTTGTCAACCGCCATCCCGGTAGTGATCGCGTTGTAGAATGTAACCGCCTGATCGACGAAATGAGACTTAAACAGGAAACCAAGGAGTTTGAAAGTGCAAAATTGTACTTCGACCTCCAACAATACCAGTCTGCTATACGTTCTTTCGATAATCTGCTCATCGAGTATCCCGATACTCGCAGGGGGGAAGAGGTGCGATACAATGCAGTAAGAGCCGCTTACTTGCTGGCAGATAACAGTTTTGTAGAAAAACAGGAAGAACGCTTTACCGAAGCTATTGAGCGGGCAGAGCTGTTCTTGGCTCGTTATTCCAACAGTGATTATATTGGGGAGGTGAAGAAAATGCTTCTTGATTCCCAAAAGCAGTTAAAACAATTAGAAGATGTCAGACATCAAGAACAAAGTTCAGGGTCTCGATCCTAATGTGCGTGCAAGGGATGTAGCTGGTATGGCTTCCCATACAGGCAATATCTACGAGGCACTCAATGTCATCTCCAAGCGTGCCCGCCAACTCGGTGTGGATATCAAGGATGAGTTGAACTCCAAATTAGAAGAGTTCGCCGTACATTCAGATACCATCGAAGAGGTAACGGAAAACAAGGAACAGATAGAAATATCCAAGTTCTATGAGCGCTTACCCAATCCCGTTATTATCGCTACGGAGGAATACCTCGATGGCGACCTCTTTCACCGCTACACAGACAAGCGGCAGTTGGAGGATTAAGCGTATTAGATTGGGGCTTCAAATTTTTGGATGGGTTTACCATCTTAATCAATGGTCGGTAGCGGATAACCTGCTACCGACCGTGTTGCTTTAAGGACGGAAAAAAAATAGCTTCTGCATCGGGTAGATAAAAATGGTTAAATAAGTGGTTTATTTTAAACGCTTTAACCATTTTTAGCTTCCCCTGAAATGCTGGATTTCAGGTAACACACCGATATCATGGCTTGAATTGATATGGAGCATTTGCAAGGTAAAAAGATAGTATTAGCCATCAGTGGCAGCATTGCCGTATATAAGGTTGCGACAGTGGTACGCCTATTGGTGAAGGCTGGTGCAGCAGTGCAAGTGCTGATGACAAATGCTGCTACTCAGTTTACAAGCCCTCTTACTT
>JAWKLL010000010.1:0-127832 GCA_041392765.1 Saprospiraceae bacterium
CTTACTTGCCCACTACGGCTTTTAGCTCCGTTAGCAGCACATCCGGCGTTTTGTAGCCTGGGGAAATTTTGAGGCTTTCCTGTTCTTCATCCAAATATACGAAGGATGGGTAGCCCAAGCGGCCATTCAGCAACTTAACAGCTAAGGTATGCACCCCGCTGCGGCCAATACTAGGCTCAAAGGAGTATGTTTTGTCTTTGTACTCCAATTGCTGATTTCCTTCGGCGTTGAATTTTACCGCGTAGAAATGTTCATTCATATACGCCGATACATCGGGGTCGGTGAAGGTGGATGCATCCATTCGTTTGCACCAGCCACACCAGTCGGTATAGACATCTATGAATATTTTTTTGGGCTTTCTCTCCATCGCTTCCATCGCTTCTTCCCATGTGAGCCATTGGATGGCATTCACTTCGGTAGCTTGAGGGGTTGGGGTACTCGTCTGTGCAAAAGCAAAAAACGCCAAGGCAATCATCAATAGTGGGATTCCAATTACAACTTTTTTCATTTGTTTGTTTTTTATGATGTAGTATCTCAAGAAAAATCAGGGAATAGACCTGCATATCATCGGATGAAACAATACGGGACACCGCCCAACAGACAAAGATAGATTCGTCTGGTGTAATAAAATAGCATGGAGGTGCCTGTTCGTTTAATCCAGAGAGCATATTAATATTTTTTTAACTTTTTAGCATGAGAAAACATAGGATAGTAGTAGGTGTGGGCGGTTCGAGCGGGGCTATTTATGCCAAACTGCTGTTTGAACGGTTATTGGCGCTGCAAGAACAGTGGGATAAGGTAGGGGTGGTGATGAGCGATAACGCTCGTTTCAACTGGGAGTTTGAACTAGGCGACAAGAGCTACGCTTCCTTTCCTTTCGATTTTTATGATAAAAACGATTTCATGGCGCCCTTCGCATCGGGGTCGGCGCAGTATAATACCATGATCGTGTGTCCCTGCTCTATGGGGTTGTTGGCTCGTATTTCTCAGGGGTTGAGTCAAGACCTAACGACACGTGCCGCCGATGTAATCCTCAAAGAAAGACGCCGACTCATTTTAGTGCCAAGGGAAGCACCCTACAACCTCATCCATCTGCGCAATATGGTGCAACTCACCGAAGCTGGTGCTGTCATTTGCCCCGCTACACCTTCTTTTTACAGCCAGCCCCAAACCGTGGAAGCCGCCGCGCTAACCGTTGTGGATAGGGTGCTGGATTTGGCAGGGCTAACCGTGCCCACGTATCGCTGGCAGGAAGAAACGGAAGGGTAACGGTGGTAGGTTGACGGTTAAATTCGTCAGGTTGGTTTTTTTGCGTCCTATCAAATGAGTATCTTGCGCCCTTGGAGACGGAAAAAATGGATTGTTTCATTTCCGTCAAATCATTTATTAGGCTACGAGGCAAGTTTCCATGAGTTATTTAGACGAACTGAACGACGTGCAGCGGCAGGCTGTCACCAATACGGACGGGCCTGTATTGGTAGTGGCTGGGCCGGGATCTGGTAAGACGAGGGTACTGACCTACCGCATCGCTCACTTGATTGAAAAAGGGGTTGCCCCTTGGGAAATACTGGCGTTGACCTTTACCAACAAGGCGGCTCGCGAAATGCAAGAGCGCATCGGCAAGGTGGTCGGCGCGGGCACAACGGGTTTGGGCGGGTACTTTTCACTCCTTTTTGCCAAAATACTCCGCGTAGAGGCTCATCACATTGGCTACCCCTCCCATTTTACTATTTATGACTCGGATGATACCAAAGCCTCCTCCATCAGATTATTAAAGAACTGGGGTTAAACAAGGAAACTTATAATATAAATACCGTTCGCCAGCGCATTTCATCGGCCAAGAGCAACCTCATTACGCCCAAACTCTACCAGCAGGATAAGGCTTTGATGGCAGAAGATGCCATGTCCAAGATGCCTCATCTTCACAAAGTATATGCGACCTACACAGCGCGTTGCAAAAAGGCAGGCGCGATGGACTTCGACGACCTGCTGTACCGTTTGTACGAACTACTCCAGTCGAATGAGGAGGTATTGGCGCGTTACCGCGAAAAATTCCGCTACGTGTTGGTGGATGAGTTTCAGGATACCAACCATTTGCAATACGCGATTGTCCGCAAGTTGGTACAATACGATGGCAGCCCCAGAAATATCTGTGTAGTGGGCGATGATGCCCAGTCTATCTACGCCTTCCGGGGGGCAACCATCCAAAATATTTTGGATTTTGAACAAGATTTTGCCAAGCACGGTATTCAGGTCTTTAAATTGGAGCAAAACTATCGTTCCACCGAACATATCGTGCAGGCCGCCAATGAAATCATTACCTACAATCGCCGACAGATTCCCAAACATATTTGGTCGGACAAAGGGGCGGGGCAACGCATCAATGTGATCAAGGCCGTATCGGATGCAGAAGAGGGCAAACGCATCGCGGATACGATTGTTGAACAAAAAAATCGATACCACCTTAGCAATAAAGAAATCGCCATCCTGTACCGCACCAACGCCCAAAGCCGGGTGTTCGAGGAGTATTTGCGCCGCTACAACGTCCAATACCGCGTTTATGGAGGCATGTCCTTTTACCAACGCAAGGAAGTCAAGGATCTCATCGCCTACCTACGGGTGGTCGTCAACGCCAAGGACGAGGAGGCACTGCGCAGAATCATCAATTTCCCCAAACGCGCTATTGGCGACACTACCGTAGAGGCCATTTTAGATTTAGCCAATCAGCATAATATCAGTATGTGGGAAGCATTGGAGCAATACCAAGCCTCGCCCCGTACGCAAAGCAATATCGATGCTTTCAAGCAGCTGATACAATCGGCGCGTAAGAAATTGGACACGGCCAATGCTTACGACATTGCCAGTATGATAGCTAAAAAATCGGGGTTAGAAGCTTTCTACAAAAAAGATAATTCCATTGAGGGAATTAGTCGGCAGGAGAACTTTGAGTCCTTGCTGAACGGTATCCAAAGTTTTGTAAGTGACGAGGATTTGTTTTCAGATCCGGAGGGTACGCGGGATAAGAGCTTAGGTGCTTATCTGCAAAACATTGCCTTGCTGACAGATATGGATGAAAAAGATCCCGAGCAAGCCGACAATATCACCCTCATGTCGGTACATGCAGCCAAAGGGTTGGAGTTTAAATCGGTCTTTGTCACGGGGCTTGAAGAAAAGCTGTTTCCCAGTTTTATGAGTATGGACTCTCCCGATGGTTTAGACGAGGAACGCCGCCTTTTCTATGTAGCCATTACTCGTGCAGAGCAATTTTTAACACTCAGCTACGCCAATTCGCGCTACAAGTTTGGCAAATCGGTCTTTAACGAACCCAGCCGCTTCCTGAAAGAAGTGCCCCTTCAGCATTTAGATGATTCCGCCAATCTGAGTGCGGCCAGCAGCAGAGCACGAACCCCCATTGAGCCAGCAGCTCGCATCAGTGGGCATTTTGGCAAAAGCCGCTTTCCGCCAATCCGTAGAGGTGGATGCCGAAAATTTCCAGCCCAGCCCTACCGATGACATACGTACGGGCATGCAGGTACTGCACCTGAAGTTTGGCAAAGGAAAAGTCATTCATATCGACAATGGCGTGGCGCATATCCGATTCAACAGCGTCGATAACCCCGACAAGAAAATTATGCTCAAGTTTGCCAAGTTGCAGATATTGGAATAGAAAGTCCGTCGCGTGGAGTTAACCTGTTATTTTTTTTAGGGGGTGTCCCCGTATCGTCTGAGGCCGCTACGAGTGGGGCTGTACGCTCTTACTGCCTGCGTTTCACTTCGTCAGTACCGCTTCCATCCCTCACCCGAGGGTCTTGCCAGCTTCAAAGTGTTGCCACCCAGGGATGCGAAATACGCTTACGAAGCCTTCCGGGACTTGTGTGTGGACACATCTCGTCAACCTGTTGGTTAACACACTGATGGTCTTTGTCAATTGTTGAAAACAAACGTTTCTTCATAAGTGGATACGCTGCTACGCGAGATTTCGTTTTCAAGACCACTTGCGTATTATATGCCACCCCTTTCGGGGTTTTGTTTGCTTGTATTACAGTTTGTTACAATCAGTTCACCCCTTCGGGGTTTGGCTTAAAAAGCCTACATACCCTTCAAAATAAATCCCGAAGGGATGGCAATATTGTAAAGCTCCATCATATCGAACGGCCTTGAACCCCGAAGGGGTGATATAGAAGAGGATGGTCTTCATGCGTTCTGGCAAAGAAATACAATGGTTTGCAGTCCTTAAATAGCAAATGCAATTCATTGAAAAAGAGTACCTTGTGATTTAGCATGCCCATTTGTGTCCACAGATAAGACCTTCCGGGATTCGTATGCGTATCATGCGAGGTACATTACTTCATCATTTTCGTTTACGGTTTTCCGGGCGAAGGATGGGAGTGGTGGCGGCTTGGCCGCCAGCCCCGTAGCGGGTCACCGATACGGTAGAAACCCCGTGCAGCCTGACCCCTGCCTGCCGCGTAACGCAGTGGAGCGGCAAGGACGCCCCAAATAATAGTATCAGGGCTTGTCTAAGAGTATGTCTAAAAATCTTTCAGCTTCTGCTTAATCGCTTCTAGGAGTTCTTCCTGCTGCTTGATAGCGGCTTGCTTGTTTTCCTGCGAGGCTGCATTTTCTTCCAAACCCTTTTCCGACTGTGCAATAACCTCTTTGGCTTTTTCAATGTCGTGCTCTAATCCCTCTTTTTCTTTTTGTAGCTTTTTAAGGTCGCCCATCATTTGCTCCAAGTTCTTTTCCTCGGCAGCGATGTCCATGCGAATTTTTCTCTGGCAGCTTCCAAAGCGAAACCAATCATCATTTTTTCGGCTTCCAAAAAGCGGTCGGGATGTTCTTTTGCCGAGAGGTAAGCACCACCCAAATTGTACCATACTGAAATTTGGGCACCTTTGCCTTTTTCTTCAATTGCGGCATACATATCGAAGGTGTTGCCCTTGCCTATTGCTGCCACGGAGGCATCGTCGCTGAAGTATTCTTTGGTTTTGCGGTTGTACTTGGTACGAATATCGTATTGCTTATCGGTGTAGGTTTCCCACAAATCACCTGCTTGCTTCACATTCAGGTCGGGCAAGGCAAGTACAATGGCTTCATACACCCCTTCGCTCATGGTTTTGCGTTCGGTGGTGGTTTGGGCTGCCAGATTAGTGGTAGCAACTGTCAGCAATAAGCCGATAAATAAGGACAATGTTTTCATTCTGTACAGATTTAGGTTAAAAATATGAACTTGTCTTTTGACGAGTATCCCAAAATAAGTCACGACAAGTTTTTAAGTATAAATTGGGCGGTTTGTGCATTCACCATCTGGTGGTTGCCAGGCAAGGTTTGTAGGGCAATGCCGGAGTTGTTTTTGAAGTAGGCACGTATGGCGGAATTGGGCACAAACTGGTCTTTCTGCGCCAACAAAACCAATACGGGCAGTCGGGTATGCTGCCAAAACTGCCGTACTTCCTTCCGAGAGGTCTGCAAATCACAAAGGGAATTATATACTCTGAACAATTGATGCCTTGCGGTAGGTGGCAGCAGTATGTGTTCGGTGTATTTCTTGTGGAACGTACCCACTAATCTAAGCGATGCCCCCAATTGACACCCTTCGCGAGCCAGCCCGGTTGCCGCAGCAGGCGTTCTAGTAAGTATTGAATAGCCCTAGGCGGTACGCGGTTGTAACTGCCGATACCTGCAGGTGCTAAGAGAAAAACACGGTCGAGGCAATCGCTCCCGTTCAGCGGCTATGCACACGATGATACGCGCCCCTAAGCTATGCCTACATAGTGTGTAGGAACCTGCCTGAAAATGGGCAGCTATGCCATCCACTACTTCAGCATATCCGTTGGCGTGAAAAAGGGCTTTCTCCAAACCGTTTGCCCGTGAAAGGGCAAGTCTGGTGCACAGATGGTGTAGCGGTTTCCCAATAATGGCACCCAAGTGGCAAACTCATCCGCCGGCAGTGCAAAGCCGTGTAGCGCAATGAGTAAGGCCGGCCCCCGCCCCCAAACATGAGCAGCTACCTCGCCATGCTTGACGGATACCTGAAAGGTGGAAGGGCGTTCCTCTGTTGCCATACCCGGTGCATTTTATCGTTTTCGGTAAGCCTTGACCACTAAATCGTCGATGGCGATGACACCGCCCGAATGGTTGTAAATATACACCTTCAAGCGGGCATCTTGTTCTTTTCTGCGAATGCTTTTTTGGAAAAAACTACCACTACCCCAAGCATCAGCTACGCCTGATGTCCATATATTCCAGGTGGGATTGTTGATATGCGTAACGGGCTTGATGCTGTTATTCTTTATTTTTTTGCCAGTAGCATCTGTTATTTCTACGATGAGGTTGATGGCACCGTCGCGATGACCGGGGTGTTTGTCATGCGGGGAATAAACAGTAGCGGCTATACCTAAATAATCGTAGGATGCGGCTTCTATGGGCAGCAGGTCTATCAATGTCAGAAACTCGGAGGATACCACCAATACATCCTTTCTGCCAAAAGTATCCATTGCTACGGTATCCCATTGAGCACCGGAGAAGTCGTCCTCCAAGATGGTTTGTACCAACACCAAGTCGCTGGAATCGGGTTGGGGTTCTTTGCAATCATAAGCTCGTAGCGCGTTTTGGGTAGAATGGAGTTGGCCAAAAGATTCTACGTAAAAACCGTAATTATGTCGTTCCGACCAGATGATGCCCTGCCTCATTTGCCAAGTTTGGAAAAGGTTCAAAGCCCCGAACACCAGCAATAACACAGTAGGTAACCATGAAACCATCCTTTTTTCGTGAAAAACAGAAAAGATGGCTGCCATACTGAAGGCCAGCAGCGGGTAAGTTTCCACCATAGGGCGTTGGCCTAACCCCGGGAAAAACGTCCAAGCGTAGTAGGAGTAGTGGATATAGCTTTGGAGTCCCACGAAAACCACCAACGGCCAAAAAGGAGCGGTTGTATATCGTTTCAGCCATCCAATGCCCAACAACCCAAACACCATGATGGGGGTATAAATAAGCCAGCCATTGGAAAAGTGAAACCACCCTTTGTGTATCTTGGGATGCAGGAAATCGAAGCCTTCACCTTGGTAGGGGTTGAAGTAAAATTTGCCGCTCACGTAGTACCAATAGGCAATTTGAAGACTCATAAATACCATAAAGCCCACAAACGCCCATAATAAGTGCGAGCGGTGCTGCCAAAAATGCCGCAGGCGGTCTTGGGCATCTTGCCAAGATGCGATGCCCCAAAGTACAGGAATGCAGGCCGCAATGATTTCGGGTACCCGCGTGATGGTGATAAGCCCTACCACTAAGCCAAGCCCCAGTGCTTTGCGCACATTAGGCGATTCGTAATACTTGACGGATAGCCAGATGAGTAGGCAATAGTCGAAAAACAAAAAACCATGCGACATGGTAACATACGTGGCATGGTAAAAAAGGTTGGTTGCCAACGCCAGTGCCAGTATAACTATGGTGACGGTCTTGCGGGTAAAATACCGCTCCAACACCCCTATGAGTAGGTAAATGCCCAGCATGAGGTAAACAATGGTGGACAGGCTAATCATCAGCTTGTAGGGGCGTGTCCAGCCGTTGGGTTGGAAGCGGTCGGTGGTGACGAGGCTCGCGTAGGCATGACCTAGTAGGAAAAAAGGCGTTTCCATGACGGGTACACCCACGGTGTATTTGATGTATCGCCTTCCTTTTTCCGTTAGCCGAACGCCATAAATGTCCTCTCTGGGGTCTTGTGACCCCGGGTTCGTTTCAATGAGGGTGGTGATGGTTTTATCGTAATCCCCCACATCCTGATTGATAAAGAAGGATACTAAGTGCAGGTAATAATGGCTGGAATCACCGTAGTAGATATTTTGCTCCCAGCGTTCCAATAGGAAGTTGCCTGCCAGGAAGAACAGCCCTACAATGACGGAAAGGATTATTTTGTGGCGCACTGGCGTTGTTTTATTTCGTACAAAGTTATCACTTTTGTAAGTTACAAGAAAAAGTAACTACTTAGGTAGTACCAAATTCCGGCTAAAAAAAGCCCTTTTTCCACCTGACGGCAGCTATTCTCGTCGCCATAGCGCTGCTATGACTCCTCAAATGAGCTTTGCCAGTCGAAAAAATCTTCTTTTTTTAGCTCGAAAGCGCACTACCTAAGTAGTTACAAGAAAAAAATAGCTTCAGCATGGTGTAAAAAGATAGTTAAAGCGCATACAAAATTCTCCTACATAACTGCCATTACATACGGCAAACAAAAAAGCCTTGTATGTCAATCATACAAGGCTTTATCAATAAATAAGTGAAGTGATCCCGGCACGATTCGAACGTGCGACCGTCTGATTAGAAGTCAGATGCTCTATCCCCTGAGCTACGGGACCTGAATTCGTGCGCAAAAGTATAACTTTTTTTAAAAACGCAAACTGTAACGTTAAACAACGTTAAGGTGTCGGTTAAAGTTTCTTAACGAGCGCGAAAGTGTCTGCGGGTAGCGATATTTTTGTGGTAGTTCAGCAAGACGTGGTAGATGCGTATTCATTGGCATAATTGTCTTGTATGATTATTAGCCATTTGGCCCAAATAAAGAAACCTCATTTTTTCGCCCTTTTATCAAAATTGATCGGCATGAAAACATCGTTGCTCCTTTTTCCATTGGTTTTATTGATGGCCTCATGTGGCCCTACGCTCAGTCCTTTTACCCAGTCTTTGTACGAAAACAGTACTTGGACGGAAACGGACTTGCGGCAAATACAATTCTACTTATCCGATGATATCACCCTGCGAAGGGAGTTGACCGAAGGCAAATCGGAGATAGTAGGGGGAGAAATTAAAATCATGAATGGTCGTCAAGTGGAACAAATTACCTTCCGAAAAGGCACGCCTGGCGTTTTCTTATTCAGCCCCAAGGCGAACCGTTTTGCTGTGAGTTTTGAAGATAGCGGCAATGACAACTACTTGATTTTTGGCCCCAGCCCCAACGCAGGCAATCGCTATGTGTTGATGGCCAGTGATTGGGGGCGTCGGCAGGGCACTGTAACCTACGCCGGGCAACAATGGACGGTGGATGCCAGTGACGCTTTTTCTGCCCTCCTTGTAGATTTAGATCGCTTGCAAAAAACAGACGTCAATACGCGAGTGGCTGGCGGGCGCAGAGTGGGAGGCAAGTAATCTATTCGCCCTGTGATGCAGGCTCGTTGCGCCAATGGGCACCGTATTGTTCCACCAAAATATTATCGTAGTGGTCAGCTTGTAGCAGTAATATGCGCAAGCTGTCCGCTGCGCTGCGCTCGTCTAAGTAGCGGTCGTAGATAAGGATAGAGAGGATGATGTCTCGACCTTTCACGCTAAAGGTTAACCCTTCGTTTTTGTAGTTTTCTTCCAACAAAAACGCATACAAAGCCCCCGGGTCTTGGTCTGATATACGGCACAAGTGCGCGTCTGCTGTGATAAGCCCTGTATCCTCGTAGTAGGAAAGCGTTATATGGGCACTTCCTTCCTGTATTTCCCACATATTTACGCCACGCCGAGCCAAGCGCACATCTTGCCCGAGAGCGGCCAATATCTGTTCTATGGTATAGGGCGTGCCTACGGGTTCGTACGATTCCGATTCGTGCGGCAACTGTAGCCAAGCACCACACTGTGGGCAATAGGAAGATGCTTTTTCCTTTTCCTCCACTACCACCCGACAGGAGGTGCAGCGAGCCGCAATACGGGCTGCTATACCCACCTTAGCTAAATAAGCGGCGATGGTTTCATGGATGAATACAGCGGGCAAGGAGAACCCGATGGAATTACTTTCTTCCAAATCAAAAACATTCATGCCTACCACTGCACCGTGTTCGTCGATCAAGGGGCCACCGCTATTGCCGGGGTTCAGTGCTGCATCGTGCTGGTAGTAGTAAAAATCGTCCTGTACTCGCCTGACGTGCGACAGCGTACCCGAGGTATTGGATAGCCGCAGCCCAAACGGATGCCCAATGGCTGCCACCTTGTCGCCTGCGGATGGCTCGTCGGCAATTCGCAACGGCACGGAAGGTAGCTCATAATCCGTGGAAAGTTTGAGCAATGCCACATCGTAGTGGGCATCCCAGTAAACCACCGTCGCCATCTGCCTAGGGAAACTATCGGATTCTACAATAACCTCTCGGTTGTCGCGCACCAAGTGTTCGTTGGTTACTACCAATTGGTGTTCACGCAGGAAAAACCCTGTTCCCCCTGTATTGTAAGGGGTAGCGATTTGAACAACGATTTGCCGGTAGCGTTCCAGGATGTGCTGCATATCTTTAAGGTTAATCACTACGATTTAGACTTCCTCAGGGTGTTGATTAAAACAAGTGTTAAAACATCCGCTTGGAGCGGAAATACCATGTAACCAACATACTCAGCAAGATAGATACACCGATGATAATCAGGCTAATATAGGGGCTTTTTTCGGCTGGTAGGGGTACGTTCATACCATAAAAACTGGCAATGAGCGTGGGTACCATGAGGATAATAGTAATGAGCGTGAGCCTGCGGATCGTCAGGTTCAAGTTATTGGAAATAATGCTGCCGTAGGCATCCATCGTGCCGTTGAGGATGTTGGTATAAACGTTGGCCATTTCTAAGGCTTGGCTGTTGTCGATGATGATGTCCTCGAAAAGGTCGGCCATGTCCTCGTCCTTGCCGATTTGTAGGAAATCCGTGCGCTTCATTTTCATTTTCAACAACTCATTGGCACTGAGGGAGTTCATGAAATAGACCAAGGATTTTTCAATGGATAGCAACTCCACCAATTCTTTGTTACGGCTGGAGTCGTACAGCTCTTTCTCAATCAAATTTCGGCGGAGATTCAGCTTTTTGAGGCAGGTGAGGAAGCGATAGACGTTTTGCTCCATAATTTGCAACACAAAAGAGGCTTCTTCCGAGGGGTCGAAATTTTTGATCTTGCTATCTAAGAAAAGCTGTAGCACGGGGTTTTCATACGAAGTGATGGTCAATATATAGTCTGGCAGCAGGATGATACCAATGGGTACCGTAATGTAGATGGCGTCGTTCTCCTCTTTTTCATCGTTCAGCACAGGAGTGTTCAATACAATAAGGCGCACCTCCTCCTCCCGTTCATAACGGGAACGTTCGTCAATATCTAATGAGTCGGTGAGGAAGTCTAATGGGAAATCAAACTGCAAGGCCACTTCTTCCAATTCCTCATGGGTAAAGGGCGGTTCTATGTTGACCCAACAACCAGGCTGTGGCTCATCGAGTTCCACCAATCTCACACTCCTTGAAAAGATACCGCACCATAACTATAGGGATACATTTTCGCTCCTGTCCGCAAATTTACGATAAGTATGGGAAAAAAATAAATTCAGAATTTTCATAGTCAAAGAAATCGGATAAAACGCTTTAAATGAACCGCTTATTCATCCGATTGTCTTTGACAAATGCTGAATCTATTTTTTTCTTATCCCTAACTTGTCAGGGTGACAAATAATTGTCAAACATCACCGTTTTTGTTTATCTTTTGTTATTGTATTTTTTACACGAAGTTCGTATCTTTGCGGGGTGTTTTATAAAAAGACACACTTCATACCCACTAAATTAAAAGCCATGGCAGATTCACGTCGGGCATCGGCGCTACAAATGAAGCGCATCCAGCGGATGGTAGAATACCAGACGAATTTCATTTACTTTTTATTGAGCATCATCGGTGCTTTTGTACTCACTCACCTTTTGGCAGGTGCAGATTTCAGTCCAGCGCAGGAGTATGTGATGTTTTTGCTGTTTCTATCCATCGGGTTGTGGTTTACGGAGGCGATACCGCCGTTTGCGGTAGGTATTCTTATTGTAGGGTTCTTGGTCTTTTTTCTCGGCAGTTTATCGCCGGAGGAGGTAGGAACAGATGGGCAAGCGACCTTGGATGTGTATAAGTTCGTGGGCACTTGGTCGAACAGTGTGATATGGCTGATTTTGGGCGGTTTTTTCTTGGCGGAAGGTATGCGCAAAACGGGTGTTGACAGGGATTTGTTTCGCCTGTTGGTGTCGCGGTTCGAGCCTCGCCCGTCCAGCATCTTGCTGAGTGTGATGCTGGCTACTTGTTTGGCATCCATGCTTATGTCCAATACGGCAACAACCGCCATGATGGTGGCAACCACCGCTCCTATACTGAGCAAATTTGAAGATCAGCACCCTTTGCCAAAGCGCTGTTGTTGGGTATGCCCATAGCGGCATCCTTGGGCGGTATGGGTACTATCATCGGCAGCCCTCCCAATGCCATCGCGGTGGAAGCTATCAACAATAGCGGTGCGCTGCCCTTCACCATCGGCTTTTTGGAATGGATGCTGGTGGGGGCCGCCCTTGGCTATTGTGCTGACGTTTGTGTTATGGCAGGCATTGCTCAAGCGCTATAAAACAGGCAACGACCTAATTGATATTGCCGACCTATTGGAAAAGCCAGAAAAAGAGGGTCGTATGGTCATAGAAATTGATGAGGAACACAACATGAGCCTTCCAGATGGAGGGCGGTTGCGCAAGCGCATTGTCATCGTCACCTTGGGTGTCACCCTGCTGCTTTGGCTTACAGGTCGAATCCACGGTATTCCACCGGCGGCGGTATCGGGTATTCCCATTATTGTGTTCACCATGGTCAGCATTATTACTGGGGAGGATGTACGCACGCTGCCTTGGGATACGCTGATGTTAGTAGCAGGCGGTCTTTCCTTAGGATTAGCGATACAGGATATTGGCCTTTCTGATTATTTTGTGAGCCAATTGCAGCATTTGTCGGTAGCTACGTGGTTGGTGGTGCCAACAGTATTTGCGTTGATGACGGTTGTTATGTCCAACGTGATGAGCAATACAGCGGCGGCCACTATTCTTATGCCGATAGGTGCTATATGGCCGGGTTTGCACCCTGCGGTGCTTCCTTTAGCGATTGGTTTAGCGGCATCCTGTGCCCTGTTTTTGCCGGTTTCCACCCCGCCCAATGCCATTGTGTATGCAACGGGAAGGGTGACGCAGCAGGATTTCCGTTTCGGCGGTATCATCGTTGGCCTGTTGGCCCTGTATGTATCATCGGGTGGATATGGGTGGTGCGGCTGTTGCTTGGGTTTTAATGGCAGGAAGCCAACGAAGCCCTTTCGGGTGAGGGAAGGGAATGGTGGCGGACTGAAAGGACGCCAGTGCCGATGAGGACCGTAGCCATGGATCTGCCCGACCCCTGCTTGCCCTGTAACGAAGAGGAAGGGCTAGCAGGGGGCACCCCCTAATAAAAACTATCATCCTCCAAATAAAAAACCTATGACAATCGCTATCATTGCACACGATGGGAAAAAGGCTGAAATGGTAGCCTTTATTCGCGACCATTTCGAGGTATTGCAGCAGCGCAAGGTGACACTTATTGCCACGGGTACTACGGGGTTGCACCTGGAACGCGCTGGCTTGGAAGTGGAGCGTATGGAAAGCGGCCCGATGGGGGGCGATGCGCAGATTGCTAGCCGCATGGTGGAGAAACAAGTGGACATGGTCATCTTTTTTAGAGACCCGCTCGGTAAACATCCGCACGAGGTGGACGTTAATATGTTGATGCGGTTGTGCGATGTGCACAACATTCCCTTGGCCACCAATCCGGCGGCGGGGGCATTGTTTTTAAAAGCACTGTCATGAAGTGGTTATTCCTTTGTTTGTTAGGTTCTTTGACAATTTGTGTGGTGGGCCTCCCTTCGGGCGCTACGTTTCAGGGCTCGCTCTTCGCTCGGCTGCCTTCTGCGTCGGCATCTGGCTTCCTACGTCAGCCACCCTTACACATCGCTAGGCCGGATGTTCCACACTTTTTGTCAAAGAACCGTTTGTTATTGCCTTTGGGGTATGCCGATACGCATGAGTTCCATGTTTCCCGTACGCGCATTGCTTATGCTGCTGCCGATCAGGAATGGCAAATTAGCCTGTATATTTTTATCGATGACTTAGAAAAAGCCTTGTCCCATGCTACTTCCGGCGAGCCGCGGCGCCTCGGGACGGATAAAGAAACAGCCGAGGCTGACTCACTCATCTTGCGTTATTTACAGCGCCGACTCATCCTACAGGCCGATGGCGATAAGCTGCCCTTGCAATGGTTGGGTAAGGAAGGAAGCGAAGACTTGGCCGCTTTTTGGATATACCTGTATATACCCGATGAGCAGCCCGCTGCGACTTTTACGATCACCAATAAAATACTCACCGAGGTGTTTGACGACCAGCAGAATATTGTGCAATGGTCGCCGAAGCCTACCGTGAGCCGAAATATTCTTTTTCACAGTGGGCACTCCCAAGAGGTGGTCACTTTCTAACTTTTGCCTCCCAAATGCGCCGATTGTTCATCCTGCCTATTCGTTTCTACCAACTATTTATTTCTCCAATGCTGGGGTCGCGTTGTCGTTTCCAGCCCACTTGCTCGCATTATATGGTAGATGCCATCAACGAATGGGGAGTGTTCAAAGGGATATGGCTGGGACTCAAGCGCATCGGTCGGTGTCATCCGTGGGGGCCTGCTTGGAGCTACGACCCCGTGCCACCCAATCCGCGCAAAAAAACAGCCAAGTATGTTAAAAAAGACACCACACACACTGACAAATCCATGACAAAACGTTAAATGTTTTGTAAATTAGGTACACCCTTACCTATTTGATGGAAATATCCTTTATTTTTGGAAGGAATTTTGCCAACCTTTGCCATTCTACGGAACGACTTATTGGTGAATACCTTTATGAGGGCTTGTACTTATACTAAACCTTAAATTATGAAAACAACTACTTACTTTTCCCTATTGGTGATTTTTTTGGCGCTATCTTCCTGTGTGCCCGACCAAGTAGAAGTGCGCAAGCAATACTACTACGATGACGAGCTAGCTGCTATGCGGCAGGTATTGGATTTGCCCGAGGAACCGCTCGACTATAGCTTTGTGTTGCCTTCTCACTTGAGCCAGGCAAGTTTCGTATCAACCGATGTAAACGACGACGTAGCCACCTTGGGGCGTGTGCTTTTTTACGACAAAGCTCTTTCTGCTACGGGGCAGGTATCTTGTGCCAGTTGCCACCATCAGGAATTGGCATTTTCCGACAATAAAGCGCTCAGTCAAGGGGTTAATGGCAATACGACCGTGAGGAACTCTTTGGCCTTGGGTGCAGTGGCTAGTTTCGGTGCTTTTTATGGCGATTCTCCTTCATCGTTCAATGGCGGCAGCACCGCCTTTATGTGGGATAATCGTTTCGTGGATGCGCAAACGCAAACGCGGGAAGCCATCATGAATGAAAAATGGGCAATAATATGCCAAGTGACCAAACAGTAGCGGCGAGAGACTACTACGCACCCTCTTCAGAAGGGCTTTCGGAGATGAAACCGTCACAGAAGACCGTGTACTCAATGCTATTGCCGGGTTTATCAATGCGATGGTCTTTCAATATGTGAATTCGACCAAACCGCATCCGCTTCCAATACTTTCAACATAGAACACAGTACGTTTTCTTCTTTCACCGCACAAGAGAACTTGGGCAAGTCGCTGTACATGGAAAATTGTTCTTCTTGCCACGGCAAAATGTTCAATCAGGCATCGCTTTCGCTGCCAATAATGGGTTGGATATCAACTATCAAGACAACGGGGTGGGCAGCATCACACAGCAACCTAGCGACTTAGCTAAATTCAAAGTGCCTGTGCTGCGCAATATTGCCCTCACGGCTCCTTATATGCACGATGGGCGCTTTGCTACCTTGGAGGACGTTATTGATTTCTACAGCACAGGTATTGCCCCCAATCCGCAACTTAGCGTGCAACTACGCAATAGCAATGGCTCGCCTTCAAGCGCATGAATTTCTCAGCAGACGAGAAGCAGGCACTCGTTGCCTTTCTGAATACCCTCACCGATGAGGATTTCATCACAGATAAGCGTTTTGCGGATCCGTTTAAATAGTCCATAGCGTGATAGAAAAAATAAGCGGTAGTAAGATGTCATCTTGCTACCGCTTGTTTTGGGTAACTACTAGTTAGTACCGTCCGGCTAAAAAGCCCTTTTTTCCACCTGACGGCAGCTATTCTCGTCGCCATGTCGGCTTAGCACGACATGACTCCTCAAAATGAGCTTTGTCAGTCGAAAAATTTTCTTTTTAGCCGAAAGCGCACTACCTAAGTAGTTACATTTTTGGTACGATAACCAACAAGGATTTACACCCGCTCGATAATCATGGCCGAAGCACCGCCCCACCGTTGCAGATGGCTACCATGCGTTTGGGCATTCTTGTGGGTGAGTACGTTGGTCAGGGTAGTAATGATACGAGCACCCGAAGCACCTAATGAGTGGCCAATGGCAACTGCGCCGCCTAATACATTCATTTTCTCCCTGTCCACGCCATCACTTCGCCGAACGCCATGCTGACTACGGCAAAAGCCTCTTACCTCAAAGTAATCGATATCGCCAATGTCCATATCTGCCCGTTTGAGGGCGATGGGGGCAGCAATGGTGGGCGCTGTGGTAAACCACTGGGGTTCATGAGCAGCATCGGCGAAGGCGACGATTTTAGCGATGGGTTGCAGCCCCAATTCTTTTACTTTGCGGCCACTGGCCAGCACGATAGCGGAAGCACCGTCGTTGATGGTGGACGCATTGGCTGCCGTTACGGTACCGTCTTTGGTGAAGGCCGGGCGTAGCTGTGGTATCTTGGCAAAGTCCACCTTTTTAAACTCTTCATCTTCCGTGATGAGCAGGGCATCTCCTTTGCGTTGGGGAATCGATACGTGGTACAATTTCGTTGGCAAATACCCCGCTTTCCGTGGCGGGCGGTCGTTGGTAGCTGCTGATAGTGTATGCATCCTGCGCCTCGCGGCCAATGCCGTACTGGGTGGCAGTAGCATCTGCGCACACACCCATCGCTTGCCGTCGTAGGCATCGGTCAGCCCGTCTTAGCCAATCCGTCCACCATTTGCGTATGGCCGTACTTTGAACCCCACCTTGCAGTAGGCAGATAGTAGGAATCTGACATACTCCATGCCCCCAGCCATCACGATATCTTGTAGGCCAGCCATGATAGCCTGTGCGCCAATCATCACTGATTTTACGCCAGATGAGCACACTTTGTTGACAGGTTGTGCAAGGTACGCTCAGCGGAATCCCTGCTTTCAAGGCTGCTTGCCGGGCGGTCGGCTTCCTAATTGGCCGAGCAGAACATTCCCGAATAGACCTCTTCCACCTTGCGCTGCTTGCAACCCTGCGGTAACACCCTTCATGCACACTCCCCAGTTCTATGGCACTCCGAGGACACAATACCCCACCGAAGCTCCTAATGGGGTGCGTTTGGCAGCCACGATAAATACTCCCATAATTTGGTTCAATTTGGTTAGGGTGCAAAGATAGCGCAATCTGCCACAATATTGGGCATCCGAGAGGGGCTTATGTATAACTCGTGAAACTTTTAGGGGTTGACTTTGAGGTGCGTGTTGTAGGTGCTAGGCCGAATATTCGGCGGAGGATTACTCATCTCTTCCCGCCGCCACATCCTGCCACGCCAAGATTGTAGTGGGTACGCTGCTGCGACTGAATGCCCGCATACACCAATATTTTGTTGTTCCCGAGGGAGCCTGCTAACGCCCCTAGTTCTTCCATGTTTTTGAACATTTTTTGTGTGATGGTCTTGGATGCTTTGATTTCTACTAAATCAAATCCGGGTGAATCACCTGCTATGATGAGGTCAATCTCTAATCCATTTGAATCGCGCCAAAAGTAGAAATCCCGATGGAGGTTCTGGTGGTAATTCTGTCTTCGGTATTCGTTGATAATAAAGTTTTCGAAAATAGCACCTTTTTGTTCATTTATCAACAATTGTTCTGGAGTTCTGATGCCCAGCAAGTAACAGAGTAGCCCTGTGTCATAAAAATAGAGCTTCGGACTTTTAATCAGCCGTTTACTGAAATTTTTAAAGTAGGGGGGGAGTTGATATACTAAATAACTGCCTTCCAAGATGGAAAGCCACGAGCGCACGGTAGGCACGGAGATACCAGCATCTCGCGATAGCGTCCGTGAGGTTCAATAACTGCCCAGAACGAGCTGCGCACAACCCGTAAAAAGGTGCGAAAGGAGGCCAAATCCCTAATATCCATCATATTGGAAACATTCTCGTTCCACATACGTTTCCACATAGTTGGCGTAAAAGTCTGTTGTCGGAATAGGTCTGTCATACAGGGCAGGATAGTTACCTCGAATCAGCATATCCGGAAAATCAGAGGAAGCAACTCCACCGCTTTCAGTTCCATAAAGTCCAACGGCAGCAGGCGGAATAGCGCCACCCTTCCAGCGAGGCTTTGCGTTATGCTGCTCAGTAGGCTGTAATTTTGAGAGCCGGATAAGATGAATTGCCCCATTTTTTTGGACTTGTCCACTAACGTTTGCAGATAAGAAAACAATTCAGGGGCACGCTGTACCTCATCAAAAATCACTTGCTCGTGGTACAGTTCCAAAAAACCGTTCGGGTCGTTAATTGCAAAAGACAGATTATCGGGATTCTCCAAAGAAACGTAGCGGTATGTTGGGAACATATTTACTAAGAGCGTCGTTTTACCCGACTGCTTAGGGCCAGTCACAGCCAGGATGGGGTATAAGTCCGCCATTTTATGGATAGAGGTGGCAAGCGTTCTGGGTATCATCGCAGTCAATTTAGGGACGAATCTAAGCTTATTTCATGGATTATACAAGCCCTACTTTCCGATTTACATAAATGCTACTTTCTGATTTACATAAATACTACTTTCCGATTTACATAAATGCTACTTTCTGATTTGCATAAACCTTGTTTTTGAATTGTAGGGAAGTTGGTGGGTGGGTAAATAAAGGACAGCGAATATTTCCTACCTTTGCCAAAAATGTTTGGAGATATGATGGGGCAGATGCAGGAAATGCAAATGAAGGCAAAACTACAGGCCATGGAAGTAACAGGTGAAGCCGGCGACGGACAGGTGAAAGTGACAGCCAATGGTGCTCGTGAGATTGTGAATATCTACATTGCCCCGGCATTGGTGGCAGAGGGGATGCTGAAGCTATAGAAGACCTACTCCTGATTGCTACCAACAGGGCACTCGAACTGGCTGCCCAGCAGGAGCCAGCGAAGGTCAGCAAATGCTCAACCAAATGCTGCCCGGCGGATTAGGTGGGATGATGGGGTTTTAACACAGGTTGGTTTACTCATTTTATACTGAATCTAACCCATCAGTCGTTTACTGATTCAGCGGCTGCTTGTCCGCTATTCCATTTTCAATAACAAGACATGACATTCCGACTACTGCTTTTATTGTGCACCATCAGCACACTGTCTTTTGCCCAAACTAATATCGGCTTGGTGGCGTATTATACCTTCGATGGCAACCTCAACGACCAAACCGGCAACACCTCCAATACAGGTATTGCGGTAGGTACCCCAGCTTATACCTGCGGTGTATCTGGACAGGCACTGCTGCTGGATGGTGCCAATGATCAGGTGCGCATACAGAATTCCGCCAGCGTAAGCGGTGAGTTCGACCGCGAGGATTTTACCGTCAGTTTTTATTTCAAACCCGTAGGGCAGAATGGCACCCAATATCTGATATCCAAGCGCGATACGTCTTGTGCGAATGCCCGCCGTTTCTTTGTGCGCTATGTGCCCAATTCCCGCACCCTCAACACCGTGCTCGCGCAGGATGAAGACAAGGATGTGAACCTCCTGCACGTGGTGAATAACCAACAGTGTTGGCAACACGTTGCGGTAGTGCGAGACGATACACGGGTTTTTGTCTATATCAATGGGGAACTGCAATCCAGCCTTGGTACCGCCAGCCGCATCAACTTAGAAGCGGAAGGCCCTCTCTACATCGGTGGTAGCGAGTGCATAGGTGGGATAGAAACCCCCTTTTCGGGGATGATTGACGAGGTGAGGGTTTATAACCGCGCTTTAGATGATGACGAAGTAGCCGAGCTTTATCAAGCACCCGATGCTATCTTGAATCCTGATGAAGTGGTGTTTCTGGGCAGTAGTGTCCAAATCGAGCTATCCGGCACTTGTGGCACTTCCTTCAACTGGGTGCCCGGCACGGATGTTGCTTCTCCTACGGATGCGGAACCGGTTATTACGCCCTCAACACCAGGTATTTATACTTACTACCTACAAATCAACGACCCTTCCACCACCTGCACGGCCTTGGACTCGCTGCGCCTAACCGTTGTGGACCCTAATACGCTGCCTTGCCAAGCTGCGCTACCCAAGGCATTCACTCCTAATCTCGACAACCTCAACGACAACTATGGTCTTAGCAATCCTATTGCCATCACCGATATGATTTCCTTCGAAATATTCGACCGCTGGGGAGCATTGGTCTTTTCTACTAACAGCCCTTTTGAACGCTGGGATGGCACCTTCAGGGGCGAAGCCGTCAATCCGGGTATTTTTCTGTGGCGCGTAAGCTACCGCTGTAGCGGCGAAGAAGTCGTGGACACCGGTACGGTTACGGTACTGCGGTAGGGATGGGTGATGCTTTTTTATGCTCCCACTTCATTATCAAAAGTTGAACAGTTTATTTTCATGCCTAATTAATATAGCATCTCTTATTTCAAAATCGCCACGCGCTTGGTTATTTGCATTCCGTTGGCGTGGAGGATGAGCCAATACATGCCCGCTGGCAAGCTGTGTACGTCCAGCCTTGCTGATGTGCCAGTAAGTAGAATAGGCACCTGTTGTGCTTGCCCTTGTAGATTCAAGAGTTGGCAACGCTCAATGTCAAAAGGGCATTGTACTTGGAGCTGGTCTTCGGCCGGGTTGGGAAAATTTGGATTTGATCCTCCTGCTCGGGGATATCCTCATTGGCTACTACGCCCTCAAAGAAAAACGTGTAGCTTTCTGCACCGATGGGGATTTCGTGCCGTCGATAAGAATAGCTTTGCTGTTTTTTATACGGACAGTAGTTTGGTCTGAAGGCAGCGTTGAGAAATCGTTTACGGCTCGTAGCGTTATTGTGATCACTCTATCTTGCAGCAGTAGATGTGACGATTTGCCAATATTGGCAATATCATACTGTCCATCCGAAGCGCGGTATATGTGCAAATATTCCTCGGGTCGGTTATTCGGCGGTATTGCGTCTAACATATTTAAAAGGCAGTATCCATCTCCAGCGAAAAAGCTACACCCACCGTGCCTTCTGGAACATTGTTGAAGTTTATGAAAAAAAACCTGAAATCGTTTGGTGAAAGCAACGCCCCTCCGGGTGTTTCCATTACGAGTTCATCCCCAATTTGGTACTCATCCGGCGGGGCGGTGTAACCCGGCTTGGTGAAGCCATAATGTTGGAGGGTCATGCCAAAGTCAACCTCATCAATAAGGCCACTGCCATTAGCATCAATGTGTTTGTTGTTAACTTCGTTAATTTGCGCAGTTTGCCAGTCCAAGCCGTCTTGAGGTTGCCAGTTGTAAGGACCTTGGCGGATAGCGCCAGCGCTGTGATAATGCCCTGCAATAGGCAACAGATCGCAGTGATTGGCTATGCCGTCGGCGTTCAAGTCGCCTGCCCAAACGCAGTCTTCGACACATATTGGTCTTTGGGCACACAGGGTGCTAAAGTGGGTGTCGTAAGTGGCTTGTATTTCGTCTATATTGCTATACATGACGGTTATATTGCCTAGGTGGTCTTGCATAGGCTCTCGGTGGAAGCTGTATGCAAGGTCAACGCTAATGGCCTGACTGGGAGCAAGGTCGCCTAATGATACACTTGCAATGCCAGACTGGTCTCCTGTAGGTAAAGCATTGCTATAAGCCGACCACTCTTCAGCTTGATTGGGATCTCCAGGGAATGTATAGGCCACAGGTTCCAAGATGCTTCCTGGGTTGTAGCCTACTCCAGTAGGGGTGATTGGAGTACCGTCGGCGAAGAGGCCATTTATAAAATAAGTGACGGATGCTGAATTTATTGGCATATAGGGTGCCATAGGACTTCTGTCGTAAGCGATAAAACTAGCCATAGGCTTGTCCAAAAAAGTAATGGCTTGTACAGGCGGATTTTCTCCAAAGGTGTAGATTCCTTGTTCGCAAACAGATAGATTTGTACCATCGATATTATCCATATTGTAGGCGAAGAAGGTATTCTGTTCGGGGCTGCATCCAAGGTAGTCGTCGGTAAAGCAACCTAGGTCAAAGTCTATCCAGTCTGCCATCCTCAATTGTGATAGGGTACTGCCGCTTTTATTAATGATTTTGTAGCTGGTGAATAGGGTGGTGTTAAAAATAGAGTTGTCTTCACAGAGGAAAGCCCAGGCTGTAAGTTGTACATCCACCCCAAGTGGAACGCTATCCTCTGACAGGTCTTCTCTGATGCCCGTGGAGTCGTTGAAAACGCACCACGTTATCTGATCGGGCTGCACATCGCTTTGTGGTACGCTGGGGTAGTCGCCTTGTAGGGGGTCGTAAATGCCGTTTTGGTTCACATCGGTAAAGGGGGCAAAATCTTCATTTTCGGGCAATTCAAAACCCCATATTGATGCGAAGAGCGGGTTGTTGCGACCAGGCCAGCCCATGATGGCAGCTAGAGGATTGTCGACGATGCCGTTGTCTGCCAGATCCGCCAAGTGCGTTTCAATATCTGATCTGGTGGCCATCCACACCTTGTCCCATTGCTCACAATAGGCGTCGCTAGCAGGTATGGAAGTAGGAATAGGTCCCGGAAAGTAGTCGAAACGGCCAGCTCCTTTACCATAACTAGGTGCAGTAACCTTAATGTTGCCCGCCTCATCCTGCGCGCTCAACCAAAGCGCCTGGGCAAAAATGGTAGAGGGGGAATAGGACTCGAATTGTGGCGTAAATCGGCTCATTTGCCCATCCCAAAAAAGACTCCCTGAAGCATCAATCAATGCTCTGGCGTAGTTGCCGTGCAGGTAACTTTGGTTACTTGCGCCCTCGCAAGTGTCTTGGGCGTGCATGCTGGTGAAAAAAAATTGAGTGGCCAGTAATACGGCCAGACGAATGCTACGGATAGTTTTTCGTTCCATTCTTAGAATAGGTTATTTACAGATAATTTACCAAAATTATGGGGACTTTCCGTTAAATGACTTACCAACTGTGTGAATGTGTGTTATGGGGTTTTAAAAGGGTTTATTCTCCGTTTAATTCCGTTTTGTGTTTACCACGGTGGCTTATTTTTGAGGGCTGAATTGACGGGCAGTTGTCGGATAAGTCGAAGTTGTACGATAACTAACACAATAACCGAAAATTCCCTCAACGTACTGTTCTATTCTTTTGATAAAATATTTTGGTTCTTTGACAAAAAGTGTGGCATTAATGGTCAGCGATCTCGGCAAAAGGCCGAGACAAGTTGTGTAACAGTGGCCGCGATAGCGGACAGACAGCGACCGTAGGAAGCTGGCCGAGCTAATAGCGAGCTGTGGAACGTCGTCGGCATAGCCGAGATACAATAGCGCCCGTAGGGAGGCTCACCACAGGAATTGTCAAAGATCCGATATTTTTTTCCATACTTATGTAATTCCACTGATTGCTGCATCTATGCTGTAAAACGATATTTCTATGAAATGGCAAGCAATCATTTTTAGCGTGTTATTCCTGTCTATGCAGGCATTGTGGGCACAGGTAAATGTGAAAACGGACATCCGTGAAGTGACCGTCTATCTACAATCGGCTCAGGTGACGCGCACAGGTAAGGCGAATCTGCCAGCAGGACGTGGCACGGTGGTGTTAAGCGGGTTAAGCCCGCAGGTGGATCACAGTAGTTTGCGTTTGGGTGCGACGGGTGATTTCGTAATATTAACGGTCAACCCGCGCCACAATTTTCTAGCTCCCGCCACGGAGTCGGCTGAATACGCTGCTTTGGTAAAGGAAAGCGAACGGCTGACCAACCAAATAACTCGGGTGAAGATTAAAATGGATGCCTTGGAAGAGGAAGAAAAGGTGATGATGGCCAACAAAGCCATTGGCGGCAGCCAAAGCGGGGTAAGCGTGGACCGAATTGCAGAAAATGGCTCAATACGTACGTGTCCGCTTGGAGGAAATCAGGGTGGGGAGATTGGAATTGAAAGAAAGCATACGCGACGAAGAAGAAAAGCTGGCACAAGTAGCTCAGCAACTCAACCAAATGCGGCAAGGGCAGCAGCAAAGCGTTACGGAGGTCGTGGTACAATACCAAGCAGAGAAAACGATAGCTGCAGAGTTTCAAGTGACTTATTTGGTAAATGGGGCTAATTGGCAACCCACCCATGACCTGCGGGTGAATGACCTGCAAAAACCCGTGGACTTGACCTACGGTGCGCTGGTAACCCAAACAACCGGAGAAAACTGGGAAGGTATCACCTCACGCTTTCCACGGGCAACCTCGCCAGCAACAAAATGCCCCCGTGGTGCGCACTTGGTGGTTGAGTCCCCATGCTCCGATTGCCCAAGCGCGGGCTTACCAATACGATGCAGCAGAAATCATGCAAACATCCAATGTCGTCATCTCTCGGGAGGAAGTGGAGGACGCTCGGTTTGTAGGGTCGGATGTGTCTGTCAATCTTACCAATACCGAATTTAGGTGCGCTTGCCGCAAGACATCCCCTCCGATGGGCATCCGTATCGGGTATTAGTAGATGATTATCAACTACCAGCGGAGTACCAGTACTACGCAGCACCGCGATACGATTGTCATGTGTATCTCACTGCTCGTGTCAGCAATTGGCGGCAATACACCCTGCTGCCAGGCCTGTAAACCTGTTTTTCGATGGTGCCTATGTGGGTAAATCCAACCTGCAAACAGCAACCGCCAGCGATACCCTCGTCTTTAGTTTAGGACGCGATGAAGGCTTACTATCGAGCGCATTCGCGAAGATAACTACCGAAGCCGCCGATCTTTAGGTGGAAAAACAGAGCAATTGGCCGGATGGACAATCCATGTGCAGAAAAGCCGCCGCAATGCAGTGCCGCTCATAATAGAAGATCAACCCGGTATCCTCTTCAGACGAGATAGAAGTGAGCTTGGAAACCGCTAAAGGAGCCGACTACGACCCCGCCACCGGGAAACTGCGGTGGACGTTAGCCTTAGGTTTTGGTGAGAAAGCGACGGTAGGATTCCGTTACCAAGTCAAATATCCCAAGGATATGCACTTGGTGCTGAATGATATAAAGAGCATTTGTCGGGCAACTTTTAAGTTGTCCGACAAATATCTTTTCTTATTGCTTAACCATCTGCAAGCGAGAAACGGCTTTCTCACCAGCTACTTCCAGCACATAATGACCTGCGGGTAGGTTGGCTACAGAATTCTGTAGTTGGTTTTGTCCAGCCACTACTTGGAGCGGTTTCTGCCATACGGTTTTACCGGAGGTGTCGAACAACCGAAGGGTAGCATTTGTGGTCTCCTCGGCGGTAAAGGATAGCTGTATGATATCCTGTACCGGATTGGGGAATAGGCGCATATCGCTAGCTAATTCTGGCAGTTCGCGAGTACCAACGACTATTTCTGGCAACACCACAGGGGCAGCTAAAGAGGAAGTGCCATCCCCGGCGGGGCCATTGAGGTTGTTGGCGGCTACTCCGGCGCTGAAGAAGCGTACATCGCCCGAACCAGCAGCTGGGGCCGTCCACATTACTTCAAAAGTATTGCTGGTGCTGCGTTGGGAATGTTCAACATATTGGCGTCCGCTAAGCGGAGTGACTTGTGTACCAGCCGCCGCCGTGAAGCTGCCTGCCTGGGTATTGCCATCCAAGAGCGCAACGGCTTGAAACCCATACACCGCTGCATTGGCATCAGCAGCGATCGTTACGCGCATGGTGTATGATTGCCCCGGGGTGTACACAGTTACAGGCATTCCATCCTGCAAAACTTCCAAGCTAATTGAGGGATTAAAAGCACCTGCGGCATGACAGCCTGCATTAGCACAAGAGCCGTTCGCCACCGGACTGCCCGTGCGATCTTGACCTTGTACGTTGCCAGGCCCATTAGAGGAACCGAGAAAAATAATAGCCATTGCTACCAAAAGAAAAACAGTGTAAATTGGTTTCATAAATAATGAATGAATTGGTTTTTGATAAAAGTAAACGGTTTGAAATATAAATATAGGTGTAATGTTGGGTAACAGCAGGAAGTAGGAGGTGGTTTGTATAGAGGGGGACAAATTTTCAACTCACAACACCCCCTTCGCCCGCAATCTCAGCAGCAGCAACCCTAGGAGGAGGATGCCTGTGGCCACGCCTATTTGCATCCATTGGCTTTGAGCGGTACGCACATTGGCGTTCAATAAGTAAGGGTTGGCGGCGTTGGGAGTGCCTGTGCCTACGCGCATTTCCCAGTTTTCGGTATCTGCATTATCCAAGTGGGGCAGCAGCAGACTGATGGTAAATGCCGTATCCAAAGGAGGCAGTTCGTAAGAGACGCTGTCCACCGACGCGCCTAATCCGGCGTATAGGCAGAGGGTTTCTTTTCGCTTGTTCAGGCCGAAGCCCAAGCCACCTATCACGTTGTAGGCTTCGGGGTGTGTCTGTCGGAACTTGTCGGCATCTCGGCAAACGATGAGGTAGTCATTGGGCAACAACTCCACAAAAGGAAACCGAAACTCGTTGCGCAGGTCGGTCAATACCCAACCTTCCAACTGCACCGTTTCTTCCGAACGGTTGTAGATTTCTATCCAGTCGTCGGTTTTCTTACTCTTGGGGCACACCTCATTGATTACCACCTGATCCATGAGGGGGTGGGTAAAAGGTTCAAAAACAGCGTGGTAGCGGTAGGTTCGCTTATCAGTTAATTTTACAAATAATTCCCTTGCTGCTTTCCTATCGCCTTCCCAGCCCACAAAGCGGTGGCCGTAGTGTGGGATAGCTCGCAGGGTGATGGGATAATGCTCGAAATACTGCCCCCGAAGCGATGCGGTTTTGAGGTAGTCGTTTACCAACACCTGCCCACCCTCGCCCGCAGTGACGACTACGGTTCGCGTCGCTCCTGCATCAAAAATCGGCTAAGAACTGGCGCATATATTCGGGGCGTTTGTCGGCAAATTCCCGCATAATATCTAATTGTCGATTCCATTCCTTTTCCGAAAGCCGCCAGCGTTTGAGGTGGCGCGGCATCTCTTGATGAAGCATCAAATAAAAGGAATCCACCACTTGCGTAGCCCTTTCCGCACTAAAATCCGTATTGAGATAATCGGCAAACCGATTGATGAATTGATGCCGGAACGAATTGTTTTGCAGCAACTTGCGCAACAAGAAGGTACTCCACGGCGGGTTAGGCCAGTGAGGCCCGTTAGCTTCGGTGTGAAATAGCAGACTGTTATGGCGGTACGCTTTAGCATCGTGCAACCCATAGCCCCAGTCGGTATCGTATAGAATCCACCGCCAGCGGGCACCCTCTTCCGCCGGGCGCCAGTATTTGATATTGCCTCCGGCATCCTGATTGTCGAAATAGATCTGTGCGATCTGGTATTGCAGGAAGTTGTCCACCTCCATGAGGGTTTGCAGATGTTCGAAATTAGCTTGGGAAGTCAAGTCATACCGCGCCAAAAAGTCCAACATTCCCTGGTAGTGGCGGCGCGAGCCTTGCTTCCTTACGGCAAAATGTTCCAGCAGTTCAATGCTGTCGCGGTGTACATCCTGAGCGTGAGCCGCTATGAAGTATCGGTTGACTTTTTCGCGAAGGTTGTAAATACCCCAGTAGTTGCCATTGATATAAACATGTGCGGGTTGGAAAGCTTGGGTTTCCATATCCCAATCTTTTACGAGGGTAGTCATCAGCCCATCGCGGAAATGGCTTTTGCCAAAATCGCTGCCGCTGTTGCGCAAGACCAAGAATTTGTAAGTGTCGGGTTGATCCTCACCAAATATCGGGTATCGAAAGCGGCTTTCTCCGTACGTTATCCGGGCTATCAACGCCATAGATTTTTGTGGAAACAAACGGCTCATCCCCCCAAACAACCGCATCCCCGATAAGCTGTTGTACATAGGCTCGCCATTGGGGTTGTACATTTCTAAGTGTACAGCGTGTTCCTTCCGCGACCAAAAGTTAGCGCCGGGCTTGTACCAAAGCGAATCGCTACTACCGCTACCCGCAACAAAGATGCCATAAGATGGATTGAACAGAATGTCGGAGGAAATACCCATCGATACCACAGGCAAGCGCGTAGAAGGCTCCTGAATGAAGTAAGTTTGCCCGGCTTGGTGACCTTTGATGCCGTCGCGGTAAGCGACGGTGCGCAACACGGCAGTTTCATCTATAAAAATGGGCGTGATATAGCGCTGCGACTTCGGCCCCGGCGGCGAACCATCTAAGGTGTAGAAAATATCCGTAGCGTAAGGTGCATACAACTGTACCCGCACAGGCGCCGCATGAAAGCCCCCGGATGGTTCGAAGTGAACAACGAGCGTATCTTGCGCTACGGCCGTTTGGGCCACTAAAGCACGGATGCCCAGAAAGCTGACCAACAAAATGGTGTATAGGGTGCGCAATGTGTATTGGTTTATCCTATTGCAAAGGAAATGTGATTTTTTGATAATTATTGTGGTGGGCCTCCCTTCGGGCGCTACGTTCCAAGGCTCTCTAGGCTAAGCCTAGATCGGCCACGCCCTATCGGGACGTGTCTGGCTTTCCCGATAAAAATCGGGATCGCCACCTTTCCACATCGCTAGGCCAGCGTTACCCAGAAGCCAGAAATATTTTCAAGCTTGACGACAAAGGCCGTACATGTACTCATTCAGCTAAAAGCTCCTTCACCCACTGCACATCGGCGGGGTGTTTGCGTTTTCTGGCTAATTCGTGTTCATAAACAGCGCGACCCAATGCTCCGAAGAAAGGTAGCCCTACGGACTCATATTCGTATTCACCATCATTGAAAGTTTGGTTTTTATTGACTAAAATCGTGCCAGTGAGCATAAACTCCACGCCTGCTGCTGTGTCCACGATGTAAGCGGCATCCGTGAGGTAGCCGTAGGCCCAACCCACCTTATTGAGAATACGCACGTTGGAAGGCATTTGGAAATTTTCGTCCATCTCATCCCCGTACATCCAGAATTTGACATAATTATCGGGTTTTTGATACCGGGGATAGTCGCTCTCGCGGGGGAATTGCGCCATCGCTTTATACACGAAGCGGTAGTCGTCTTCCGTGAACTTGAATCGCTGCGTAGGTGCTACCGACTGTGGGAAAATCAACGCCCTCAGCATATCGTTTAAGTCTTGGATAGAGAGAAAATTTTTATATCGAAAGTCAAAGGGTGCGGCTATTCGTTCTTCATTGTCATTGATATATGCCACTCCTTTCAGTTGTCCACTCAAGCCAAGATCGTCGTAGAAACGGCTATAGCCTTCGCCTTGGTAGTAGCACATGCCTTGATCGTTGTAAAAGGCTACGGGGTTGGTATAGCGGTTGCCCAATGTATCGTACCCACTCACCGACAGGCGGTGTATGATACGGCTCTCGGTAAGCCCTTTGGCATGCAACCGTTCGTTGATCCAAGCTTGGCCGAGAAACTCATACAAACGGTTGTGGGCATCGTTGTCGCTAGTGAGGAAAATTTTGCGCACATAATGGCCAACTGAGGGCAACCCATTGGCAGCGGATGTATCAGATAACGCAGCTGTTTGTGGGGCACGGCCTGCCAAATTTTGCATGGGGGTATGCTTGTCTAAACCATCTATCCCCAACTCATTGATCTTTTCAAGTGCTAATAGAGCTGTGGGCATCTTTACCGTGCTGGCAGGATAAAAGTAGGTATTGGGGTCCACCCCAAAGCGGTAGGTAGTGAAGTGCGGTTGCCCATCTGCATCTCGGTCGATGCGCGTGTAAAGCACCTGTATATCGTATGCAGCGGGGTCGTTGACCCATTCGCCAAACGTGTGTTGGTTTTCTTTTATAATGTCTTCCAGCACATTTTTTTGCGCTATTCCCGAAAAAGCCACTGCAAGCAGCAGGCAAATCATATTGTACCTCATGAATAATCTCGTTGTCTGTGTAAAGATAAACGAAATAGTAAATAACGCGAATAATAGGCAAACCAAATGGTGGAAGTCGTACCGCCTGCGAAGCTTTCGGGGACTTACGCGTGGACACTAACGGGCGTGCTGCTTCACAAGGTACTCTTTTTCAATGAATCGCAATTGTTAATTGAGGGCTTCAAACCGTTGTGCCTCTTTGTCAGAAAGCATGAAGAATATCCCCCTCTATACCACCCCTTCGGGGGTCAAGACTGTTTATTATGATGTAACTTTACAATATTGCCATCCTTTCGGGATTTTTGTTTACAAGGGTATGTAGGCTTTTTAGCCAAACCCCGAAGGGGTGATCTGATTATAATAAACTGTAATGCAAGTAAACAAAACCCCGAAAGGGGTGGCATATAATACGCAATCAAAAGTAGTAGGGGATCCACTTATGAAGAAACGTTTGTTTACCACAATTGCCAAAGGCGTATCTTTATTAACCAACGGATTGATGAGATGTGTCCACACGTAAGGCTTTGGAGGTGGGATGCGAATTTTCATGAAATAATTAACATATTGTTGTTATTTTAAATAAAAAATAAAAATATTTTATTAAAATAAATTAAAACACTAACTTTGCCTCCGGTGCGTTGTAAGAGATAAAGAAAAAAGTGGTTCTTTGACAAATCTAGTGGTCGTACTGGGCTAGCGATCTCGGCAAAAGGCCGAGACAAGTTGTGCAGCAGTGGCAGCTTTTAGCTGGCAGACCCGGGTTTGCCGAAGTATCTAGGGGCCGAGCGAATAGCGAGCTGCGAAACGTAGCGACCCGAAGGGTAGCCTCCACTAAAAAAAGTCAAAGAACCAAAAAAATAAATTCAGTATTTTCCTGAGATCTGAATCTGTTTTTTTCCATACTAAGATGTACCGTTTATAAACGATAATCACAGCCAGATAAATTCATCCTCATGAATTGGCAGCAGCAAGGCAGGGAAACCCTGCACAAATTACACTCATTGGGGCGGGCCTACTACGAACAAGGTATTCGTTGGGTGAAACAACAACCCGTATGGAAGCTGGCCTTATACGCGGCCAGTATCCCTATTGTGTGTCTGATGTTGTTGGTCGTGATGGTACGGGTTGGGCTTATGGGGGCACTGCCTGGCCAAGAAGCATTGCGCAACATCCAGAACAATCAAGCATCGGCTGTTTATAGTCAGGATGGTGTTATTCTTGGTAAATACTATATTGAAAACCGAACAGATGCCAGCTTGGAGGAAATTTCTCCCTTGGTGGTACACGCATTGGTAGCTACCGAAGATGCCCGCTTTTTTGAGCACAGCGGTATAGACATCCGCGCTTGGGGGCGAGTCTTGTTCAAGTCAATCCTGCTACGGGATGAGTCGTCAGGGGGAGGAAGCACACTTAGCCAGCAATTGGCAAAAAATCTGTTTCCGCGTAGGAGTTATTGGTTGTTGAGTATGCCTATCAACAAAATACGGGAGATGCTCATTGCCCGTCGGTTGGAAAAAGTGTACACCAAAGAAGAACTGCTGAACCTTTACCTCAACACGGTTCCATTTGGTGAAAATGCTTTTGGAATTAAAGTTGCCGCGCTGCGTTTTTTTAATAAATCCCCGGAAAAACTAAAGGTAGAAGAAGCGGCTGTATTAGTGGGCATGCTAAAGGGTACCTCCCTTTATAGCCCCAAGCGCAACCCCGAAGCGGCCTTAGAGCGGCGCAATGTGGTAATGCGGCAAATGGCAAAAGCAGGGCATCTGCCGGAAGAAAAATTAGACAGCCTCTGCGCGTTGCCTCTGCAAATAGATTTTCAACCCGAAGGACATAACGAAGGATTAGCCACTTACTTCCGCGAGCACCTCCGTTTGGAACTGGCAGAACTTATCAAAGACCTGCGAAAACCCGATGGCTCGCCTTACAACCTCTATACTGATGGGCTAAAGATTTACACCTCCATCGACAGCCGTATGCAGCGCCATGCCGAGGCTGCCGTAGCCTACCAAATGCCACTCGTACAAGCGCGATTCAACGCCGACTGGAAAAAACGAACCCCTTGGACGACGGATATCCTCAACCGGGCTTTGCGTCAGAGTAGCCGATACAAAATGTTGAAAAACAAAGGTATGGATGAAGCCGCAATCCTCACCGCATTCGACCAAGCCGTTCCTATGACCCTTTTTGATTGGAAAAAAGGAGCGGTGGATACCACGCTTTCACCTATGGACTCACTCAAGCATTACCTCGTACAGTTGAACGTAGGATTGCTTTCCGTGGAACCCCAAAGTGGGCTTGTACGGGCTTGGGTAGGAGGCGGCAACCACCGATTTATACAATACGACCATGTGAAGTCGCGACGACCCGTGGGTTCTACCTTCAAACCCATCGTTTATGCCGCTGCCCTTCAAAGCGGGATGATGCCTTGCGAATATACACCCAATGACCAACTCACCTACGCCGAGTACGATAACTGGCAACCTCGCAACAGCGATGGCAAATACGGGGGGGCTTATTCATTGGCAGGTGCTTTAAGTAATTCTGTCAATACTGTCGCCGTGCAGTTAGCATTAAGAGCGGGTGTAAAAAATGTAGCCCGATTGGCGAAGGATATGGGCATACAATCGGATATTCCCAAGGTGCCTTCTATTGCATTAGGCACCGTTGAAGCCAGTCTAACCGATATGGTCACAGCTTATGCGACTTTGGCCAACCGGGGCTATCGTCCCGACCGCCTACACTATTTAGATCGCATCGAAACAGCCGACGGTACCGTACTCATTGAATTTGAACGACCCAATAAAAAGGAATTCGATAAAGTGCTGGAACCCGGCCATGCAGATATGATGCTACACCTGATGAAGGAAGTCGTCAACACGGGTACGGCCAAGCGATTGAGGAGCGAATTCGGCTTGCAATGTACCTTGATGGGCAAAACCGGCACTACCCAAGATCAGGGCGACGGATGGTTCATTGGGTTTAACCCCAAATTGGTGACAGGGGTTTGGGTAGGCACCGAGCAAGATGGTATCCATTTCAGAACCTTAACAAATGGCCAAGGCGGACGCACGGCACTCCCCGTTTTTGGTTCCTATATGGTGCGCGTCACCAAAGACCCGGCCTTCAAGTCCATTCGTACTGCTACCTACCCGACACCTCCAGAAATGGTGTTGGCTCTCTTGGAATGTCCTCCCTTTCTGCCAGAAATGCCGATTGTGGACTACGGCAGTGCCTCGCCAGACCAAATGGTAGCTTGGAACCAAACCGTAGCTGCTATTGATCCGGCCTTGTTGCAAGAACTTATGGAACGTTTTCCCCGCAAGGAAAACGAAACCCTATCCGAATACGCCCAGCGCATCCGCGACAAAGGAGATCGCTCGGAAATGAGGGATGAAAGACGTGAAGAAAGACGCGAATTTTGGGGGAAATTGCTTTTTGGAAAAGAAAAAGATGGAGGGGAGTAGGGGCGCGTTCCTTACACTGGCGGCGCATTTGTAATACGTAACAAGTGCGCCGCCAGCCTGTCTATGAACCAGTTATTTTACCACCACTATTTTCTGAGTAGGTAGGTTATGGCCATCTATCCAGCCAGCCAGCCAATAGACACCGGATGCCAAATCCGCCACGGGGATAGTGAGTTTGCCGAAACCTGCTTGCACGTCCATCTGGCCGGCGGCAGCGAGTTGAGCGTTGCTGTGCCATAATTGCCATTGTCCTGTGCCGCTGATAGCCGCAGGCAACCGATACTGAACTTGGATGCGATCCTGCACAGGATTGGGGAGCGTGGTTATCTCAAAATCTTGCGAAAGGATGGGCGTTTGTGTGCTAACGGTATTCATATTGCGCTCCTGTAATACAAGGTCGTCCACGTAGAAGCCATCTGGATTCACAAAGGCATCACTTAATAGTGCAAATTCCAACCGAATTTGATCGCCGGCGGTCACTAAACCAGTCAAGTCGATGGATTCTAATACCCAGGTTTCTTGGCGACCTTCCCAAATGGGGTTGTTGAAGTCTTGTAATTCAGAACCGGGAACGGTGTATTGGCCGCAAGCGGGCATCCAGTCTCCTCCGTTGATTTGCAAGCGAAGCTGCGCCCAGTCGTAGAAAGACTCTATGTCCCACTTAGCGCGAAACTGTATGCGGTATTCCTCTGCTTCCCCTACGGTGATGGGTTCTGCCAGCCGCATCGTAGCAAAATGGTTGTTGGGGTAGGACGCGTAAGGCGAGTCGGTGAGGGAGTAAGGCGCAGTGTAGAAGTCTTCATCGGTAAGATTCCAGTCAGAGCCACTTTCCCAAGCACCAATATTTTGGAAATCATCAGCAAATGCATTCGTATCGTTGAACCCGCCGAACACTCGTACAACGGTATCGGTGCGTACAAAGTCACCATTATCCACGCCCAGCAGAAAACGAATGGGGGTGCCGGGTGGTATGTTACCTGCCACTACGCTAAGGGCGAAGCTATCCGCTGCGATACCGTTGAGTGGGAGGTTGAAGGTTTTGGCACCCTCAGCCACGGTTACTAATTCGGGGTTGAGCGGAGTCAGGGAAACTGTGAGTGACCCGTCTTGCAAGCCAAAGCGTTGGAGGGTGAAACGAAAAAACAGATGATCGGTATTGATTTCCATTTGGGTGTCATCGGCTATGGCCAAACCTGCTACATGGGGTGTATTGGCAGCGGCTATGTTCATCCACATGGTAGCTTGGCAGTTGGGGATGATTTCGTCCACATCTGGCCAAAAGCTGCTGCCTACCTCAGGAGTCATGGAGAGGATAGCGGGTTTAGTAGCGTTTTCGCCATACATCCAGTCGTCGGAATCCCCATTGGTAGTATAGCCCACAGTTTCGGTACCTACACCTGCCAAGTAGTTGTTTTCAAGGGTGAAAATATTTGCCAGATTATTGAAGGTAGGCGCATCTTGGGTAGGGGAGTCTATGTAGCCCCAAGGATAGATGAGTAGGTCGCCGAAGGTATGGTAGTTGAGTGCCACTTCAAATTGGTGAGCGTTGCAGAAAGCTCGTACGGCCTGTGTTTCGGGTTCTGAAAAGCCCGACGGGCCGCGATACACCTCGGAAGCGGGGTTGGGGGAAGAGCCAAAGTCGTCGTAGCCCCATTCGTAGCCATAGTTTCTATTGAGATCCACACCTCGGGTGCCGTCGCCGTTGGTGCTGCGGTTTTTTCGCCACATACCGCCGCCATTAGGGGCAATATTTTCGTTGTGTATGTAGCCATCTGGGTTGATGCAAGGCATGATGTACAACTCGGTGTTATCTAGCAGAAACCTTACTTCTGGGTTGGTTTCATAGTTTTCTAACACGTACCACATGAAGTAAATCAACTGGGTGAGGCTGTTGGGTTCACGTGCGTGGTGGAGTGCGTTGTAGAAGACCTCTGGTTCTGAAGCCTCGTCGGTATCGGGGTTGTCGCTAATGCGCAACCAGTATAGAGGGCGACCTTCGTACGTGAGGATATCCGGTGCCACGATGCGGCGTGGCGACACCAAGTCGGGGTATAACAACCGCATGGAGTCCAGTATATCCAGCATTTCCTGATAAGTATAGAACCCTGCCATGCTGCCCAATCTAAAATGCTCGGGCACGGGGTAGCTGTTTACTTCACCTGTTGGCGTTTCTTCGCAGGGATTGCCGCCTCTGGCGTGTGCGTTCCAAGCGGCTCGCCGAGAAGGGTTGCTGTAGAAATCGGTCACGTCACGGATAAGAATTTCGTAATCAAAGCCAGCCTCGGTTAGCAGTTGCAGTTCCGCATCGGATAGATCATTCGTGAGGTGGCGATAGGGAGCATACTCCCCGTGGTCGGTATCGATACCGAGTGCCAGCAATTCCTCCAACTGGCGGCCTTCTAAGCGGATGCGGGTTTTGTGATAAAGTGTTGTTTGGGAAAGCAAAGGAGATAAAAAAAGCCCACTCAGGAGCAAGGAAAGTAAATAGCTACGCATGAAGGAATTGTGTTTAGTGATATGGGGTTATTGGCAATTACCATGCCCAAAGTAAACCACAAAGATAGTTCCTTCATCTGAAGGCAGTTAAGATGAAAGGGTAGATTGTCCTAGTTTTTGCAAAAAGAACAAACAAATGCAGAAAAAAAGACCTTAAAAAAAGGGTAAAAACTGAAGAACTGTGTAAATTGCCTTTAGAGAATGTATGAAAATATTATGTAATAATGAACGAAAAATATAAAAATAAATACCGCATCGCATCGCACCGAAGACCCAATTGGGATTATTCGGCAGATGCCCTGTATTTTTTAACCATCGTAACACAACATAGGAAATGTAATTTGGGCCGTATTATTCATTCAGATGGACATTCGTTTTTGCAGCCATCGGATTTTGGTCAAATCGTTGAATACGAATGGTTTAAATCATTTGAAATACGTGATGAATTGTTGTTGCACGAATTTATTATGATGACCAACCATTTACACGCCATTGTCGAAATTTGTAATCAAAATCGGGCCGTTCCGGATGGGGACGTATCGAACGGGAACGAACCTGTAGAGACACACGGCCGTGTGTCTCTTTCCATCCCCAACGCCCCCATCGATCCCAACGATTCCATCGACCCCAACGATCCCGAATTATCAACCATCAAACGCAATGCCCCCATACGATTGCCCCAATCCATTTCATCATTCATGGCGGGGTTTAAATCCGCCGTCAACACCAAAATCGATGATTACATCGACGAACACCAATTGAATATTCCGAAATACAACCGACACAATCATTTTTTTCAACCCAATTACCACGACCATATCATCAGAGATCATCGCGAATACGTAAACATTGCCCGTTACATCATCGACAACCCTGCGAAATGGGGGATAGATAAATTTCATGGTAAATGATAAAATGTTGCCCCATCCTGTGCGGAGCGTGTAGCGGAGCACGGCAAGCGGAGCGCGCAGGGGCAAGGGATGGAAGCGGTATGCCCGGCCTCAAGGACGGGCATGAGAGCGTACAGCCCGCCGCCGCCGTTAGGCTGGTGGTGCCCCATCTTCTTGTGGAGATACAAAGAAGACTGGATAATATCGTGGATATTCCCGATTTTTGCGCCATGAGAATTGAGCTAATAAATAATGTGTGGTTTTGGGGTGTGTTGCTGGCGGGCGTACTGGTAGGGTGTGCCAACCCGATGGCTCCTGTGGGTGGCCCCAAGGACGAGCAGCCTCCTCGTATAGATAGCCTGCGATCGACACCTGATATGCAAACGAATTTCCGGCCTCAAACCATCGAGCTGACTTTCGATGAGTGGCTCAAATTGGATCAGCCCAACCAAAAGGTAGTCATTTCGCCCCCTATACAGGGGTATGTTGTGCGCCTGAAGGGGAAGACGGTAATCGTAGATTTGGGCGATAAGGATACACTCCGAGCCAATGTAACCTATGTAGTGCAGTTTGGCGATGCGGTGAAAGACCTCACGGAGGGCAATGCCGTGAAGGACTTGCGGTATGTGTTTTCTACGGGGCCATATATCGACTCCCTGACGTTGGGCGGTAAGGTGGTAGATGCCTATACTGGTGAGCCGCAGTCGGGGGTGTTGGTGATGCTGTATGACAATCTGGCGGATTCGGTATTCAGGAAGGAGCGGCCTTTTTACTTTAGCAAAACGGGGAGGACGGTGTGTTTTCGCTGATGAACCTGCGGGAAGGCCAATACCACTTGCGCGCCCTCAAGGATGCGGATGCCAATTATCGGTTCAATCAGGTATCGGAGGCTATTGCGTTTCAGGAGGAGGTAGTGACGGTGGGGCAGGATACAAGCAACCAACCGGTATTGCGCTTGTTTGTGGAGCGGATACCGCTGCAAATAGTGGAGGTGGATTCGTCCTTTGGGCAGGTGAAGTTGGTGTTCAATCGCCCGCTCAGGCAAGGAGGTGCAGTGGTCGGGGTTGGACACACTTTATCAAGGTGTAACGGGGATTCGCTCTTTTTGTGGCATCACGCCGAACGCCCTTGGACATTAGTGGTGCAGGCAGATAGCACATTGCAGGACACGTTGGCTATTCCGGCTGCACCCCGTGGAACGGAGGCGGGGCAGTTGCCTGTATTGACATTTGCAGGTGCCTCTGCTGCGCCGTCGCAACTGCCAGCGGATGTGCCTTTGCAGGTTTTGTTCAATCGAGGCATCCGAGGCATTGATACCTCGCTGTTGGTGCTGACAAAAGATACGTTGACGGATAAAATGGCCGTAAAATGGGAGGTGGATAGCCTGCATGCCGCAAGGGTAAACTTGCGAGGCGCATGGCAAACGGGTAATACCTGTACGCTACAGTGGTTGCCCGGCGCGGTGGAGGATGTGAATGGGCAGCGCAACCAAGACACATTGGTGAGCCGGTTTAGCATTATGGATGCAAAGCGGCTGGGGGTGATCACCGTCGTGTTTGTGCCGAGTGATTCGGCAGTGTATTCGGGGAGTCTGCTGGTGAATCTTGGGGTAAAAGGAAAATTGCCAGCAGCGACCTTCCGTGTGCCGGCTGATCAAGGGGCGGTATGTGTTTCCGCATTTGCAGCCGGGCAATTACCAGTTGGAAATCATAGCTGACCGCAATGACAATGGCCGCTGGGATACGGGGGATTTTGCCGACAAGCGGCAACCGGAGCAGGTGAGCATACGCGCCATAGAGCAATTGCGCGCCAACTGGGAAGTAGAAATGGAGGTGCCAATAGGGGGCTTATTTGGAAACTAAATCCTTAACTTATACAAAATATAAGTGATATAGTGCTTTTGGGTCTTTTACCTTTGTTGATACCAGAGAACGAGATGATTTACTCAACGATATAAGGTTAAGGGACCAATTAAATAAGCACGGTATTACAGACTACTTTCGTACCTGACTTCGGTCGGGTACTTTTTTTTAGCGACGCTCCGGTATGGTTTCTTTCCACTTGCGTTTCGCGGCTTTGGCTTGCAGCCACTTCTCGATATGTAACAATGAATAATAAGGCAGGATAGGATCAAAGGGATAATCGGCGATGCCCAGCAAGGCTTCGGCTGCGAGTGTTGGCAGGTCGAGAGGGCGGCTTTTGATTTTTTGGAAAAGCGACAAATGGTAGTGATAGAGCGGGGAGAAGTGATCTAATTTCGTGGCAGCAGGCCGCTTTAAAGCGCGTAGGAGCGGATCGGGGTCGGTGATAGCAGGGTTCTCTATGGCGTGGATCAGTTGCAGGATATGAATGCAGCACTTCAGTGCGAGGTCGTGGGAGGCGTTGTTCGCGATATAAGCCAATGAATAATGTTGGGCATCAGCTGGCTGCTGATGGATGAGGCAGGTGGCCATGAGTAGGGCGTACATTTTTTGTGCCGTCTCGTAGTTGGATAATTGGTATTGTTCAAGATGCCGATTGATGGCGGGTGCTATGTGGCGGATGATGGTTTCCCATTCATTATGCAGGTAATGAACATGAAGTCTTGCCCACAGGAAATAAATGAAATGGGGAGAATATTGGGGATGTTGGGCAATGACTTTCCGAGCTAAGGCCGTGATTTCGTTGACGCGATTGATGGAGGGCAGGCTGCCCGCAGGGTCGGCCAACTGCTTTAAAATCTGAAGATAGCGCAGCGGCAGTTGGTCTTGCAAGGGAGGGTTTTGTTGAAAAACTTCGAGCAGGTAATTGCGCCAGGTGATGGCGGCTTGGGCTTCGCCCATCAGTGCTAAACAAGAGGCGGTGTGCTGTATCCACGCCAGCAAACTGTGTACATCCATGTATTCAGCCCGCATGGCGTAGAGCCTGTCTAACATTCGTTGAAGCGTTTTGCGTCTGCCTGAGAAAAACGAATTCCAGTTGTCTAATTGTTGCTGGATTTCAGACAATGCCTGCTGTTGTCGCAATGTAGCCTGAAGGAAAAGGAGTTGTTCGTAGTGTGTCAAAGACTCGCTGGAGGAAAAGTCCAGTTCTAAGTGTTCGGTTTCATGCAGCTTTTCCAGAATTTCATATAAGTAAAGCGTAAGTCCAAACTGGCGGCAGGTTTTTTCCAATTGGCGTAATTTCCTGACAGCTTCCGTAAAAAGTTCTCGCTCTAACAATAAATCTACTTCTTCCAGCCCCAAGCGTATGCCCGACCGCAGCGACCGCTTGTTGTTACCAGCAACGAGGCTTTTGGTCAAGAGTTCTTGTAGTTGGTGCTTTAATACCTTGTATTGAGTCGGAGGAACTTGAAGGACGTTAAGGAGTGCAATGGAATCATAGGCTGTTTGTGCATTGAGTGTGTCGAATAACAGCGTGAGTTGCCCTTCTTTGGGGGCAAAGTGTGTTTTAAAATATCGTTTTTCAGCCGGTGTCAGACTGCGAATGAGTGCCCATAAGTGGGTAGAGGGTGGTTTCATAGCGGGAAATGCAATTTTTTGTCAAAGTTAAACAATTAACTTATTTATGAAAAAATAGCACTTCCTTTTACTAAGAAGTGTAGCAAAATGGCCAAGAGGAGTATCGCAATGATAAGCCATCCCACAAAGCTGTTTCCAAATGGTTGCTGGGAAGATAGTTGCGTTGGAGAGGACGCTTCTTCTTGTGCGTCGTCCCATAGCCCAGCTTGGCGCAATACGGCTACTGCTGGCGCTACATCCCGCTGGAACACATGCAACCCTATCCAGCCCTGCCCCATGGGCAAGATGGTTTGGCTGTTGGCGTTGGATACAAAGCACTGTATGCCAACACTGCGCAACTGCAGTGCGGCAAACTGTGCTTCGGTATCGAAATAGAAATAGCGGAGCAAGGCGATGGAATCATCGCCCTCCGGTGGAAAAAAATCAGGTGGTAGAGAAGCAGCCATTGATAATAGCTACTTATGCTTCCTCTTCTCCTTCTGCGGCAAGTTCGGCTTGGTTGATTTTATCGATTTCCAAGTCGATGAAATACAAACTCTGCGGGCCGTCGCCAATGATTTTTATTTTGTCGAGGATCGAGCGCATCAGGGATTCTTCTTCCCGCTGCTCGTTGATGTACCACTGTAGGAAAACGGCGGTGCTGTGGTCGCTTTCCTTGGCGGCTAATGCGGCCAGCTCATTGATGGAAGCGGTTACTTTCTGCTCATGAGCATACACCATTTTAAACATCTCCTGGACGGACTCGAATTGGTGGGGTGGTTGGGCAATAGCCGGGGTAAGTGCGTGGGCATCTACCTCCGACAGGTAATAGAATATCTTCAGCATGTGCATACGCTCTTCTGCTGACTGGCGGTGCATGAACTGCTTGCATCCTTCCAAACCTTCCCGGTCGCACCAAGAAGCCATGGATAAATACAGGAAGGAAGCGTATCCTTCTAATTTAATTTGGTTGTTGAGGGCAGCCGTCATGGCTGTTGAAATCATACTCATTTTTATATCTTTGTTGACAAATATATAAACCCTTTTTTAGCAAGTAGGTTTATAGTGGGTTGCCTTAAACTTAACACGTTGGCTAAGTTATGTCTTTTTTTACCCATCTGCGAACGGTGTCTCACCTTGATAGTCAAGATTATCACGTGCTGAATGTACCTCATTGGATGGAAAACAACTAGCAAACTACTTAAACAACCCCACGAAACATGAGTATAGCTACTAAGTATCAGTTGACAGAACAAGACGTGGATCGCATCATTGAGATGGCATGGGAGGATCGCACTCCGTTCGATGCCATACTATCACAGTTTGGTGTACCTGAAGCGGAAGTGATTGCACTGATGAGACTGGAGATGCACCCGCGCAACTGGAAAAAATGGAGGGCTAGGGTGCAAGGCCGCAAAACAAAACACCGAGCCAAATCCGATGAGGACATGATTCGCTTCAAGTCCAATGCGCAACGCACTATTTCCCAAAATAGGATTAGTAAACGCTGATGCAGCCACTAAACCCCTCACGGAAAATGGCATGGCGCCTGCGAGCGGAAATACCCCAAGGTCTTCGGCAGCCTTTTCATAAGGTTTCGGTGTTTCACAGTGGCCGCGAAGCATTGACTGCTTTGTTGCGGCATCTTCATCCGGCAGCAGGGGTGGTGCTGATGCCTCCTTGGGTGGCGGAGGGTGTTTTTTTACCTTTTCAATTGGCAGGCTGGGATATTATTTTTTACGATTTAGACCAACGAGGACACCCCCGTTTCGACCAAATACACGACATCGCCCAACAAAAAGAAGTCCATTTGTGCTTATTAGTACACTTCTTCGGGATACTTACCCCTTTAGCGCCACTACAATCGGCACTGCCGCCCCATACCGCCATATTGGAAGATTGGGCACAGGGATACCCTACTGATTCATGGAAACTGGCACCGGGTCACTGGGCTCTTTTTTCTCCTAATAAACTGGCGGGAGTGCCCGATGGTGCTTGGCTGCTGGGGCCTGAAGCGTTGAAGCCACAACGCAGGTATTCCCGAAATAAGTTAGCTTATGGAGTCTGGCGATTACTCTACCTGCTTACGATGACTTTGCCGGATGTTTTTCTCCACCGAAGCCCACTGTTATCCCGCATTGGATACGGTAGTTATGCACGCAGCTACCGGGCTTTGTTATCCATGACGGCTACGCCGCATACGCCTTCCTGTTGGGGTAGTTGGTTGCTACGGCATTACCCCCATGATGAGATGGTACAGGCAAGACGGCAACAAGCGGCAGTTTTACATACCATGCGACTTCCTGATGGAGTGAACAGGTGGATAGATACACATATCCTGCCTGCTGACCCCCTGATTGGATACCCATTATTGGTGGATGATGTAGAGCGCATTCAACATCATTTACAACGCCACGGTATTCGCCCACAACGCTTCACTGACCACTGGTGGTTCGGAGGCGAAGCAGGTGAAAAGCAATGGCCTGGCAGCTATTACCTCATGCAGCATCATTTGCTACTGCCCCTGAACCTGCACTTTAGCACCGAAGCAGTCGCTTATCTGCGCAAAGTTATGGAGCAGTATTCGCCATCGGAACAAGGCTCAAATGATGAGGTATAACGTTACTGCTTGGCCAGTATCGTCGATTCTATTCTCCTGAAAGCACTTGAAGAATATCAGCTGCCGCTTTAGCAATTTTGGTGCCAGGGCCAAAAATACCTGCTACACCATGTTTATAAAGAAAGTCGTAATCCTGATGGGGAATCACGCCTCCTACAACCACGTAAATGTCCTCGCGTCCTAAGCGGGTGAGTGCGGCTATGGTTTCCGGTACCAGCGTTTTGTGACCAGCCGCTAAGGAAGATATACCCAAGATGTGTACATCGTTTTCGGTAGCTTGGCGGGCGGCTTCCTCCGGGGTTTGGAACAATGGGCCAATGTCCACATCAAATCCTAAATCGGCGAAGCTGGTAGCAATGACCTTAGCGCCTCGGTCGTGGCCGTCTTGGCCCAATTTGGCAATCATGATGCGGGGGCGTCTGCCTTCTTGTGCCGCAAAAGCATCGGCCAATGCCCTAGCGCGCTGAAAATCTGCGTCCATACGGTTTACTTCTTGCGCATATACGCCGCTGATGGTGCGGTGAGTGGCCTGAAAACGACCGAAGTGGCGTTCCATGGCATCGCTGATTTCTCCCAGCGTGGCACGCAGCCGAGCCGCCGCTACCGCCAAAGCCAAGAGGTTGCCTTCCCCATTTTGGGCTGCTTGATAAATGCGTTCCAAAGCGGCCTGCACAGCGGCTTCATCTCTGTTGGCTTTTACGGATGCTAATCGTTCTATCTGAGCTTCCCGCACAGCGGTATTGTCCACCTCCAGGATGTCGATGCCGGAGGCTTCGGTGGTTTGAAAGATATTGACCCCCGCAATTTGCTCTTTGCCGCTGTCGATGCGGGCCTGCTTGCGGGCGGCAGCTTCTTCAATGCGGAGCTTGGGAATACCTTCCTCTATGGCTTTGGCCATACCTCCCAGCGATTCAATTTCTTCGATGTGTGCCCAAGCGCGGCGTACTAATTCTCCTGTCAAATACTCCACGTAGTAGCTACCTCCCCAAGGGTCGATAGCGCGGGTAATGTTGGTATCTTTTTGCAGGTATAGTTGGGTGTCGCGGGCTATCTTGGCGGAGAAGTCGGTAGGTAGGGCTATGGCTTCATCCAAGGCATTGGTATGCAAACTTTGTGTGCCACCCAACGCAGCGGCCATGGCTTCAATAGCTGTGCGGGCAATGTTGTTGAACGGGTCTTGCTCCGTCAGGCTGTAGCCCGATGTCTGGCAGTGGGTACGCAGCGCCAAGCTTTTGCTGTCTTTTGCCCCAAACATTTTCACAATCTTAGCCCACAACAATCTGCCTGCTCGCATTTTGGCAATCTCCATAAAGTGGTTCATGCCAATACCCCAGAAAAAAGAAAGCCGGGGCGCAAAATCATCAATGTCCAAACCTGCTGCCAAGCCCGTGCGTAAGTACTCCATGCCATCCGCTAAGGTGTAAGCTAGTTCAATATCGGCAGGGGCACCCGCTTCGTGTATGTGGTAGCCGCTGATGCTGATGCTGTTGAACCGAGGCATCTGCCGAGCCGTGTAGGCGAAAATATCACCAATAATCCGCATACTGTAAGCCGGCGGGTATATATAGGTGTTTCTCACCATAAATTCCTTGAGGATGTCATTCTGTATGGTGCCACTGAGTTGTTCCGGTGCCACACCCTGTTCCTCTGCCGCTACGATGTAGAAAGCCATGATAGGAATAACCGCACCGTTCATCGTCATAGAAACCGACATTTCATGGAGCGGGATTTGGTCGAATAGCACTTTCATATCCTCCACACTATCGATGGCCACGCCTGCTTTTCCTACATCGCCCCTCACGCGTTCGTGGTCGCTGTCGTAACCTCGGTGAGTGGCCAAGTCAAAGGCAACACTCAACCCCTTTTGGCCTTGGGCAAGGTTGCGCCGATAGAAAGCATTGCTTTCCTCTGCTGTCGAAAACCCGGCATACTGCCGTATCGTCCATGGGCGTATCGCGTACATGGTACTGTAAGGCCCCCGCAGATAAGGCGGTATGCCTGCTACATAGCCGAGGTGGTCGTAAGCGGCCAAGTTCGTTGCCTGGAAAATAGTAGGTATCGTTATGCCTTCCGGTGTTTCGGCAGGCGCATGAGCGGATGGTCGTATGCTTGTCAGCGAGGGCAGGTCGTACCGAAGGCTTCTGCCCGCAAAAGAACGTTTCGATGGTCGCATAGCTGGTCGTTTGCAGAATGGTAAAGGTAGTTTATTTTCGGCTAAGGGACGGGAAAAAATTAATCGAACAACTTTTGATTAAATTCCGTCACATCACTAATACAAAATATATTTGTATCATTGATGCTCAAAACGAACGAAAGCCTTATCTGTTATGAAACCTACGTTTATCGCCTTGGTAACCGCCGCATGGCTTGTGTCGGGGTGCGGTTCTCCTACTCCCACTTTGGATGTGGATAATCACTACGACATCATCCCCCAACCCCTATCGCTTACGCCCTCACAAGGAGCTTTTGTGATAGATGCCCAAACCTCTGTTTCTGTCGATGCAGATGGAGCGGAGGCGCAGCGCGTGGCGCAGCGTTTTGTGGAAGAACTTTCCGAAAAGACGGGTTTCGACCTGTCAAGCAACCCTGCTGCTAAAAAGAACAATATCCATTTTGTCATCAGCGATCAGGTAGCACACCCCGAAGGTTATCAGCTTTCTATCCACCCCAAGCGCGTGGTTATCACCGCACGCGAGCCTCGCGGGCTTTTCTATGCCGTGCAAACCCTTTGGCAACTATTCCCCACGTGGGTGGCCTCTGGGCAAATGCCTCCTGGTGAACCCTGCTACCTGCCTGCGGTGGAAATCGCCGACCAACCGCGCTTCCCCTATCGGGGTATGCACTTGGATGTAGCTCGCCATTTCTTCGATGTGGAAGCCGTTAAGCAATATATCGACCAGTTGGCTTATCACAAAATGAACTTCTTCCACTGGCATCTGACCGAAGACCAAGGGTGGCGTATCGAAATCAAGCAATACCCCCGCCTGACGGAGGTAGGTGCTTATCGCAATGGCACACTCATCGGGCATTACAACGACCAACCCCACCGCTTCGACGGCCAACGCTATGGTGGGTTTTACACCCAAGAAGAAGTCAAAGCCATTGTAGCGTATGCTGCCGAACGCTTCATCACCGTGGTGCCGAATTGAAATGCCCGCCACGCCTAAGCGGCATTGGCAGCTTACCCCGAATTGGGTTGCTCTGCCCCAACCTTGGAAGTTTGGCAGCCATTGTGGGGCGTTTCCGAAAACGTATTTTGCCCCACAGAAGCTACTTTACCTTTCTCCAAAATGTATGGACGAAGTAGTGGCACTCTTTCCCCAGCAAGTACATCCACAGTCGGCGGCGACGAATGCCCCAAAAACGCAATGGCAGCAAAGTGCCTTTTGCCAACAACTCATTGCATCCGAGCAAAACTTAGGCGATGAACACGGCCTCCAAAGCTATTTCATCCGCCGTATTGAGCAATACCTCAACGGAAAGGCAAGCAAATTATCGGTTGGGATGAGATACTCGAAGGTGGCCTTGCCCCCAATGCCACTGTTATGTCGTGGCGGGGGGTAGAAGGAGGAATTGCCGCCGCACAGGCAGGGCACGATGTCATTATGACACCCACCTCCCACTGTTATTTCGACTATTACCAAAGCGACCACCCCGACGAACCCTTGGCCATTGGCGGGTTGCTGCCATTGGAGAAGGTCTATGGGTATGAACCTGTGCCAGAGGTGCTCACGCCCGAACAAAGTCGCCATATCTTAGGCACGCAAGGCAATATTTGGACAGAATATATCCCCACGGTGGAAAAACTCCACTACATGGCCTTTCCCCGTATGAGTGCTTTGGCAGAGGTGGCTTGGACACCCGCCGCGCAGAAGGATTATGAGGACTTCACCCGCAGGCTCTTACCCCATTTGGTGCGGTTGCAGCACAGGGGCGTTTCCGCTGCCAATCACCTGTTTGACATTCAGGGCCTCCATCTTGCCCGACAGCGCCACGTGAATGTGGTGCTACGGGCAAGCCGGCACCGTGCATTACACCACCGACGGCACTGCCCCTGATACCACTTCGGCGGTCTATATACTCTCTTTCCATCCAAGAAACTACCACCCTCATGGCAGCCACCTTCCGCGACGGACAAGCCGTAGGGCGCACCTGGCAACAACAAATTGAATGGCACAAGGCGGCGGGCAGTCAAGCTACCTCACCCACACGCCCCACGAAAATACAGCGGCTACGCCCGGTTCCTTGGTAAACGGCGTAGCTGGCAGCGATAAACGATACGGAGATGCCGAGTGGCTCGGTTTGAAGGGCAGGATTTCGAGGTAGTCATCGATTTTGGGATGCGATTACCTCAACGAAGTATCGCTGCGGTTCTTCAACGCAGGACAGTGGATTTATCCCCTCGTCGTCATCATCGCCACTCGGAAGACGGCGAAAATTTCGAGGTACAGGATATGATATCCGGAAATCAAAGGCACGGCAAAAATCCTTTCGGTGGCGGCCACACTCAAAGCTATACCGGCGCGGTATCTTCGCATTACGGCCACCAACTACGGCATCATCCCATCTGGCCGGCAAGGTGCAGGCAATGCTGCTTGGCTGTTTGTGGACGAGGTAGTAGTGGATAAAGCGGGAATGGGCTGTGGCGATGGCTTCGCCGGCCACCGCGTGTTCCGCTCCATCCCGGCTTTAGGCCGGGGTTCCGCTACACCCGCTCAGCCATGCTCCCTCCGCCGTGCTCATGGCTTCGCCATTCGCATCCGATGAGGTGGGTGGGTAGGTTTGATGCGTTGCTAAGCTCCGTGAAAATGGCTCATTCCTAATACCCGTTCTTATATTAGAGATGCTATGTTCCGTATCTCCTATTTTTTCTGAAGGCTTGTCTTTATGCACACGCTTACTGCAAGTATTCCAAGCTTAGTGCATAAAGCTAAGCCAAAAATGGGATCACTTATTTTTTTCCCGTCCCTAAATTATGCACACAACTTGAGGGAATGATGCGATATTTTAGGTTAATCAACAAAGTGAAGAAAGAAAGACGGTGGTGCGTAGTAGAATGGGATGTACGTCAGAAAAGGGTATAGTAGCCCCTTGTGGGAGGGCCCACCCTCGCTGTCCGGTTCGCCATGCCTCAACAGCCGTTTTTAAGTACGGACAAAAGGTCTCTGCCGCGTGGTGACAGTACCCACACGCCAGTCAATCATGGTCTTTTACAAGACCCCAGCAACCTTTACCATGGATGACGCAAGCGGAAGAAAAAATGGCTCGCGCATCGCCCGAATGCTTCGGTGACAAAGCCGAAGTTAAATGCCTATGATGTGCAGGTGGGTTGTCAATCCACTGCTATGAGTGCAAAAAGTAATCATTTTTTTTTTAAATAAAATAAAGTTGACACATTTTTTTATTAAAAATAATTATAGACACCGAAATATCGAAAGTGCGTGTTTACTAATTTGTGCAATTAGCTATACACACGGAACATAGCATCTCTATTGCATGAAAAATGGCTCAAGTGTATTATCTTTGCGCCATTATTACATAAAACAAATTGACCATGTCTGATGAAATAAAAAATGCAGGAAGCAAAGGATACTTTTCCTGTTTCTATTCGTGAGCTTTATCCTGTTTTTGGTTTTGGTTGTAGGTATTTACAAATACAACGGCAAGTTTTTGCCAATGTAAGGGATAGAGACGGAAAAATTAATTGCATAACTTTGATTCGGAAAATTTCTAAACAATTGATCACGATAGCTATCGTGAAAAATTGTGTGAAAATATTTGCGAATCTTTTAGAAAAAGTTGTTCAATTAATTTCCGTCAAATTACTAGGAAAAAGGGACTGTGTCTTTTGCTTTTCAACCTTCCAAACCCTTGCGGGGGTGAGGACGGGTAGGGCGTATTGGAACTTGCTCGCGGCAGGGATAGTGATACCCCATTGTCGGGCCGGGGGATGGAGCGATAGCCCGGCCTCGCTCAGCCGAGAGGGCCGCCCAAATTAGAGTATGTCTAAAATTAATTTGGCATATTCCAAAATCAGACCCAACTATGGTTGGTGCTTTCTGATTTCCAAGGATTTAAGAATACAGCATAAAAACTTCATTTAGCTCCCCGGCAGAGCCGAGACAAGCTGCTAAAATCAGTTTTGATGCTTTAGCCACAACCTCAAATCGTTGAACTCCGAGGAGCTTGCGACGATCAGCGAAGCTAAAATCAGTTCGCAAAATTTCTAGACATACTCTTATTTTCGTCCTTTTTTTGCTACAAAATTTGTTCAAAACACAATGATGAGATGCTTATTTCTTAGCATTTCTCATCACAACCAATAGATATGACACCATTGAGGTCAACGATAGAAGCGGCATGGGAAGACCGAACCCCTGCTGAAGGACAAGTCGGCAAGAGGCCATACAGCACGTCATTGCCCACCTGACCATGGCGTGCTGCGCGTAGCGGAGCTGATGCAAACCCCAACCACCCCGGATACGGGATGGAAAATGGGTGGTGAACGACTGGGTAAAGAAAGCGGTCATCCTGTATTTTCCTATCGCAAAAATGGAAACCATTGAAGTGGGGCCTTTTGAGTTTCACGATAAGATACCGCTGAAGCGCGACTACGCTGCCCAAGGGGTGCGGGTGGTGCCTCATGCCATAGCGTTATGGCTCGTTTTTTTGGAGCAAGGGGTGATTTTGATGCCCAGCTATGTAAACATTGGTGCATGTAGGCAGCGGTACGATGGTGGATACTTGGGCTACGGTGGGCAGTTGTGCGCAGATAGGCAAAAATGTACACCTGAGCGGCGGGGTAGGTATAGGCGGCGTGCTGGAACCGCCCTAAGCGGCGCCCGCCATATCGAAGACGGGGCGTTCATTGGCTCTCGGTGCATTATTGTGGAAGGGGTACATGTGGAAAAGGAGGCCGTGTTGGGTGCCAACGTGGTGTTGGACCCAAGCACTCACATCATAGACGTGACAGGGACTGAGCCTGTTACTCACAAAGGCAGGGTGCCGGCCTGCTCGGTAGTGTACCGGGGACTTATACCAAGGAGTTCCTCGCTGGTGCTTATCAAGTGTCGTGCGCGTTGATTATAGGTCAGCGCAAGGCCAGTACTGACCTGAAGACCAGTCTGAATAGTGCTTTGCGCGAGTACAATATAGCCGTGTAATCATGCCACCACGCACCCGACGACAACAACAGGCCGGTCTGCTGCGCACAGTGCGCAAAATACACCGCTGGACAGGTGCCAGCCTGTTTGTGTTGTTTGTGTTCATAAGTATCACGGGGTTGCTGCTGGGGTGGAAAAAGGAAACGGCGTGGCTGCTGCCTGCTACCCAAAAAGGGGTGGCTGCCAGGGATGCTACTCGATGGCTTTCCTTGGATACGTTGCAACAACAGGCGGTGGCAGCCTTGCAGGAGGCCATGCCCGATGTGGATGCTGCCATTGACCGCATTGATGTGAGGCCAGATAAGGGCATCGCCAAATTTACCTTTCAGGCGCATTACCACGAAGTGCAGTTGGACATGGCCACTGGGCAAGTGCTGAGTATCGCGCTGCGCCGTTCTGACTGGTTAGAGCAGGTGCACGATGGGTCCATCATGGATCGGCAACTGGGACTTTCGTTTTTTAAATTGCTTTACACGAGCGTATCAGGCGTGGCTTTGTTGGTCTTTACCGTTACCGGTTTTTGGCTGTGGTACGGCCCCAAGCGGATGCGCACTAATGAATAGGAAAAAATAAATTTTTTTTCAATGGGTACACCCCGATCGGTTGCATTTCATACACTGGGCTGTAAGCTCAACTATTCGGAAACCTCCGCTATCGGCAGGCAGTTTGCGGACGCGGGCTATAACGAGGTGACGTTCAATCATGGGGCAGATGTGTATGTGATTAATACCTGCTCTGTCACGGATTTTGCCGACCGCAAATGCCGCAATGTGGTGCGTCGGGCTATGCGCAAAAATCCGCAAGCCAAGGTGGTGGTAGTAGGCTGCTACGCCCAACTGAAACCGCAAGAAATAGCCGATATTCCAGGGGTGGACTTGGTGTTGGGGGCTGCTGAGAAGTTTCGTATCCTCGACTATATTGATGACATCAGCACAGCTCACGACAAAGGCATGGTACGCGCCGGAGCGGTGACAGAAGCCAAGGATTTTATCCACGCCTTCAGTTTTGGCGACCGCACTCGCTCGTTTCTCAAAGTACAGGATGGCTGTGATTATAAATGCTCATTTTGCACTATTCCTTTGGCACGAGGCAGCAGCAGGAGCAATACCGTGGAAAGCGTGGTAGCCAATGCCCGTGAGATAGCACGCCTCGGCACACGGGAAGTAGTGCTGACGGGGGTCAATATTGGCGATTTTGGCAATGGCACCGAAGTGATAGAAGGCACGAAACCCCGCAAGGAAGCCCTTTTTATTGACCTGATTCGTGCGTTGGATGAAGTGGAAGGTATTGAGCGTTTCCGCATTTCCAGCATAGAACCTAATCTGCTGACCGATGAAATCATTGCTTTTGTAGCCGCATCTAAGCGATTTGCGCCTCATTTTCACATTCCGCTGCAATCGGGTAACAATAAGCAATTGGCAGCGATGCGCCGCCGCTACAAACGCGAATGGTATGCCGATCGCGTTGCCACCATTCGCCGACTTATGCCACACTGCTGCATAGGTGTAGATGTAATTGTGGGATTCCCCGGCGAAACAGAGGAGGATTTCTTGGCTACTTGCCGCTTTATAGAAGAAATGGAGGTGAGTTACCTGCACGTCTTCACCTACTCCGAACGCCCGAATACGGATGCCGCCCTGATGGAAGGAGTAGTACCTATGGCGGAGCGCAAACGTCGCAATGAGATACTACAACTGTTGAGTGAGAAAAAACGACGCGCTTTTTACCAGCGCCATATCGGCGAAACCCGTCCGGTATTGTTGGAAAAAGGCAACCGTGACGGATTCCTCAGCGGTTTTACAGACAACTATATAAAAATAGAAGCAGCCTTGGATGACAACTGGCTCAACCATGTTGTTTCGGCTAAATTACTGGCATTCAACGAGGAGGGAGATGTAGTATGTGATGTAGAAACATGTTAAACGAATGAAAGACTGGACAAAGCTACGCAGTGAGGCGGGGCCTGATTTGAAGTTGTTTCGCACCCGCTATGACTGGATGCAGAACCCGCGAAATGGCCATGTGCAACCCATGTTGGTGGTGGAAGGCCGCGATGCGGTGCAAGTAGTAGCCGAGACGGTTACAGGGGAGATACTATTGGTGCGCCAATACCGATTTGGCACGGGGGCGTTTATCTATGAATTGCCCGGCGGAGCACTGGATTCCGGTGAAGCACCTGCCGAAGCGGCTCGGCGGGAATTGAGCGAGGAAACGGGTTATCAAGCAGCGGAATGGATGCCGCTGGGGCGAAATGCTTCCAATCCGGTGTTTATGTCGTCTTACATTCACCATTATTTGGCACGAGGCGCCGCACCAGAAGGGGAGCAGGTGTTAGATTTGGGGGAAGACATTAGCGTGGTGACGCTCCCGGTGCAGGAAGTATGGACAATGCTAATGGCGGGAGCTTTTGACCACCCGCATACCGTTTGTGGGCTGCTGGCATATTTTGCACAAAGAGGGATTAGTCTTCCTGCTCAGGAGCTAGTTTGATAACGAGGCCGTCCATGTTATCTTCCAAGTGGAGTTGGCAACCAAGGCGAGAGTTGCCTTGTACAAAAAAGGCCTGATCCAGCATATCCTCCTCGTCCTGCGACATGGCTCTAAGTTCGTGGTCGCTCAGCACATAACAGTGGCAGGTGGAACAGAGTGCCATACCACCGCAGGTTCCCTTGACGGGTAGCTCATACGCCTTGCACAGTTCCATGATGTTCATGTTCATATCTGTGGGGGCCTCCAATTCATGGGCTACATCCTGACGGTCTATCACGGTAACAGTTATCATGGCATCTTATTTTGGCGGCAAAAGTAGGTATTTTTTCACACTAAGGAGGGTGTGAATGCGGGGGGTGATGGTGTTTTTTATAGTTGTAGATAACTCAAGACCAATTGAAAAAATTTTAATCCTACACGAAGTAGTTACACTGGTTTTTTATATCTTGCTAAGAAAAAGATGTTTCGGATTATACTGATGCTGCTGGTAGTATCCACTTCACTACTCGCTTTAGAAGCCCAAATTTTTCATCAATGGATACGCTCTAACCCCGGAGGGGGAGGCGCGTTTAGTACCATAGGAGCTGGCCCTGCTGCCCCCAATGGCGGTAGCCAAATCATAGCTGGAAGTGACTTGAGTGGTGCTTATTTCAGTTGGGATGGAGGACAATCTTGGGGGGTGTATGGGTCATTACAGGGGCTAACAAATACCCACGTTTCTGGTATTGGATTTCACCCTACGGATGCCGATGTGTTTTTTTTAGGTGTTGATGGAGGTATTTATAAAAGCAGCACAGGAGGAGGTTATTTTTACCAAGTATTCCCTGATGGGTATATTACAGATATACAGGTGGCTCCTTCGCAGCCCAACCGAGTTTATGCCACTTATCACACTTATTACGATAGTTCGGAGGAGCTGTTTTGCGTTCCGATGATGCGGAGAAAACTGGTATAGGGTGAGTGAAAATATTCCCGCTGGATTGCGGTTGCTAAAAATAGAGGGTACATCCTACTCAGCCCGGGATATATTAGTAGCACTTTCCGGGGAGGGGGCGTTTTGCGACGGGGCCAGCGCGTTCCGGTTCGATCATCGGATGGCGGCCAAACGTGGAGTCTAATGGCTATTGGAAATGATATTGATATTATGGATGTAGCCTTTGCTCCTGATAATGGGAATGGGTTTACGCTAGTACCTTAGGGGCGATTACGGATGTCAATGGAAATTGCCAGCAAGGTAATAGCGGGCAGCTCTTTGTCAGTAATAATACGGGCCTCACGTGGCAGCCTACCCCGCTGGCAGATAAAACAGGTGTCATTTTTACGGATGCTCAACATGCGGGCCACCTGCGACTTATTGATCCCCGTTGCCCTTATTTTTGGTTAGCGGACAGCGGTTTGTGGGAGTCGTGGGATGGTGGGCTGTCTTGGGAACAGCGCGGAAGTACCAGTGATTGGACAACAGGCCATGTTGCGCAGGATGCTCCCCAGTGGGCGTATGGCACTAGCTACAATGGTATTGTCAAAACATTGGGGCACAGCTTTGCCGATCCCAACGCTATCTACTGGACAAACGTACAATGGGCGTTTGGCTCTTACGATGGAGAGGTGCTACCTTCCAACAATTATTTACCAATGAAATATCTCCCGGATGGTGGCAATCGACAGGCTTCGACAACGTAGTAATGCTGGATATGGCCATCAGTGAAGCGAACTCCCTTGGAAATCTATGCTGGCTTTGCTGATATAGGTCTTTTGGCGCAGCATTGATGGGGGGCAGCGTTGGCAAAGCTGTAACGAGCCTTCCTTCACTGGCAACTGGCAAGGGTTTGGGGGAAATACGCACAGCCATCTTAACTGACCCCGATGTACCCGGTAAGGTATGGCTCCCAGCAAGGCGACAGCATAAAGGCTGTGTTCTTAGTAAAAAGCAACGAAGCAGGCGAAATAGGAAGTTGGCAACTTTCCAACACAGGTTTGCCAACTGGCTATCTTTTGAGGGGGTTATCATTGGATAGGAATAGCCCTATTAACAACCGTACCTTATTCCTGACCTTGGATGGGAATGTGTATAGAAAGTATGGATGATGCAAAATTGGCAAATAGTGCTAAACGAGGGTAGCTTATTTTTTACCGCCGTTGACCCCTCTAATGGCCAACGGGTGTACGCTGGTGGCGCAACAGGTCTCTATTTTTCCGATGATGGAGGAAGATGGCATGGGTGTTGGTTTTAGTCATACAGCGGTGATTTTTCTGACAACCCCTACCACGAAATGTATGCCGGGGTGTCGGACATTCAGGTTGCTTCTGAACCTGTGGGTGAAGTGTATTTTACGTTGTACGGGACTGAGCAGGGCGGTATTTACAAAGGAAGCACAACGGAGGGCTGGACGAATATATATCCGTCGCCAACCATGCGCTGCTTGTTGATAGCACCTTACGACAACAACGTGCTATATGCGGGTTCTAGCTATGCTTGGTATCGCGGTTTTTACAACCCTGCTTCGGAAGGCGTATTAGTTTCAGTAAATGGAGGAACTACTTGGCAGCAGGCTTCATCCGATATGCCATGGACAGTTGCTACTACCCTTGCCATGAAAAGTGGCGACCATCCGGAAGTATGGGTTGGTTCGCCAGGAACAGGCTTTCAGTATGCCCCCGCCTTGCAAATGCCTGTTGCTACCCATACCATTGGAGAGATGCTGTCTCAACCCATTGTCTATCCCAATCCGACCAACGGCGTTATCCATTTGGCGTGGCCTACCTCCTTTCTCGGTAACACCACCCTCTCTATTAAAGATATGACAGGACACACCGTTTGGCAACAAACGTTTGAAAGCCACCAACACCCATCAGTCGTAGTGCTACCAGCGCACCTCCCAACGGGCATATATGGGTTGCAAATAGCAGGGGGAAACCACGGCTCAATCCAGCGAATTTTGTTATTGAGGCCATAGGAGGCCTAAAATTTATACGCAATTTTATAACGAAAACAATACTTTTGCGAGCTATGACTTTTTAGCGTTATACCCATTGATAACCCATCATCTATTCCGACTATGTTGCTAGGTTTTATCATCGCGTATTTAGTGCTCACTATCCTCATTGGTTTTTGGGCCAGCCGTAAAGTAAAAACGACCCAAGACTTTGTGATTGCGGGTCGAGGCTTACCAATGGCATTGGCAGCTACGGCTTTGTTTGCCACTTGGTTTGGGTCGGAAACCATCATGGGCGCATCGAGCGAGTTTGTAGAAGGCGGGTTGCTGGCGGTTATCAAAGACCCTTATGGGGCCGCGTTGTGCCTTTTTTTAGTGGGGCGATTCTTTGCGCGTCCGCTGTATCGGTTGAATATTCTTACGTTCAACGACTTTTTCAAACAGCGGTTCAGTCGGCGCACAGAACTCATCTCCGCTATTTTTATGGTGCCATCTTACTTTGGTTGGATAGCAGCGCAATTGGTGGCTATGGCCGTTATCTTGCACACCCTTACGGGTATATCCCTGCCTATGGGGGTGAGTGTATGCGCTACTATTGTGGTGCTTTACACCTATGTGGGTGGCATGTGGGCGGTGTCTATCACCGATTTTATACAGTCCATCATGATATTAGTGGGGATGTTGGTATTGGCAGGGAGTATGTACCAGCAGGTGGGCGGTTTTCAGCCCCTGATAGACAGCCAACCCGACGGCTTCTTTCGTTTTGTGCCGCACTGGGAAGGCTCCTCTATCGCCTTGTATATCTCGGCATGGATAACAGTGGGGTTGGGGTCGATACCCCAGCAAGATGTTTTCCAGCGGGTGATGGCGGCGCGTAGTGCGCCCACTGCCGTAAACGCCTCTTATTTAGCCGCATTTATGTACGCCACCATCGGTAGCATACCCTTATTTATTGGATTGTGTGGCCATTACCTCTACCCTGAAATTCAGGGAGGCGAAGCCCAGATGACCATACCCCTCATCGTATTGCAACACAGCAGCATGGCGCTGCAAATTCTATTCTTCGGCGCCTTGCTTTCCGCCATTTTGAGTACTACATCGGGGGCGATGCTGGCTCCTGCTACCGTCATAGGTGAAAACATCGTCAAATACTACTTCAAAAACCTGACAGACAAAGGCTTATTGCGTATCATGCGATTCAGCATCGTAGCCGTTGCGGTGTGTTCGGCGGCCATGGCACTACGAGAAAGCAACATCTACCATTTAGCAGAAGTAAGCAGTTCGCTGAGTTTGGTAAGTTTATTTATCCCTCTCACCGCAGGCTTATACTGGAAGCAAGCAAGCGAGCGCGGTGCCGTACTCTCCATCTTAGCGGGTATGGTGACTTGGGGCATTTTTTCTTGGATGGAAATCGACTTCCCCGCCAACATCCCCGGTACATTAGCCAGCTTAGCCAGCATGATTATCGGTTCGCTAGCCTGGCCCGACACCTCCAAAGCAACATTCGACGCATGGCAGGAGGGGCGGGAGTGAGGTGATGCTCTTGGGTGATTGGTATGGATAAATGAAATAACGAATACCTGCTATCTACTACTCAGTGGCTACTATCGCTGGCGCGAAGCCCAAGCCCTGAAGCGGAAAGCGCAGGAGCGGGAGCAGGGGCAAGCATAGCGGACAAAAACGCCGTTCTACTAGCTAATTTCTTGACAAAACCCTATATTTGCATTACATCACAAATGCACGGTATATGCACGACCTTTCGATTAACAGTTATATGCGGGTAATTGCTCTATGGGATGTCCCTGCCAAGTTAAAACTGCTTGCCAAACTGCGAGAGGACATAGATGCGGCTGTAGCCAGCACACCGGAAGATCCAACGGAACTGTTGGAGCGGCTTTATGGAGCTTGGGCTGATTGGGACGACAGCATGGTGGCTGAAGTTCTATCAGCTAGAACGACTTCTGATAAAGACATTTCATTCGATTGAGGGGATGGAAAATTATCTTTTAGATTCGGATATCTGTATATTTTTCCTTAGAGGAGCATATGGCCTTAAGGAGAAAATTCTACAGGTGGGTATAGAAAATTGCTATGTTTCCGAAATCACAATTGCTGAGCTTTCGTTTGGTGCTGCAAAGAGTGCTAATTACGATAAACACATTCTAGAAGTAGAAGGGGTTGAGCAACTTTTCGGTGTAGTTCCGATTTATGAATGTATTCGGTTATTTGCGGCAGAAAAAGTATATTTGAATAAGTTGGGCCAAACCATACCTGACTTTGATTTGCTCATAGGTGTTACCGCCGTCAAATACAATATGGTACTAGTCACAAACAATGAGAAACACTTGCGGCGTATTCGGGGAATAAAAATTGAGAATTGGTTGCGAGGTTAAAGTATGTATTTTTTCCTCACAAACCCTTATATTTGTAAAAAAACCGCTTATTTATGACAGACAAAGCGAAGAATTACTTGACTGATGAACTTCAAGCCTCAAACAGGAAGTCTCGCAGGCATTAGAAGATGGCTTGCGAGAATAGCATTCTTTAGCCCCCTACACCCTCCAATCCACCGCTGGAATACCGTGACTTTCCAACCATTCATTGGCTTTACTGAAGTGTCGATTGCCTAAAAAGCCTCTGTGAGCAGAAAAGGGGCTGGGGTGAGCCGATGCCAAAATCAGGTGCTTGAAGTATCGATAAGGCTGCTTTTTTGCTGGGCGAAAGCCCCCAAAGCAGGAAAACGAGGTGTGCCCGTTTTTCAGAAAGCGTCTGTATGACAGCATCGGTGAACTGCTGCCAACCTATGTCGCTATGGCTGGAGGGTTTGTTTTTCTCTACGGTCAGCATGGCATTGAGGAGGAAGACACCTTGCTGTGCCCACGCGGTCAAGTCGCCGTGTGCCGGTGGTTGGATGCCTACATCTGCCTGTAGTTCCTTGTAAATGTTTCCCAAGCTGGGAGGAGGCTTTACTCCTTTAGGCACACTGAAGCTCAGCCCCATAGCTTGCCCGGGATTGTGGTAGGGGTCTTGGCCTAAAATGACCACTTTTACCTCTTCAAAAGGAGTCGTATTGAAGGCGTTGAAAATCAGGTTGCCCGGTGGGTAAATCACCTTACCTGCTGCTTTCTTCTCGCAGAAAGGTAGCCATTTGCCCAAACCAAGGCTGCTCGAACACGGGGCTAGTACTGCTTTCCAACTGGGGGCTATTTGTATGTTGCTCATGATGTTTGGAATGTGCGAAATGTGTGATCCCGATAGCTATCGGGAGTGATAAATGTGTATAGGTGCGAAAGGTACGAAAAGTGATAAATGTGTGTGAAGGTTTGATTTGGTTTGATGTGGTTTGATGGGCTTCGCCCGTTTGATTTGGTTGGATTTGGTTGGATGTGTGAAATCCTGAAAATTCTAAAATCCTGAAAATCCTGCTTCTGACAAAGTGTGCGGTTAACCACGAAAGGCACGAAAAGCACGAAAGGTGTGTGGGGTAACCACGAAAGGCACGAAAAGCACGAAAGGTGGGGGCTGTTAAGAAATACCTCAAAAATCATAGAAATCCTACCATCCTGAAAATCCTGCTGATGATGAGGTGCGGGAAGTGTCCTCACGCGGGGTGTGCTATTTCGTAGCCACGCGCTAAAGGTAGCAATTTTTGAAAACAAGGAAAACATAGAATAGATAGATAAAGGCATCCAAAAAGGGGACATTTGCAGCACGGCAAATAGCAAATAGGCACGCGATAAGGGAAGGGGAAAAATAAACTATACAATTTTTGATTCGGAAAAGCGGTACACTTCATTTCCGTCAACCTGGTAAATGAAAAAAATGGTTATTTTTGGCACGAATAACCATCACGCCCTACTTATGATGAAATTTTTAGAGAAGGCTTTAGCCATAAAAACCTTGATGGGTGCGGCTGTTTTCAGCCTTATTTTTGTCTTTTTGATGCGCGACACCATCACGCAAGTGGCGGGTGATGCCGACAGCCTTGCCTTGGTATTGGTATTTTTGTTCCTTGTCGTGCTCGTCGTCTTGGGGGTGGCAGGGTTTTATGCCATTGCGGAAAAAGAGATTGACAAAGGGAGCGTCACAGTCGAAGACAGTGAGAAGGTAAAAACTCGCTTAACAAACGGAGGAAGCGTTGTGGTAGAAGGCTCGAAAGAGGTAGAAACAATCATCGACAACACCTCCTCCTCAGCGACCCCTCCTGAAAAAAAAAACTTAACTTCCCAGCAGGTAAGCGTTAATAATAGCCAGCAGGTATTCCTTACGATGGCTGGTACGCTTGTGCAGCACATCAACGGCCGTGAATACGCCATACCGCGCCAACTGACCCCCTACTGGCCCATCGACCCCGTGGAGGATTGCATAGGCAGAGCTGCAGACCTGCAAAGATTGGCGGCGGCTTTGGAAACCTCACCGAAGGTAGTGGTGGTCAATGGACTGGGGGGTATAGGAAAAACCACCCTCCTGAAAGCTTGGTTGCAAGGCGTGGTACAGCAGTACGACCACTTCGTATGGTTGGAGCTGCGCGGCGACGAAAACGAATCCGGCCAGCGCGGTGCTTCGCTGATGGATACCGTCGCTTGGCATCCTACCTTGGCGACCAACCTGCAACTCCAACTCCCCGATAATACCCCCGTGCATGACCGCTTTGTGGCCGTTATGAACGCCTTGCGCGCCTTGGAAGGGCGCAACCTCATGGTCATTGATAATGCCGGCACGGAATTGGAAAACCCCACCCTGCGCGGCCATCTGCCCCTGCCGCCCACTTGGCAAGTGGTGCTTTCTGCCAGAAGCCGCCTCAATGGCTACACTCCCGTACCCTTGGATCGCCTGACACCTGCTGCCGCTGCCGAGTTGTTTAGCAAGCACTACACCTACGCTTGTGAGGCCGCCGACCTGACCAATTTGCTGGAAGAAATAGGCTATCACACCCTGACCATCGAACTGCTGGCCAAAACCCTGCAAAACCACTACGGCAGACTGACGCTGCCCCAGCTCACCGCCAAGCTACGCACTCGCCAACTGGCCGACCCCCAACTGCAGCGCCGCATCAGCACCCACCACAGCCCCGAGGAAACCGAAGTGTATATCCATCTGCTCACCGCCTTCGATTGTTCGGGTGTAGATGCCGACGAGCGGCGGCTATTGGCGCAGTGGTGTGGATTGCCGCCCGGCGGTTTTTACGCTGCACCCGACATAGAAGACTGGCTGCAAATAGAAGAAGCACAGGTGCGCACCCTACACGAAACCATGAAACGATTAGCGCACAAGGGCTGGCTACTAACCGACGATAACAACCACAATGGGCTGCACCGCATGATGCAGCAAGCACTGACCTACCAGTTGGCACCAGGCTGGGAGGAGTGGAGCGCATTAGTAGCTACCTTCACCCAAAAAATGGATTTTGACACCGCCACCAATTTCACCCAGTTATTCCCCTGGATTCCCTTTGGCGAGCATATACTCGATTCCTTGCCCCCCAAAGACCAAGAACGAGAGGAAGTGAGTGAATTAATGAATAATGTTGGCATCACCTATCTAAACATGGGCGACTACACCCGCGCCCGTGACCTATTGGAAGCGGCCTTGGCCTCGGATCTGAAAAACTTCGGTGCTGACCACCCCAATGTGGCGGTGACGCAATCTAATTTGGGCATTGTGTACCGAAACATGGGCGACTACGCCCGCGCCCGTGAGTTGCTGGAAGCGGCCTTGGCATCGGCCCTGAAAAACTTGGGTGCTGACCACCCTACTGTGGCGATGAGGCAATCCAATTTGGCTAATGTGTATCAAGACTTAGGCGACTACGCCCGCGCCCGTGAGTTGTTGGAAGCGGCCTTGGCATCGGATCTGAAAAACTTCGGTGCTGACCACCCCAATGTGGCGGTGAGTCAATCCAATTTGGCTATCGTGTACAAAAACTTGGGCGACTACACCCGCGCCCGTGACCTATTGGAAGCGGCCTTGGCCTCGGATCTGAAAAACTTCGGTGCTGACCACCCCAATGTGGCGGTGAGTCAATCCAATTTGGCTAATGTGTATCAAAACTTAGGGGACTACGCCCGCGCCCGCGACCTATTAGAAGCGGCCTTGGCCTCGGATCTGAAAAACTTCGGTGCTGACCACCCCACTGTGGCGGTGACGCAAATCAACTTAGGCGCGGTGCTGCTGAAGGAGGGGAAGCGGCAGGAGGCACGCCAGCTCTTCGAGACAGCCTATCAGCTATCGCGGAGTGTACTGGGGGAGGGGCATCCGCAGACGGTGGTAGCGAAAGAGTGGTTGGATGATGTTTGAAAGGTGGTAAATGTGGGAAAAGTGCGAAAAGTGTAAAAAGTGGTAAATGTGTATAGGTGCGAAAGGTACGAAAAGTGCAAAATGTGTGTGAAGGTTTGATGTGGTTTGATGTTGTTTGATGGGCTTCGCCCGTTTGATTTGGTTTGATGTGTGAAATCCTGAAAATTCTAAAATCCTGAAAATCCTGCTTCTGACAAGGGGGGGAATGTGTGAAAAGTGATAAATGTGCAAAAAGTGCAAAAAGTGCTAAAGTGATAAATGTGTGTGAAGGTTTGATGTGGTTTGATATTGTTGGACGAAGTTGGAAGTTATTCAATAACCAAAATCCTGAAAATTCTACCATCCTGCAAATCCTGCTTCTGACAAGGGGGGGAATGTGTGAAAAGTGATAAATGTGCAAAAAGTGCAAAAAGTGCAAAAAGTGCTAAAGTGATAAATGTGTGTGAAGGTTTGATGCGGTTTGATATTGTTGGACGAAGTTGGAAGTTATTCAATAACCAAAATCCTGAAAATTCTATCATCCTGCAAATCCTGCTTCGGACAAGGTGTGCGGCTGGCGAGCGGCAAGGTGGTCAAATAGTTTCGCGGCACTTCATGCCGCGTGGGTAACTGCACGGCAAAAAGCCTATGTATTGTGTATATGTGCAATCCCGATAACTATCGGGAGTGGGAAATGTGTATGTGTGCGAAAGGTGTATATGTGCGAAAGGTGTATATGAAGGTTTGATGTTGTTGGATGTGTGAAATTCTGAAAATTCTACCATCCTGAAAATCCTGCTTCTGACAAGGTGCGAAATATTGGAAATGTAATAAAGGTGTATATGTGCGAAAGGTGTATATGTACGAAAGGTGTATATGTGCGAAAGGTGTATATGAAGGTTTGATGTGGTTGGATGTGTGAAATTTTGAAAATCCTACCATCCTGCAAATCCTGCTTCTGACAAGGTGTGCGGCTGGCGAGCGGCAAGGTGGTCAAATAGTTTCGCGGCACTTCATGCCGCGTGGGTAACTGCACGGCAAAAAGCCAATATTAGCGCGACGGGGCAGCATGAATGCTGCGGAACCATTGCCATAATCCTGAAAATTCTACCATCCTGAAAATCCTGCTTCTGACAATGCGTGAGGGGGGTGGAGTGGGAGGCGGTTTGCCGCCGCCGCCCGGAGGGCCGTCAGCACGGAAGCACCCGACCCTGTGGGGGGGGCGAGCATGGCGCGTTGGCCACAGGGGCACGCCCTATTCCTTCACCGGATGGGAAGCTGTAGGGAGGCATTACTCCAAGCCCCAACTTGCGCCTTCTTTGCCGTCTTTCACTACGATGCCGGCAGCTTTGAGGGCATCGCGAATTTTGTCGGAGGTGCCCCAGTCTTTGTTGGTGCGGGCCGTTTGGCGAATGTCCAATATCAGTTCCATCACCTGGTCTAAGGCGTTGGTGCCGGTGCTGCTGCCTGCTGCTTCCTCGTCTTTGAGGCCGAGTATGTCGAACACAAAGGCTTGGAAGGTGGTTTGGAGGCGTTGCAGGGTGGTGGCAGATACGGCTGCCATGGACAATTGCCCGCCTTTCAGACTGTTGATTTTGCTGACCAGTTCAAACAACCTCGCCATCGCTTTCGGGGTGTTGAAGTCGTCGTTCATTTCTGCGTATGCCCCGTCTATGAGTTGGTTGATTTCTATATCCAGCGCATCGGTGCTGCTGCCTGTGGCACCGCTCAGTGTCGCCAAGGTACGTTGGGCTTCCATCAGGCGTTTGTAGCCTTTTTCGGCAGCTTGCAAGGCTTCGTCTGTCAAATCCAGCGTGGAGCGGTAGTGGCTTTGGAGCATGAAAAAACGCACCGCCATCGGGCTGTATGCCTTGGTGATATGCTCGCTGTCGCCCGTGAACAACTGCACAGGGGTGATGGTGTTGCCGTCGCTTTTGCTCATCTTACGGCCGTTCATCAGCAGCATGTTGGCGTGCAGCCAGTAGCGGGCGCCCGCGTGGTTGCAAGAACCCACGTTCTGCGCTATCTCGTTCTCGTGGTGCGGGAATTTGAGGTCGTTGCCGCCGCCGTGTATGTCGAAATCCTCCCCCAAGTATTTGGTGCTCATGGCCGAACATTCCAAGTGCCAACCCGGAAAACCTACACTCCACGGGCTGTTCCAGCGCATCAGGTGTTCGGGGGCGGCCTTCATCCAAATCGCAAAATCCGACGGATGCCGCTTTTCATCTTGGTTCTTGAGGTTGTCGCGGGATTCTGCTACCAACTCCTCTATCTTGCGCCCCGATAGCTCGCCGTACAAGCCTTTGTCTTGCGCAAATTTCAGGGTGTCGAAATATACCGAACCGTTGCTTTCATAGGCGTATCCATTCTCCAAAATGGCCTGCACCATCTCTATTTGCTCCGGTATATGGCCCGTGGCTCGCGGCTCCAGGCTGGGGGACAGGGTATTGAACACCCGCATCATGTCATGGAAGCCGTTGGTGTATTTGTGCGCCACTTCCATCGGCTCCAGCCGCTCCAATCGGGCGCGTTCCGACATTTTATCGTCGCCTTCGTCGCTATCGCCTGTCAGGTGGCCTACATCCGTGATGTTGCGCACGTAGCGTACCCGATAGCCCAAGTGCATCAAGTATCGGTAAATGACATCGAAACTGACGAAAGTGCGGCAGTTGCCCAAGTGTACGTCGCTATATACGGTGGGGCCACATACATACATGCCCACATACCCTTCTTCCAATGGTTGGAATACCTCTTTTTCCCTCGTAAGGCTATTGTGCAGCGTCAGTTGCTGTGTCATCATCGGGTTGTTTTACGTTCTTAACAGAACGATTCTTGACCGAAATTGGTCTCAGGCGGCAAAAATAGTCAACTTGTGTCGAAATAAGTAGTTGGATGAACTTAATGTATCATTTCCATCTGGTAGATTTTGGTTTCAGACAAGGCAAAAATGTAGCCGCAGTGGTGCTGCGGCTACATTTTTTAACGATGACTGAAGCTGAAAGATGCCGAGGGGAAAATGGTGCGATTAATTTTGTCCAACTACTTTTAAACGAAAAGCAAGGTAATCGCCCTCTTTTTGCTTGGTAAAAGGCTGCTTTATCTTTATTCCTTTATGGTTTTGCAACTTACCGCTTGTCAATGTGGCTTCTTCTTTTCCTTGATGAAAAGAAGCAATCCCGATAGCTATCGGAAAAAGCCTGTATCGACTTCTTAACGCTCCGTGAGCTTGAAAAACCTACCATTTGCAAACTCGCCTCTTACTTAGCGTCCCGTTTTATTCAGTTTGATAACGAATCCTTTCCCTTCGCAACAACTTTTTCGAGGCTCAAACAGTGCAAATGGCTTCACGGTTTTTGCTGCGCCCACTCCACTAAAGCCGATAAGGCCGGACTTTTCGTGATACGCTGTGTTTTTCCAAATTGCCATATACACGATTAGGCTTGAGTTTTCTCAAAAGTCATTTCCCTTTGTATGCGGTAGGCGGTATTTTTATACTACTTTTCGAGGAGGAATCCCTATTTTTTCTACCCGCTGACAGAACGGCTCATGTCAAAGCTCTCGCAAGGTTTACTTCTCCTGATAGTTATCTCCCTACATGCGGGGGCTGGCCACTTTCAGGCCACGGCTATCCGTATCGGCTGAGCCGATACTACTATCCCTGCCCCTCAGCGGCTCCGCCGCTCGTGCTCCGCCCTGCGGGCTACGCACTAAGTAAAATTCACGGAAATAAACCGTTCAACCTTTTTGAATCAAAAATTGAACGGTTTATTTTTATCCCGTCCCTTACAGCTTCACCAACTGTCGTACACCGTAGGCATTGTCTCCACTCACGCGCAGATAGTACACACCCGCAGGCAAGAACTGGAGGTCGATGGTGTGTTGGTTGTCTTCCATGACACCTTCCAATGCACGCGCCCTGTCATGTCCAATACTTGATGTAAGACCTGCGGCGGCAGCATCTACAGCTACGGTTACCTGTTGATTAGCAGGGTTGGGAAACAAACGAACCGCCCATTTTCCTGCGGATACGTCGTCGGTGCTTACCATCAACTGATTGCGCAGGAAGAAGTCCAAGTTGGTATGGATGAGGCCGTTTTCTATGGGGCCGGGCGCCGGTTGCTTTTTGAGTACCAAAGTTATTGCGGAATACCGCCGTTATCCAGTGCACTACGTCGCCCGTATTCAGACCGTAGTAGGAGCGGGGTGTGAACGTGATTTGCCATTTGTCCGTTTCGCCGGGCACGGCAGTCATCAGCCCTACGCCGTCATCCTGGCCCCAGTTGCCAACCACGTTATTCCAGCCCGTATTCCAAGGCGTGGCGGAGGGAGTCAAATCAACCCCGGAGTGGAGATAGACTTTGTCCAGCCCACCAATTCGCGATTGCCTTCTCACGGGCATTAAAGGTGATAGTGATTTCGTCGTCAATCGTAAACGCTGCTGGTTCGATGGTGACGAAGGGCTTCTTCAGATTCCACATCGTAGTAAATGACGCTGTTGCGGAATCCCATGCCGAGGTTTTCGTTGGGGCCGTCGCGGAAGTACATACCGATTTTGAAGGCTTCTTCTCCTGCTTCCAGCGCATAGTAGTCGGCGGGTGTAAGGGTGATTTCCCAAATATCATCGGCCACTTCCGTCATCAGCCCCAAGCCATCGTCGGCCAAGGTGCCTACGATATTCGAGAGTGCTGTATCATCGGGGCTGCTGAGTACCACGCCGGAATGGAAATATACTTTTTCTGCGTCCACGAGGCCAGCCGTACCGTTAGGGAATGCTTTGGTGGCATCAAAACGAACGGTGATGGCATCGCTTTGTGTAAACGGAAAAGGCGTAATGGTGACCGGGTTGTCATAAATAGCCACTGCCCCCGGGAAGCCCTCCGATACGCGTTCGCTGGTATAAATATGCCATTCTCCGGCCTTGAGTTGGATGGCAGCCGTTGGGTCGCTGACGGAGATGGAATCGCCAGAAAAATAATCGTACCAAGTGCCTGTTTGGGTGAAAACCGGGTTGATGCTGCCGCCCGTCATGCCAAAGTTGCCAACAAGCACCATGTCCATGCCCGGCATATCGTACTGCAAGCGGCGGGTAGCCCCCGTATGTTGGTGGTTCGTTTGTGCTGCCGCCAGTGCCTGAGGGGTTATCAGTTGGCGCAATTCCAAAATACCACGGTAGGTGTCGTAGATGTATTGGCGCAGCGGGTCTTCGTAGTAGCCCAAGCCGTCGGGACCCCAAGGGAGGGGTTTATTGCCCACTCGCCCATTGAAATTGATGTCAATATCATAGCCCAATTCATCAAATTGCCACATCATCTTAGGGCCAGGGAAGAGGAAGGTAAAAGCTGCTGCCATTTTCACCCGTTCGTACATCACCAAGGGGTCTTTGCCATTATAGCCTGCTACGGCCAAGCTTTCTGTGAGGGCGTGTTCGGCAATGCGCCTTTCATCATGGCTGTTGAAGTAGGAAACGTGCGTCTGTATGTCCATGCCCGCAAAAGAGCCTGAAAGCGCACCCGTGACGGCTGGCACATAGTCGTAGCTGCGATTGCGCCACATTTTCATGCCGTAGTTGCCCAACTGCTGCTCCTCGCTGGCAGAGGCCCAGTGTTCCAAGATGATGTAGGCCGCAGGATCTACTTCCCAAATTTCATCGGCCATGCGTTTTAGAATATCAATACGCGACTGGTCGTAGCCTTCAATACTTCCCCCCGGGGCGTTGTTGGTAAATCCTTTGGTGAAGTCGAAGCGGTAGCCATCCACATGGAATTCTTCTATCCAGTAGCGGTTTAGGCGGTCGAGGAAGGCTTTGGTATAGTCCGACTCGTGGTTCCAGTCATATCCCCATTGGTAGGGGCCTACGTAGTCGCGGTTGAACCACGGGTTATTAGCTGCCGGGCGGCCACCGTCAAAGTAGAGTTGCACCATGGGGTTGGTGCCATACGCATGGTTCATCACCATATCCATAATGACGGCTAACCCCATTTCATGGCAGGCGGCTATCAATCGTTTCAGGTCATCTTGAGGGCCGTAGTATTTATCCACTGCGAAATAGTAGTTGGGATTATACCCCATGATTCATTGCCTTCAAACTCGCTGAACGGCATGATTTCAATGGCATCCACGCCGAGGTTTTTGATATAAGCGAGCGTATCTAACATCTCCTGAAAGGAATGTTTGCTACCAAAATCGCGAATGAGTAGTTCGTAAATCATCAAGTGATTCACATCGGGGCGCTGCCACGTCTGTTCGGTGGTAGGCCATTCAAAGGCAGATTGCCCGGTTTGCAAAACGGTAGCAATGCCATAATCGGTATGGGGGTAATCGGGTATATTCGGAAAGGTTTCTTCGGCTATCCAAGGGTCATTCCAAGGGTCGGCTACTTGTGTGGTACATACGGGTCGCCAATCTTGATCTGGCCGTCCACCCAGTATTGAAAGACATATTGTTGCTGGGGTGTGAGGTTTTCCAACGTCAGCCAGAAGTACTGCCCATCGGGTGTTTTCTTCATTTGCCAAGCAGGGCTGCTTGTCCAGTTGTTAAAGTCGCCTACCACAAAGGCAAAAGATTTACCGGGTGCTTGCAGTACAAGCGTTGCCCGAGTATCATCCCCGTTGTGGTAATTGATGCCCGCTTCCATGCCTTCCGGCAAAGCCTCCACCACCGAAGGTTGCAAGATGGTGAAACTGTGTGGGCGCACCAACTCTAAGTTTTCGCCATTGATGGTGGCCGTTATTTTGATGGTAATGCTACCCGATGCGCTTGCGATGTAAGGGTAGGAAATGCTGGTGCCGGAACTAACACTGGCGCGCTCTACGAAGCCGCTACCTGCGTCAATCCATATTTTCATGGAGGTCACCGCGCTGGAAGCAGTAGCAGCAATAACGATGGGCTGTCCCTCAAAAATAAAGGCATTATCGTTCTGGGAGTGAGTTTAACAGCAGGTAGTTTTCAACGCCCAAGTTGATATAAATATCCTGATTGGAGGCTACCGTGCCCCAGCCGTAGTTGCCGGGGGCTTCCGTGCCTTTTGGTGCTGCCATCGGCACTGCGGAATACACCCGATATGCGGAAAATATTCACGCCTTCCGGTACGCCAAAGTATTCCCTGATAGAGGGTGAAAACGTAAGCTGCCATTTATCGGGCTGCCCTGCGACTGGGGTCATTTCCCCTACGCCGTCATCCTGCCCCCAGTTGCCGACTACGTATTGCCAGGCGGTACCTGTGGGGCTGTCGGTGACAACGCCGTGGTGCATATATACCTTGCTGGCTCCTGCCAATTCACCGTTGCCCTCCGAGGCATCAAAAATGAGCGTGGCGGCATCCTCCGCACCCGCACTCGCAGGTGTCAATACCACATACTGCGCTTGAACGGCCAGTGCCAACCAGCCGAACAGCATTAATCCCAAAAGCTTTTTCATACACTTTTTTTGTTGTTGAGCAATTCCCCCAATGGGGATCATCACCTCGGTATTGGACAGGAGCGGATGCTAAGATAGCTCATTTTAGCAATAACAGTAAGCATTGGTTGAAATTTTATACCCCGATTTGGTCGGGCTGCTTACGTTGGCACTATTATTACACGGTGGTAGGCATATCTATTTACCACAGCTAAGAGATACTGAACACAGCATCTCTACACCTCCACCGCCTCAATATCAAACCCTGCGTCTTCTACGGCGGCAATGATGTCGGCAGCGGAGGCATCCCCCTTGACGGTTAAAATTTTGTCGGGATTTTGGGTGTCCACCTCCCACTGTTCAATCCCCTCCACCTCATTGATGAAGTTGGTGACGGTGCGAATGCAGTTGTTGCAATTGATGGTAGTTTTGAACTTGTGTTCCATGATATATTATGATTAGTTGGAAAAAATGTCAGCGATGCGTTGTTGTAGATGAGGTACTACGGTTGCCTCGAACCACGGGTGTTTCAAGAACCAACCAATATTCCTCGGCGAGGGGTGAGGCAACGGAAGGAAAGAGGGAAGGTAATCTTGCCATCGTTGCACGGTTGATGTAAGCGTAGGTGCTTTACGGTCTTTCAGTTAATACTGCTGTGCATATTGCCCTATAAGTAGTGTGAGCTGAATATTGGGCATCAGTTGAAGCAAAGGGGCATGCCATTGAGGCGCGCATTCCGGACGTGGTGGTAGGTCGCCTGATTTACCCGTGCCGGGGTAGCAGAACCCCATAGGAACAATGGCGTAGTCGTGTGGATTGTAAAAAGCATCCCTCTCGATACCCATCCATTGTCGCAACCGATTGCCACTGGCATCATCCCACGGAATGCCGCTGGCGTGTACCTTCCGGCCAGGGGCTTGCCCAATGATCAAAACCCGGGCTTGCGGGTGTACCACAAAGACCGGGTTTACCCCATCTTTGAGAAAAGGGGTGCACAAAGTACAGGCACGAGCTTGTTGGATGAGGTCTGTCACGGTCAGGTATGCTACATTTTATAAACAACCCAACTTCGATAGCTGTTTAGGGGCAATAAAAAATAAGCCGTGCTATTTGGAAATTGTATTTCATAAGTATCAGCATCTTGATCCTCAAACCACCTCAAACGGGCGAAGCCCATCAAACCAAATCAAACCAAATCAAACAACATCTTTTACTTTTCTACAACACTTTTGATAGCGCCATAGACCTTCACCAGTTGCTGAATAGTAACAGCATCGGCCACCTCAAAAGTAGCTTTTTGGCGGCAATATCCGTTTTCTTTCAAATGGAAAACAGTCACTTTAGAAGGTTGGCCTGCTGTCTGCTGGAGGCGGATTCTCAGGCGTTCGTTATGGGCTTCTACGGCTTTGTGGTTTTTTCTAATCTTCATAGGGCGTGTGGGTTGTGGGTTTATTAAACTTGTCAAGATAATAACCTCAAAAAGGAAAAGATAATTCCCGAAAAGCAGATTTTTTCGTTTCTTAGCGAGATAAAAAAAAGGGCATGATAACCACCCCTGTTCTGATCATCGACGACGATACTGCGGTATGCGCATCCCTTAAGGTGATGCTCCGACGGGCAGGTTTGGCAGCGGAGAGTATTTCGTTGCCCAATGAGGCATTGGCCAGTATTGAACGGTGGCAACCTTCCTTGGTGTTGTTGGATATGAATTTCACCATCGATACCTCTGGTCGGCAGGGGCTTAAATTATTGAAAGCCATCCGCGCTTCGTCTCCCCAATTGCCTGTTATACTGATGACAGGATGGGCTACTGTCCAGCTGGCTGTGGAAGGGATGAAACTCGGTGCCAGTGATTTTGTGGCAAAACCCTGGGACAACCGCACCTTGCTGGATGCTATACGCACCATCCTCCAGCAGTCTCAAAATGCCATTCAGCAGAAAACGACTGGTTTTGAGCAAATTATTGGGCAAGACCCTGCTTTGTCGGCTATTGTAGCAACCGCACAGCGCATTGCTGCCACCCAGGCCAGTGTGCTGATTATGGGCGAGAGTGGAACGGGGAAGGAGTTGGTGGCAGAAGCTATCCATGCTGCCAGCAAGCGAGCTGATATGCCCTTTGTGAAAGTCAACCTCGGCGGTATTCCAGAAACCCTTTTCGAGAGTGAGATGTTTGGGCATACCAAAGGCGCTTTTACAGATGCTCACAGCAGCCGAGAAGGGCGCTTCGGACTGGCGAATGGTGGCACCATCTTCCTCGATGAAATCGGGGATTTGCCGATGGCCAACCAAGTGAAATTATTGCGCGTCTTGCAGGAGCAAACCTTTGAAGTATTGGGCAGTAGCCGCCAGCAGCGCATTGATGTACGGGTTATTTCAGCAACCAATAAACCATTGGCTGACATGGTAGCGAATGGTACATTCCGCGAAGACTTGTTGTACCGCATCAACCTCATCACCCTGTCATTGCCGCCACTTCGCGAACGACCCGGTGATATTCCGCTGTTGGCTACGCATTTTCTGCAAAAATTTGAGGTGGTTTATGAACGCCCAGGTTTGACACTTACCCCCGCTGCGGTGGAATGGCTTCGCCAACAACCTTTTCCGGGCAATATTCGGCAGTTGAAAAATGTGGTAGAACGCACGGTCTTACTGAGTCCTCACACCGCATTAGATGCATCGGATTTTGCGGCTCAAAGCTCACCCACCAGTAGGGGATCGGAGCAGGACAGCCAGGTGCTAAATTTAGATGCCTTGGAAGAACGAGCCATCAAACGCGCTCTTTCCCTCCATGATAACAACATTACGGCGGCGGCTCAGGCATTAGGCATCACGCGTAGTGCCTTGTATCGAAGGCTGCAAAAATACCACATCGACCATGCGCGCTAAATACCTGTTTTGGTTGTTAGTCATCCTTTGGCACGGCTTGATACTGGGGCTGCTTGGCTGGGTGTTTCGGGAACAATATCTTTATTTTCTTTTGTCTCAACCCTTTGTTTTACTGTCTCTTTTATTAGCCTGGCAGGTATATCGCCATTACCAACGTCCATTCATGTTGATGGAAGCAGGCAAAGGTGCCTTACAAGACAGAGACTTTTCAGTAAAGTTCCGGTCAAGTAAAAGTAGCGAGTGGAATGAACTCATCGGTCTTTACAACCAAATGATAGATTCCTTGCGGGAAGAGCGTACTGTTTTGCAAGAACAGCACTATTTTTTGCAAAAACTCATCGAAGCATCGCCCAGCGGTATCCTTATCTTGGATCACGACCGCAGGATAACGGTCTGCAACCCTGCTGCTGTTGGAATATTGGGGTTTAACCCGATGGAGAATCCCCATACACGCCATCCGCTATTAGATGTTGTTGCTACAATGGAATCCGGGGATACCCACACGATTACGCTTGAAAGTTCGGAGCACTACCGCGTGGACGCAGGTGATTTTATGGATCGTGGTTTCCCACGGATGTTTTTACAAATCCACGCTATGACCCACGATATTTTGGTAGCAGAAAAACGCGCTTATGGCAAAGTCATTCGCATGATGGCGCATGAGGTTAACAACAGTATCGGTGCTGTCAATTCTTTATTGCAAACCTTTGCGGATACAAGCGTACCCGTCGATGAAAGCTGGGTAGAGGATATTCGCAGTCATCTTCCCATTGCTATCATGCGCAATGAGCGGTTGAACGTTTTTATGCGCAATTTTGCAGAGGTGGTGCGTTTGCCGCAACCCCTATTGTCCCGAACGAATATCACGGAACTGATAGCGGATACCGTACAACTTTTACTTGTTCAGGCCGAACAACAACAAACGCAACTGGTTTGGAGCAGCCCCACCGTGCCTTTGTATGTGCAAGCAGACCCGCACCAAATGGAACAAGTGTTCATCAACATTATCCGCAATGCGATGGAGAGCCTGCAACGCGGAGGGCAAATAAAGATTACACTCCAAGACCGGCATCTAACCATAGCCGACAATGGCCCCGGATTATCCGACGAAGCTGCCGCCGCCATATTTACGCCTTTTTATACCACCAAACCCAACGGGCAAGGTATTGGCCTCACCTTGATTCGGGAAATTCTGAGCAACCACCACTTCCGTTTTTCACTCCAAACAGGAACGGACGGCTGGACGCGGTTTGCTGTTTTTTTTGATGAGTAGTGGGGCGATACGCTCTACCCCGGCCAAACCAAAAGCGGAATGTGGGTGTAACCAGCCGTTTTTTTACTTTGGCTTACGTGGAACAACTCGCTAAAGAAGTTCCTGCGGGGGCGCACCAACACTTGCATATCCACGTGGTACATGAGGTTGAAGGCTTCTAAGGCTTCGGTCACATCGTCTTCCTCGGACTGGTGGAAGGTAATGGGGATACCCGTGAGTTTGTCTTTGAAAACGTGGATCATTTCGTCTAAATCAACCTCTTTGCGTTCGCGTTCGTCCGCAACGATGTGTAGGCAGCGAATCTCAGGAGTCATAGGCTGTAGGTACTCACTCAGTTTGAGGAGGTGCAGCACATCGGCTTGTCGCAAATCGGTAGCAAAACTAATGCGGTGTAGCGGGCGATAAGCGGCTTCAACAGGAACGACCAAAACAGGCACGTGAGGGTGGTCGATCACATCAGCGGCTACGCTGGTCATCCACCAAGGTTTGGCAGCAGCACCATTGGTACCTATGAGGATAAGGTCAATTTGTTGTTCATCTGCTTCATCATTGACGGTCATACCGATAGGGCCAATGGCTACCTCAGATGTTAATACAGGGGTATTCACCAATTCTTCCCCGATTTCATCTAACACTTCGTCTGCCATATTACGCAATCGATCTCTGGTGTCATCGAGCAGTTTTCGGTTGATAGCTGACATGCTCTGTGGTACATCTATCACTGCATCCGGAATGGGTTCCATTACGTGTAGCAATGACAGTTCAGCCTGATAGGCATCCGCTAACTGCATGGCAAAGCGCAGTGCATTGCGAGATGCGGCGCAAAAATCTAATGCACACAGTATTTTATTGATTCCAGCATCCATGAGTCGATTGGTTTTTGTTTCCACCACAAAGGAGCAGGAAAAGCCATTAACTTGCAAACGCTATCATCAGAAGAATAGGATGATTTTATCACCTGTGTAAAAACTCGTGAATTAGAGATAAGAAATCGAACAATATGCACGCAATAGATAGTCAGTTGGCTGTTTTCCGTGCGAGGGATAGGAGCGGACGTGCCGACCGCAGGGAGGTACTGGAGCGGATAGCCCGACCCCTGTTTTGCAGGGGCGCACCCTAATGTGTTGATTTTTAATTCATTACCTTTGTTGGTTACCCATGATTCATCTTAAAAATGTAAAAAACCTGCACCCCCTCGAAGGCTGTGCAGGTTTATAAAGGCAATAGTTTTCAAATGGGTGATTCAGGGTAGTGTGTGGTTATAATGGGATCAATCGGTGTTAATAGTGGTGTTATTATTAATGCCCCAGCTAAGGCCGAAGCGCATTTCCACTTGGGCAAAAGGAGCGGACATATCGCCGCTATCCAAGCCTAATGGGGTGCTTTCGCCCACGAATCGGTAGCCGCCTTCAAAGCCCAATCGGAACCATTGGAAGACGTTGAGTTCAATGCCTGCTGATGGTTGGAATACAAAGACCCTGTCGGAGCCGTCTCCTTCTGTAAGGCTGGCTTTGCCGCTGCCTGTAAGGAACGTGATGCGGGGGTGTATCAATTTGGTGGATTGAGGCGAGATGCTCACCACAGGCTCTCCATAACGAAACTGTAGGCCAGCGATGCCATCATTAAAATTGATAGGGTCGCGGGTTTCATAGCGGCCCCATCCTACGAAAAGGGTTCGCCCGAACTCTACACCGCCATAGCCGCCACGGATGAGCGTCCATTCGTCGCCATTGAAGGCGCTGAAATTATAGGTGGCGGTTCCCCATGCACCTGATAGGCGCAGGTTGGTTTGGTTGAAGAGGGTTTCTTCTTTTTGTGCCTGTAGGTTCAAACCAATGAGGCAAACAAACAACATCATCGCAAAGGCTCTCATATTAAGTTGGTTTTTTGGGGTGATTTAAAAGAATACCCGCAAGTTAAAGCCAAGTCACTTACCGCGCCACTCCTTTAACCACCTTTAACCTCCCTTAACAGAAACCTAACTAAAAACCAATCCTTTTCTTTTGCGCGATCTTAATGATTTTAACAGCCCCCTCCATTGCTCGCCTAAAACCGCTCAATTGGGAAGATTTAGACTCAGGCTGAAGGGGGCTGTTAATGCTGTAACGAGTTGCTTTATTTTATTCCAGTTTTTACCAACTCGCGATACCACGTTTTTCCTTGCGTGGTGAGTTGTACGATGTATATGCCCGACGGGTAGTTTGTCAAATCCACTCGTTGGTTGGTGCCTTCTGGGATGAGTTGTACGGCTTGCTTTTGCAGCACACGTCCAGTCATATCCGTCAGTTGCCAAACGGCATCCTGGTACGCAAACCCAGTACATTCAATGGTGGCCCAATCCACCGTAGGATTCGGGTACACGCTTACGCGCAAAGGGTTCTCTAAGACTTCGTCGGTATCCGTTGTTTGTGGAATAACGAAATCGTAGTGCAGATCGCCACCAAAGTCTGGGTCGAAATTTTTTATCCCTGCATAGAAAGTAGGCGTGAGTCTTCTGGTGAAAGAGAGGGTACCGACACCCACATTAATACCCGCAACTTGCCAATACCAAAACTCAAGTCCATCGCCGCCATCATCTTCAAAAGTAAGGGAGTAGCAGCCTGCTGGCAATAAAATTTCATCTCGGTAGGTAGTGGCAGCGGTCATGCCTCCGCGTTCCATGACTACTTCGCCCGCAGCATTGCGAATCTGGTATCGGTTTTCTTCCGGGCGATTATTGGTTTTGATTTGGATAAAAATGGGCTGCATGTATTCAAAAACTTGTGCAGGCTGGAAGGTGGAACGCATCTCATTATTGGTTTCATAAGAATCGGTGCCATTGTTTGGCGAGTCGATACGGACGATGAACTCCTTGTTGTCGTCAGGAGTATCCCAAAAATGGAGGTCATCCAGGGGTAAGGCTACTTCCGTTTTTTCACCAGCCGAAAGGTTGCCTGCCCAAGTGTAAGATGCGGCACCACCGCCTGGTACTTCATATTCGATATGCAAAGAAGTGATGGGGGCCGCTCCGTTGTTTTTAATGACAATAACAGGCGTATTGCAGGCGGGGTTCAATCGTTCGTGTTCCACTTTGCTACTAGGGCGAATGATATCCTCTATGGCTGCATCCAATTCAAAATTCATGGGGCCATAGGATACCAATTGAGCGGATACCAAATAATTGGCTTCCGTCAGAGAAGCACCGTTTACACCATAGTCGATACCAACGGTGCTTCCAGCCGTTGAAGGTAGCCAATATTCGTGCAAGTCGGTAGCCATGCCCGGACACCAACCAGCTCGGTCGAATATCCATGTACCCCCTTGTGGGTAAACAGGGTTCTCACCGCATGCTTTCCATACATCGAAACGGAAGTCTTGCCCACCTCCATTGAGGTTGATGTAGTGCTCACGAGGTACAAACTCTCCATTTTGCCCGTGTCCCGTGATGCTCATGCGCAGTTTGTAGGCATCGGCCTCAGGGTGCAGTACCAGATTGCGGGGTTCAAAAATAGCATCGCTTTGGATATCGTTGTACCAACCTCTTCCAAAAGGCCATATATTTTCAATAGAAAGGACGTTCCGCGTAGGGGTGCCTGTAATAAACAGGAAAGAAATATCCATCTCTTCCTGAAACTCACCCCCCATCTCCAAGGAAAGGTAGCGCTCGCCTATCAATACCGGGGCAAAGTCAGTCACATCGAAGGTGAATGTTTTGCCTTGGTTGCCCAAGTCAAGTCCATTGCCATAAGGCGTAACCATCGACAAAAGCTCGAATTTGGCAGGAAACTTGCGGTGATAGGTAAGTTGTGCAATGTCCAACGTCCCTTCGGGTGTGATGGGGTAGGTGGCTAAAGAGAGACCATTTTCATCCACGAGGTATGTCTCGATAGCGGGAAATAACTCAACCGTTTGCACCCACTCCAAGTCGTTGGTGCTATTAATGGTGAACGACTGAACGGTAGCAGGTGCAACGAGGAATGAATCAACAACCCACACATCACTCACCGTACTGTTGTGCACTCCTTGGTCAAAGATAATGTTGGGGCGGTTGTTGCTGGTTGTCCAATTGACGAATAGATCTTTGCCACGGAAAGCCCTCCATCCGGGGCCGAAAAAGGTAGCATCGTATCCACCGACAACATCATGCGCTACCAAACCAGCGCCCTCATTCAAGGGGTAATGCGCTAACAAGTTGCCATAAGAGGGGTGGTCAACAGGGATATCATCCGTAAACATTATCTGCCGGATTTGCTCTGCGTTCAAAGCTGCACTCCACAAGCTGATATTATCCACGTGGCCGGGATAGCGCAAGTTGCCCACCGCATCGGCACCAACATTCATGATAGTGGCTGAAATAGGGCGACTTTTTCCAGATTCACTGTGCCACAATTCACCATTGAGATAAATGGCCATAACACCCGTACTAATATCTTTGGTGAACGCCCAGTGATTCCAACGTCCTGCCAGTGCCGTTTGGTTAGCTGCTTTGCTGATTCTGTCGTAGCCTGTACCGTCATTGCCGCAGTCCCAGTAAATTTTTCCGTCACTCCATGGTAGGTGAACATTCATTTGACGGCGATTGGCAGCATCTCTTGCTTCAAAGATAGTGGTATTGGAGGTAAGCGCGGCATCTAAGCCAAAAGTCCAGAAAGACACTGTTACCGCATTTTGCATACCTAAGGCAGCCGTAGGTAGAGGCAAGTAGCCATTGCCATCGATAACAGCATAATGATCTGCTTGTTGGGTAGCAACCATACTGCTTGCCGCCGAAGCTGTATGTCCAGTAACGAAGGCCATCACGTCATCCGTACTGCCTGTGTAACTGATGTCTAATAGCAAATTGCTGGTGCCATCCCAGTTAAAAGCCTGATAAAAAGGCAAAGCCTGCCAACCAACTTGGTCAAAGTAGGCATGATGGAAATACACTTCCGTAAACCCATCAATAGCTGGGTTAGTAGGGTTTAATACATCTTGTGTGACCTGCTTGAGGCGAACCCGTAGAAAGGGAAGGGTAGTACCTGGTGTTTGGATTTGCAACTGAATGGCCGTCATATCTCCAGCTTCCATGCCCGCATTCGCTAGTTCAGCGGCTGTGAAAAGATATTGCTGGCGCGAACGTGCAGAAGCCTGCGTCAGGGGGATGGTTTCATTGCCATTACCCAAGGAGGCACTGATCAAATCGGTTGTATCTAAGTCGGTTCTAATAAGCTGGGTGTAGCGTGTATAAAAATAGTAAGGCACCGTAGTGAAAGGGAAGGATGTGCCAGAAAAACCACTCACTAGATGGGAGGTGTATCTCGGGCAGAATCAACCCGCGTAGGATCGGTGATAAATGTATTGCAACTGTAGTCCCATTCGCGGCAGCCTACATTGCCGCTACCAATAGCAGCATCATGACAACGCATATTGTAGCGCATGAGAATCTTCTCATAAGTCTGACCCTCGTTGGCAGGAAAGGTGAAATAGCCAGAGCGTACATCGTCTTGCCAACGCAAGGTTTGCACTACAATCGTATCTTGCGCAAATAGCATGCAACTCCCAACGGAGAGTAAAAAAGTACAACAAACTTCATTATCAATATTATTTGAACATTTTCATAAAAGTACCCACCAACCAATTGGTGTCGGATTTAATGAGTGCTTCTAAGGTAGCATCGGCCTTGCTGCTGAATAGCTTAATGTCCCGAATGACCTCCACGAAGGCATTTTCCTCTGGGGTTTGGGTTGAAATACCGGAGAGTTCATCCAGCACCTTCAGCATGGGTTCCAATTCTTTTTTCTTGCGCTGCACGATGATGCACTTGACGACCTTCGACATATCTTTTTCAGCTACAAAAAACTCCTTGCGCTCTCCGGGTTTGAGTTCTTTGAAAACTAACCCCCAATCAATCAAGGCGCGGATGTTCATGTTGGCGTTGCCCCGCGATATTTTCAATTCTTCCATGATATCGTCGGCAGATAGCGGGGTGGGTGCAATCAGTAATAGTGCGTGTATCTGCGCCATGGTGCGATTGATTCCCCAGTTGGAACCTAAGGCACCCCAAGATTGAATGAATTTCTCCTTGCCCTCTTCTACTGTCATGGATAATGGTTGGTCTGCTGAATGGAAATAACTATAAAGGTAGGTAAATATACTGCATTTACCTATAAGCGGGTAAAAAGTGATAATTTTGCCGCTAAATTACAATTGAAGGTATGACTTTTTTCGATCTGAATCTTTCCAACCCACTCCTCAACGCCTTAGACGATATGGGGTTGCATACGCCTACGCCGATACAGGCAAAGGCTTTTTCTCCCATTATGGCAGGTGGAGATGTGGTGGGTATTGCCCAGACGGGAACGGGCAAAACCTTGGCGTATCTATTGCCGTCGCTGCGATTGTGGAAATTCCAGAAGCACCGTTTTCCGCAGATCGTCATCGTAGTGCCTACCCGTGAATTGGTCGTACAGATTGTTGAAGAAGTAAAACGCCTGACCCAGTACATGACGGTAGAAGTGACAGGCGTTTATGGGGGCGTGAACATGCGTGAGCACGTAGCAAACGTAGAGGCAGGCTTGGATGTAATCGTTGGTACACCCGGTCGGATGCTGGATTTAGCCTTGCATGGTGCCTTGAAATTCAAGGCAGTACGTCATTTTATCATAGATGAAGTGGACGAGATGCTGGAACTCGGCTTCCGGCCACAGCTCAACCACTTGATGACCCTTTTACCTGAACGCCGCCAAAACCTCCTCTTTTCGGCGACGATGACATCCGAAGTAGAGGATATCATCGCCGATACCTTCAATTTTCCCGATTATATAGAGGCGGCTGCGGTGGGTACTCCTTTAGAGAATATCACCCAGTTGGGATACCATGTTCCTAATTTTAATACCAAAATCAACCTACTCCGGCACTTGCTCAAAGACGCACAAACTTACCATCGCGTCTTAGTTTTTGCGCCCAGCAAACGCTTAGCCGATGTGCTTTTTGAAGCGATTGAGGCCGACTTTCCCGATCAAATAGGAGTTATTCACAGCAACAAAAGCCAAAATTATCGATTCAATAGCCTCCGCAATTTCCAAGATGGCACTCACCGCATCCTCATTGCCACCGATTTGGTTTCCAGAGGTCTCGACCTCACCGAGGTGTCCCACGTCATCAATTTGGACACACCAGAAGAACCGGAAAGTTATATCCACCGCATTGGTCGTACCGGCCGCGCCGATAAAACAGGGATTGCCATCACCTTCACTACCGAAGCGGAAATGCCTTGGCTGCAAGCCGCCGAGGCGCTCATGAACCATACGGTAGAACAACTGCCTTTTCCTGCGGAAGTGCCCGTTTCTAATGTGTTGATTGTGGAGGAAAAACCAGAGCTGAAAGTGGCCAATGTATTCGTTAAGTTGGATACGCAGGCACCAGGTGCTTTCCACGAAAAAAAGCTAAAAAATGCCAAGCGCCCAATGACGCGCTTCGAACTTACCAAGTATCGCGGAGAAAAGAAATTGCGCAAAATTAGAAAGCGGAAGAAGAAAAATAATAGCGTTGGTGATGTGTGGGGCTATGGCGGGAAAAATAGCCCAGTTGGCACCAATCAAGGCGGCGGGAGTGGGAGCTTAGCCTAAGCTAAGTGGCCACTTCGGCAACGAATAGTAGGGACAAGTGGGGATTTTTGCACCCATATTGCCTCCATATCACCAACTCTAATGTTGGGGTTACTAGTAGAGCAAAAAAAAAGCGCCCTGCTATGCAGAACGCTTGTGCCCGGAGCGGGACTTGAACCCGCACTCCCGGTATGGGAACAGGATTTTAAGTCCTGCGTGTCTACCGATTCCACCACCCGGGCATCTCAAAGCTCTCTTTGCTCCTTTCTGAAGCGGTGCAAATGTACGAATATTTGTGAAATAGGGTACAATTGGCTTCTTTTTTTGTAATTCTCTTCTGCAAAATTCTTTTCAATATACTTACTAAATCACGGATTGGTAACAAAAACCTTTACGAGATAGTTTCTCACAAGCGGTCAGCCTCAGTTTTGCAAACGAGGAATCGTATAGATTTCCGTTTGTCTGCCATCTAAATAGTAAAAACGGCTACCGTCAAAGACTCCGTCTTCCTCCAGTCGAATACGGACAATTTTCCCCCACTCTTCCACAAAAGAAGCCGCATACAATTCTATAGAATAGGCTGTATTGGGCATGATGGGGTAGTCGCCATTTCCTTTCACCCCCTGCTGTTGATCCCATAGGCCGATGGTAGGCCCGGCAGCATGCCCATGCAAGCCAATAGGGTGAGTGTAAACCGAGGCATCCAATCCTTCGGCCTTGGCCTGTGCTAAGGCTGCGGCCAAGACCTCGTTGCCTGTCCTACCCGTTTGGAATTGACTCGTGAGTATGTCTTGTACTCGATTGCCGCGTTCAAAAGCTTGCCGCAACCAAAGGGGCACTTCCGTCTCTCCGGGGCGCAGTACGTAAAAATGTTGTTGCTGATCGGTGTTCAGATGGAGGTAGGTAATACCAAAGTCAACGTGTAGCAAGTCGCCATGCTGAATCACTTCGTCCGAGGGTCGTCGTGAAAAAGAACGCAAATGCTCTTGGTTTTCAGGGTCGGCCCGTTCAATAGACACCGATGGCTGAAACCAATCTGCTAGCCCCAGTTCATTCACACGATTGCGCAACCACCAAATCACATCTTCGGTGGTTGTAATGCCAGGATGTATTGCTTTTTCCGATAACCCCTCTTGCAAGATGGCGTGTCCTATTCGGCAAATCATAGGATAAATGGCTAGTTCCTTTTCCGAGCGCGTTTCTAACCAAGCAATCGCTAGCGACTCAGCGGAAACCACCCGGTCGTGCCACCGCGCAGGCAGCTTCTCCATAAACGTAGGTATTCGGTGTGCGCCAGCCCATCGGCCAGCCCGAAATAAGTGGAATAGTTGAGGCCAATTTTACGAGGTTTACGCGCCTCTATCAGCTCCATTAGCGCCAACCATTGGTCGGGTTGAACATCCACTTGCCACACCCCTTTTAGCAAGCGTCCCACATCATAGCGGGCTATAGCTACTTTTTCTAGGGTCACCCCTTCACCGGGGTCGAAAAACACAAAAATGGTACGCCTTCGCGCCGATAGCCAGGAGCGGGCAGCATGGTTTTCATTACGGGTCTTCGTTGTATTCCCGCGATATAATGATCCACATGTCGATACCTGTTTGTCGCATCAGTTGGGGCAAAAGATGATCCAATCGGTCTTCTAATATTTCATCAGTGATAGCAGCCCGTTCGCGAAGACTCAATAGTTGTGGCAAAGGGGTTTGTGCCATTAGGTAACTTGCCATGATACAGCCTACAAAAAGTAGCAGTTGTTTCATACTGGTTCTGTTTGATGTGATGATTGTTGAGCAGCTAAAATAGTAAAAAAACGAATACCCTTTGTTGTAGTGGGCCACCTCGGCAAAGCCGAGGCCGGGTGCTCCCTCCATCCCACCTGCTCCCTAAAGTCGCAGGCGGGCCGTCCGCCCCCTTGTCCGCTTTCGCCAACGCAAAGGATTAGTGATTTTTATCCCGTTCCTGAGACTTAATCACCAAGTGCCAACCACGCCATCAGGCCTGTGCTGTATAATAGGCAGTCTTCGTCCACATCGAAAGTCTGCGTGTGTACAGGAGCGGTGATACCTTTGGATGCGTTGCCTGTACCCAAGCGGTAAAAGCAAGCGGGTATCACCTGAGAATAAAAAGCAAAGTCTTCGCTGCTCATGCGCAAAGGAAGATCTACCACGTTTTCTGACCCCATATAGTGTTCCGCACGGGTGCGGAGGGCGTGGGTAAGGGGTGGGTCATTGTGTAGGAAAGGATACCCGGATACAATCCGCAAGTTGGCGGAAGCTCCCAACGCCGCCGCAATCCCCTCGGCTGTGTGTTTGATTTTTTGGAGGGCATCTCGTCGCCAGTTTTCATCCATCGTGCGGAAAGTACCTTTCAGCTGCACTTCATTAGGAATCACATTCGTGGCGCTTCCTGTGGATGCGATATAGCCGAATGTGAGTACGGACGGGAAGGGTGGGGTCTGCTTGCCGGCTCACAACTTGTTGTAGCGCGGTGATAATCTGTGCGGTAATAGGATAGGGTCGGCAGTGAGATGGGGTAGCGCACCGTGCCCTCCTCGGCCAGTGACGGTGAGGTATAGTTCGTCGCTGGAGGCCATGTAGAGTCCAGCACGCATCCCAATTTTTCGGCTGCTAGCGGAGGATGCACATGCTGTCCAATAATCCGGGCTGGGCGCGGCTGTTCCAGCACACCTTCTGCTTATCATCATACTTACTTCCGGTGCTTCTTCCTCGCCCGGTTGGAAAATGAGCCGAAAACTGCCGTGGAGCATCTTTCTCATCTCCCACAAAATACGAGCGGTACCTAGCAAGCTGGCGGTATGAACATCGTGCCCGCAAGCGTGCATGACATCTTCATTTTGCGAGCGATAAGGTTGTTGGCTTACTCTTGTATTGGGAGGGCATCGATATCCGTCTGAAGGGCACGTAAAGCTCATCTCCTGCTTCGCCCTGTATGTAGGCTACTACCCCTGTACCAGCGACAGGATGGATACAGGAATCCCCAACTTCGTAAGGTATCGGCAATAAAAGCACCTGTTTGATATTCTTTAAAAGAGCGTTCAGGGTGCGCATGTAAATGCCGCCTAATGCCAACAACTTCGGTGTGTATGGCTGGCCGCTTCGAATTTTTTCTAACAAATATCCTGTGGAGGTCATAAATTTCAAGGTGAAGGTAGGGAACTTGTATAAAGATTTTGTAAAAAATATTGTTTTTATTTTTTTTAATAAAATTATTTTGTTTTACTTTGTGGTGATAAAACTACCTCCTATGGCAAAAAAGCGCCCCTCCCATACAGACCCAGATAGTGGCCATATATATGATAAAATCTTCCGTGAGATCATGGACGAACTGGCGTTTGTGGTGTTGGCGCGATTTAAAAACTACCACATCAAGGGCATAAAAAAGTTAGACGACAAGCTGCCGACGACCACGTTGCGCGAGGTGGATTTTCTATATGAGGTGGAGGACGAGACTGGCAATAGCTTCCTGTTGCACATTGAGTTTCAGGGAGGCGACGATATGGAAATGCTTTACCGAATGTATGAATACCACGGTATATTAGTACGCAAGTACAAGCTACCCATAAAGCATTTCGTGTTCTACTTTTGGCGATAAAACGAGCCGCATGGCCAATAAGCTGCCGGAAGCATTAGTGTTCAAAGACTTTCAGCTCATCGACTTCAAAAGCATCGACTATCGGCAGTTGCTAACCTCGGATTCCAGTGCGGAGGTGGTGCTAACCATTCTGTCGGACTTTCAAGGCGATGCGCCTGCGGAGGCGGTGATACGGATGGTTCTCCAACGGTTGCGTCAGTTGAGTGATAATGAACAGGAATTAAAAAGTTGGTTTGCAAAGTTGACAATATTGTCAAGACTCCGTAAATTAGAGGCCGAAACGGTCAAAAACGTATCAGATATGCCCATCACAATAGACATCAAGCAGGATTATCTTTACAACCAAGGCTTATGGAAGGCAAACTGGAAGGCAAACTGGAAGGTAAGTTGGAAGGCAAGTTGGAAGGCAAGCTAGAAGGCAAGCTAGAAGGAATAGAGCTTTCAGAGTATGTCAATAGCATAGAAAAGGAGCTAGACTTGCTCTCGCGTATGGTGGAGGAGCAGGTGCCTGTTCCTGTTATGCTCCGTTTGGTGGATGTGGAAGAAGATTCCTACAAGCTTATTTGGTAACTCACACACCTGAAAAAGCGTTAGTCTTACACGAGGCATTGTCCCACGTGTGGGAACAACAGGATCGGGAGGGCATCCGTTTGTATCTTCACGAGGCATTGCTGGCCTTCGGCCTGGCAGAAGACGTGGTAACTACCTACCTAACAAGAGGATAGAACAGCCTACCTAAAGCACCCCGTTCAATTACCTCCCCAGCCACACTTCGGCGGAGATGCTTTCTACTTGTAGGTTGCGGGTGTTGAAGAACTCATTACGACAAAAGATTATCCATTCGCTAATTTCATCCCAAGTACTAAGGCAGCCACTCCTGATAGAAGGCTTATTGTCATATATGCAAGTGCCATGCCTTGTTGATTGAGCTTCCACATTTGCAATATATCATTTGAAAAAGTGGAAAAGGTAGAAAAGCCACCACAAAAACCAGTGATTAATAACAATCTCATTTCAATCGACAATAATTGGCGGCTTAGTAATGCTGTTAGTATCCCAAGCAATATGCAACTCAGACTGTTGGCCAACAAGGTGCCCCAAGGCCAAGCTTCCAGCTTGTTGAAATGCCAAGAGAGCGCATACCTTGCCATGCTGCCAGCTCCTCCTCCTATGAAAATCCAAAAATAGGCCATATTACGTTTCTTGTAGACGGCGTTTCTTTTTGACCAGTTCGTGAAAATACAGTGTAAATGCCGCCATGATGGACATCTCCAATAACAACAATAAATGTAATTCCATTTTGTCGTGAAGACCCAAAATAATGGAAATGAAAACCATATTGAAAGCTAGCAACACCGTGGTAGCTTCTGCATGTGTATTGCCAGCATCAATCAGCAGGTGGTGAATATGCCTTCGGTCGGCTTCAAAAGGGGGAACACCGCGAATGATGCGGGTCACAAAAACCCTCAGTGTATCGAAAAGCGGTAGGATGAGAATCCCCACGGCCACTGCCGAAGCATGGGTGATGCGCCACGGTGTTTGGATGGGTAGCGCCGCGTTTAAATCAATAAATGAAATAGCTAAAACGGAAATGACCAGCCCCAGTAACAAGGAACCTGTATCACCCATAAAGAGCTGCGCTGGCGACATATTATACTTCAAAAATGCCACTACACTACCCAATGCAGCAAAGGCGAGTACCGCCAATCCCATTTCTCCTGCCACATAAAACCATACCCCAAAAGTGGCTGAGGATAAAGCGGCTATACTACCCGCCAAGCCATCAATGCCATCAATCAAATTAAAAGCATTGGTGATAACAAGAATCGTGAAAATTGTCAATATAACAGATGCCCATGCAGGTATGGTATGCACGCCCATGAAACCGTATAGCCCATGTAGTAAGACCTCAGATTTTAGCGTCAGGATGGCTGCCGCCATGATTTGGCCCACCAGTTTTTTATAGGGTACTACGGGTGATAAATCATCCTTGGCACCAATTAAAAACAGGATGATAATAGCGCAAACGATGTATTGTAAACCGGTATATTCCTGAAATGGAGCAAAATAAACTACTGAGAAAATAATGCCAGCAAAAATGGCAATCCCACCCAGCGATGGGGTGTGGGCATGATGCGAACTCCTTTCAACAGGAACATCGTATAGCTTTTTGGAACGCGATATGTGTATGATTGAAGGTATCGCGAAATACGTCAGTGCCGCAGCCGTGACCCAACTTAGTATTATCGTCCACATTTCTTGTATTTTTACCCCGTAAATGTATTGCTTTATACGGAATTTCTCAAACTCGTTACTATGCTCAATAATGTAAAACACGCTAAATCTTCCTGTTGGTTTCCATATGCCCTTTGCGGATTTGTTTCAATAACCGTTTGGCTCTGCTCGCGTAGGCCGCTTCTGCGTGCTGTATGCCCTCTTCAAGAATAGCTGCTAACTCAATGGCAAGGTCGGGGTAGTTATGTAGTCGATTGGCTATGCACTGCATGGCGTGTACTTGCGCGGCGGGCAAAATCGCGGGGTTTAGCAGCAAGTCAAAGCATATAGAGACGAGTTTGCCCTCTATTTCTTCATCGTCGAAAAGGTGCTTGGATTCCGCTATGGGCTTGAGCAGATTGCGTTGCAAAGCCGGATGAACAGGGCGTTGTACCCACCCCAGCAATTCTTCCATATAGGGAGATAAAAGCTGGGGGTGGATACAACCGGTATCGCAGAGTACCCAAGAGGCGCGTTGCACCAATATCTGTTCTTCTGACCGCATACAGGTAATCAACGCTGCGAACCGCGCTGGGTCGTGCCCTATCCAAGCGACTATACGAGTCGTGTTTTCTTTGGAGTGTGTGCTAAGCAATTGTTTGCGAATATCCACGACCTTGCCCAATTGTTAGCGTTTCAAAAGCGATAGCAAGTATTCTCCGTAACCGCTTTTGATATAATAGTGCCCCAACGCCTCCAACTGTGCATTGTCAATGAAGCCTTGCCGCCAGGCAATTTCTTCGATACAACCTATTTTCAGTCCCTGCCGTTCTTCAATAACCTCAATGAATTGTCCGGCTTGGATGAGTGATTTATGGGTGCCCGTATCCAACCAAGCGACACCTCTTCCCAGTACGTTTACTTGCAAATTTCCCTGCGCGAGGTAATGCTTGTTGACATCGGTTATTTCGTACTCACCTCTGGCACTTGGCCGTAGGTTGCGCGCGACATCAATGACAGAGTTGTCGTAGAAATAAAGCCCCGGCACCGCATAGTTACTCTTGGGGTGCGTAGGTTTTTCTTCAATAGAGAGGGCTTTAAACGTATGGTCGAATTCCACTACGCCATATCTTTCAGGGTCGGCTACCCAGTAGGCAAAGACGATTCCGCCATTGGGGTTGGCACAACTTTGCAACTGTTCGTCCAAGCCTACACCATAAAAGATATTATCGCCAAGAACGAGCGCTGCAGGGTCATTGCCAATGAAATCTGCACCAAGGACAAACGCCTGTGCCAGTCCATTAGGCTCATGCTGGGGTACATAGCTGAAATTACATCCCAATCGGCTACCATCGCCCAATAGTTTTTCAAAATTGGGCAAATCCGCTGGGGTAGAAATGATGAGCACATCCCGTATGCCCGCCGCCATCAGCGTGGACAAAGGATAGTAAATCATCGGCTTGTCATAAACAGGCATGAGTTGTTTACTGACCGCCATCGTCAATGGATACAATCGGGTGCCAAGGCCACCAGCTAAAATGATTCCTTTCATCGTTTTGCGATTTAGAAAATTTTTCCGAATCAAAAGTTGTACAGTTTATTTTTTTTTGCCTCTTATCGCAATATTTGTTTTAGCTCTTTCATCACAAAAGCTCCCCTCGTTTCTATGGTTTTCAATATGGCATCCGCTTTTCCTGCTCCTCCTTTTTTTGCAATTTCCCAAAGTGCCAAATTGGCATCAATGAGTGATTTGTCGCCTGAATAGCTGAGCGTAGATTTCAGGTGGTGGCAATACTGCTCCAATTTTTTCCAATCCCCCTTTGCATACAAGTGGCGAGCTTTGGGGATATCCCTTTCCAATTCTTCCGCTAAGGTGGTTAGTAATTGTTGCATCACCATTGCATCGCCGCCCGACATGGTTTCCATATGGAAAGGTCTAATTTGCTTTTGGTACTCATAAGCCGTTATTGTGTATATTGATATTGGGTAATTTTTTGGAAAAGTTCCTCGGGCTGGAAGGGTTTGAGTAGGTAATCGTCCAACCCCGATGCTTGCAGTTTGCTTTCATCAGCCACCTGTACCTGAGCGGTCATCGCAATAATGGAGTTTGTTGATAACGCCCATTGAACCCGGCACGAATCAGCGAGGTGATTTCATAGCCATCCATATCCGGCAACTGAATATCCATAAAAATCAGGTCAAACGGTGGAGCTTCATGTAGTATAGATAACGCTGTTTTACCATCAGCCGCCAGCACGGCCTCCATCTTGTGCCATTGTTTTGCCAGCGTTTTAGTGATGACAATCTGGTTCATCCGATTGTCTTCTACAATGAGTACTCTTTGTGGGTAATGTTGGGCTTCACATATCACAGGTTCTCGTTTATCACCAGCAGATTGAACCATTTCCGTTGCAAATGCTAATGGAAAAGTGATATTGAAAACCGTACCTTTATTTTCCACAGAAGATACCGTAATATCGCCGCCCATTCGCTGCACCAACTGTTGGGCGATAGCCAACCCCAATCCAGTTCCCTCTACGAGTTGACCGGGTTGATTGACACGGCTGAAAGGCTGGAAAATCTCTGTCAACTTATTGGCAGGAATACCCCTTCCTGAGTCTTTTACACTGACAAGTACCTGTTTGTTAACATCGTTCATGCCTAAGTGAACCTCAACAAATCCCCGCTCCGTAAATTTGATAGCATTGCCAATGATATTGTAAAAAATCTGGCTGATGCGTTGTTTGTCCACCATGACAGGGCGGTCTAACCCCTGCTCTATCACAAGCCGGAAAGCTAATTTTTTTTCTTCCGCTTTGGGGCGAAGCACTTCCGTGATGAATATAAGTAAAGAAGACAAAGAAACAGGTGCTGGAAAAAGCACTAATTCACCGTGTTGAAGTGTCGATGCCGACAACAGATCGTTGACGATTCCCAGTAAGAAACGGGAGGCTTCCTGTAAATGATCCACATACTCCTTTTGTTCACTATTGAGGGGGTGAGTTTCAATAAGTTGCTCATACCCATGATGGCATTCATAGGGGTACGCAACTCGTGGCTGACGTTGGCCATAACCTGCTCGCGTGTACGAGCAGCTTGATCCGATAGTTCTTGGGCATGCTGAAGTGCTTCCGTTGCTACTGCTTCGCTCACATCTTGTATCGTTCCCACGCAGTACATCTCGCCTTCTGGGGTTTTCAGGCAGCGGCTGTTCAGCGTTAAATAGCTCATACTGCTATCAGCAAGGATCACCTCGAAGCGTTCACCTGAGTTAGAAACCGCTTCTTCCTCGCGATGGATCAGTTGGGAGGTCAACAGGTGGAAGGGGTTGTCGGGTAACAGTAAATCAGTATAATCGTAGGTGGTATCCGAGGGAATCCCTAGCATACGATAAACTTCCTTACTGGCGTAGAAATAATTGGAATAAGGGCGTACTTCCCAGTTGCCTATTTTGGCAATGCGTTGGGCTTCTTCCAATCGCAGCAAAACCCTGCGGCGTTCCATAGAAAAACGAATGACGCGTGACAATTCAGTCGGTTCAAATTCATTTTTCACCAAATAATCCTGTGCACCAGCTTGCACGGCCTTGATACCTTGCGAAGGGTCGTCGAATCCAGTGAGCACCACCACTGTTTGCTCAGGAAAAGCCCGCAGTACTTGGTTGAGTGTCGTCAGCCCTTCGCTATCAGGTAGGGTGAGATCTAAGAGTACCACATCGAAGTCGTCCCGTTTAGCCAATTGTGCCAAACCATCAGCTAGATGGTAGGCATTTACCAATTCACATTCCTGCTCTAAATTTGCTCGCAACAAAATCCCTACCAACCCCGCGTAACTGACATCATCTTCGATGAGCAGCACGCGCACTTTGCTCTCCTGCCGATTGAAAGGCGAGACAAGGTGAGTTGTATCTGTGGGTGCATTGTTCATCATGGTTTAGCTAAGGGATTGTCTTACGCAAAAGTGCGTTTGTACTCAAGGTGTGCTAGAAACGGGTATAAATATAAAGCGTGGCTGCACATTATCCAATAAAAGGCAGCACAAAGATGCTTTATTGCTTTTATACACCTCCCTGAATCGGTCAACGTTAGCCATCTCTACAATGCCTTTTGTGACCAACTCTTCTAATGTTGTGATATTTACCGACCAACCCGCTTGCCCGGCATCTACCAATGGTAGCCCTATGCTGGCTTCTTCCGTTGCTGGAAATACCAACATCACCGGGTAATTAGAAATCATTTGATCCTGAACATTACTGGCAGCCTGTTCCAAGAGTGGGAGCAGTGGCTGCAAAGCGTGTTGAATGTGTGCTATTCCTGTAGGATTGGCAGGCATGGGATACTGTTTTATCAGTTCTTGGATGAACGCCTTACAAGCAAGGCCACATTTTCTACATGCGAGGTGTGCGGAAACATGTCCACTGGTCTCATTTTCGCTACGGCATAGTCGGCATCCATCAATTGAAGGTCGCGTGCCATGGTGGCGGGGTTGCAACTGACGTAAACAATGCGTGGCGGTGCCAACTGAAGCAGCATATCTACCACTTTGGGGTGCATGCCCGCCCGTGGCGGATCGGTGATGAGTAGATCCGGTTGGCCATGTTCGGTAGCAAACGCATCGGTGAGTATGTCTTTGACATCACCGGCGTAAAAACGGGTATTGGTGATGCCATTCAAGGCCGCATTGCGGTTGGCATCTACGATAGCTGCCTCAATTTCCTCAATGCCCGTTACCGAACGGCAATGCCGAGCGATATACAGCGCAATGCTACCAATGCCTGTGTAGAGGTCATAAACGTTTTCGTGGCCTTCCAAGGCAGCCAATTCCGCTACGATATCAAAAAGACGCACGGCCTGCCGGGTATTGGTTTGGAAAAACGATTTAGGCCCCAGCCGATACCGAATATGCCCGAGTGCTTCCTCCATGTCGGGGTTTCCACTATGCAGGCGCATCTCCAAATCCATCAGGTATTCATTCACCTTAGGATTGATGCAGTAGTACAAACTGGTGATAGCGGGAAAGCGCTCTTGCACAGCTGCTAAAAAAGGCTGGATCACCTGTGGCTTATCCTCAAAGAAGGCGATTAGCGCCATCGTTTGATCCAAGCTGCTGGTTCTAATCATGAGTTGGCGCAACATCCCTGTACGCTCGCGCATATCGAAAAAGGGCATTCCCATCTCAATAGCCAACTGGCGGATACCATTGCGTAGGTCGTTGGAAGGCGCTGGTTGCAGGTGGCAATGATCTATTTGTATCAGCTTGTCGTAAGCACCGGGGCGATGAAAGCCAATGACTTCATCCAACTGTTTGATGGAGTCATCTTTGACCTCTGCTTCGGTGAGCCAACGCCGGTTGGCACAACCAAACTCTAATTTGTTGCGGTACAATGTGGTGGTTTCACTACCCAGAATTGGCAACATTTCGCCTACGGTCACCTTGCCTATACGGCGAATAGCATCGTGTACCCCTTGCTCTTTGTGGTGTAGCTGGGCTTCATAGCTGAGGTGTTGCCACTTGCATCCCCCGCATACGCCAAAATGCTGGCAAAACGGTGTCACCCTATCCGCAGACATCCGATGAAAATGCGTGGCCGTTCCCCACAAAACACCCTTGCCTTTTTTGTAAATACGCACATCGGCCACATCGCCCGGTGCAGCCCCTTCGGCAAATACTACCTTACCTTCAGCATCTCTTCCTACACAGTAGCCCTTGTCGGCTATGCTGTTGAACTCCACCTGATACACCACCTCCGGATAACGCTTCTTACGACGAGCCATGCCCAATTTTTTGTTTGCACCGCAAAGGTACACTTTTGATTGAGTTTCCGTGTGGGGGACAAACGAATGTAGGATGTGCTAAAGCAAGCCGCCACTCACCGAGCATTTTTTTTAATCGGTTCTTTGACAAATTTAGAAGTCGTACTGGGCTAGCGATCTCGGCAAAAGGCCGAGACAAGTTGTGTAGCAGTGGCAGCTTTTAGCTGGCAGACCCGGGTTTGCCGGGGCCGATCTAGGCTCAGCCTAGAGAGCTGCGAAACGTAGCGACCCGAAGGGTAGCCTCCACTAAAAAAGTCAAAGAACCTTTTAATCTAAAGAATACAGTTTCTTACCAGCCGCTTCGTATTTGTCGCCACTCACCCAAACGGGCTTTTGGGGGTGGTTGGCAATTTGCCGGCAGGCATGGGCAAATGCTTTACAATAACGGGCTAAATAATGATAGTCCAAGCTGTGCGCCTCATCGCTTACCTGATGGTAATGTTGCAAAATATCGTTATCGAATTCCGCAAACCCTGGGCTAAAGGACAAGGCCGGCACTCCTCTCACGGCAAACGAAACGTTATCCGAACGGTCGAACAATCCTTGTTCCGGCGCGGGGTCGGCAATGATGCGCAACCCAAATGGCGCAACGCCAGCCTCCAGCGATTCGTTGGTGCCTGTGCGCCCCCAACCCATGATAGAAACTGCCGTCGTGTCGTTGTAGCCGGCACCATCCGTATTGAAATTGAATACGACTTTTTCCAGAGGAATCAGCGGATGTTCTGCATAGTACTCGCTGCCGAGCAGCCCGAGTTCCTCCCCCGTCACCGCCAGTATGATGATAGAGCGGGCAGGTCGCTGGGCAGCTAATGCCCGTGCCGTTTGTAGCAAAGCAGCCACACCAATGGCATTGTCCCTAGCCCCGTTGAAGATACTGTCAGCAGGCGTAAACGACCCGCCTTGTTGGCCCGTACCCACATGGTCGAAGTGCGCCGTCACCAACAGGTATTCGTCCTTCAAATCGGGGTCGCTGCCCTCCAATACACCAATCACATTCTGGGATTGTACCGCCGTACGCTGAAAACCAGCCGATTGTATTGATACCTTCATTTTACCGGCCGACTGTATATCGGCAAAAGGGAGCGCCTCCGTCTTATTCAGCCAAGCATAGACCAAGGAAGTGTCATCGTTGCTTGCGTCCTCCTTCGCCACCCGCAGCGACTCCCCACCGAAGTAGTTGGCAAACATCGCCCAAGGAAAGGGCAATTGGTACAACTCAATGAGCGCCACCGCACCTTGCTCGGCAGCCAACTGCCTTTTTCGCTTCATAGCTCCCACGATTTTATTGGGGTCCTTAGCGCCCGGAGGGCCGGGCAATACGAATACCACCTTTCCTTTTACATCCAAACCTTCGTAGTCGTTGTGGTTGGTTTCGGCGTCCACCCAGCCATGACCAGCAAAAACGCCTTGCGCCCGAATATTGGCCGCTTCCCCCGCAAGGATGATAAAATCGGTCATCGGTTGCAGCACCTTTTTATTGACGACCATCGACGACTGAACAGGTGGCCGTACCGCCTCGAAAGGGATAGGCTGCCGAAAGTCAACGGCACCCTCTGGCGACGTATAACCATAAGCCCGCAAGTGAGCGGCAATATAGGCGGCAGCCATATCATTGCCCACGCTGCCCGTTCGCCGCCCCATCAGGTCGTCGCTGGCCAAGAATTCAATCTGAGTCCTTACATCGGAGGGGGTAATGTCGAACTCCGGGTAGTGCTGCGCTGTCAACGTGATAGCACAACAGCCCATCCACCACAAGGCAATCCATGCTCGCATACTTTTTCTTTCATTGATTAGTGAGCAAAGAAACAAAGAAATAAGGGGAAGATATATAAGCGGCAGGTTTTCTTGTAAAATTAGTTGACTTCGGTTTTCTTTTACAAGGATGGTTATGGGCCACCCCCATTCCCTCCTTTGGTCGGGTTGGGGGCCGGGTGCTACCTACGTCCCGCCAGCGCCCGATGGTTGCAGGCGGGGCTTCGTCCGCCCCCTTGTCCGTCACAGGCTCAGGGCTTCGCCCTTCGCGCTGCTGTCACTTGCTGCCCGATTTTCCTAATAACAGCAAGAAGTGGAAAAACAACCTGTATAATTTGGGGGTATAAAAAAAGCGAGTCGATAAATTGCGTGAATTACATGGAAAGCTTATCTTTGTTTCGACCGCGCTGCTTAGGCATGACACCGCCCTAAACAGCTTTCTCAGCATCGCTTTGGATGGATAGGTTAGTATGTAGATATAGCGTGTTGATGTGAGATGCGTGGGATTAGAGTTCCATGCTATGAAAAAAATAAAGTAAGATGATAACGGGTGATGTATGGAAAAAAGTAAATGATGATTACTTACCCCATAAAGGCGTGAGAAAAGCCGTCATTGCCTACGTCTCAAAGAAGTCTAAGCTTTTGAGAAAAGGTGATTTTTTAATTTGTGATGCCTCGTTGCAATCAATAAAATATGGTAAAACAGCAGCAGCGGCATTAGAATATTATTTTAAAAAAGGAGTGAAAATTTTTAGCCTTGAAAATCTCCATTCGAAGTTCATTTTTACGGATAGTCAATTAGTGATTGGGTCAGCAAATTTATCTGATAATAGTGCGAAAAAATTAACAGAGTCGGCAGTCTTGATAACGAAGAAAGATGAACTTTCAAATGCACAAGCCTTCTTTTACAATCTAATAAAAGAAGCAATAGAAGTCGATAGGGATTACCTCAATAAAATTTTTGAGATTGAAGTTGTTTCTAATCAAACCAAAGAAGGAAAAAGTAGTAAAGCAAGGGAAATTGAATTTGGCAAATCTATTTGGGTCGTTGGAGTAACACCATTAAGTGATAGAATTTATTACAATGAATTAGATGAAATTGAGGAGGCAAAACATAGAATTAGTGAAATTCACGACATTGATGAAGACGATATTAGTTTTATAAGATTTACAGGGAAAAAGAAAATCAGAGAGCAAAGTAAGATTGGAGATTTAGTAATAGAAATTTCGAGCAATAAGAAAAAAAACAAATCTGTGTTAAGAGAAGCGAGTCCAATCTTAGAAGTTGAACAACAGTCAAATTGCACAAGAATATACATTGATAGCAGAGAATTGAGAGAAGTGAGTTTTTCAAAATTTACTTCTGAATTAGAAAAAACGCCTGTTAGAAAATTTTCAAAATCTTCATTGCGACTGATTACAGAAGATGAATTGTTTTACGTAAATGAAATCTTAACAAAGAACACAGCAGCGAACAAAGCATAGTCGGCACGACAAGAAGTTTCTTTTAAAATTGTTAAATCGTTGGAATCCAACGCCTTACAGCAGGGTTTGAAACGGATTTAATCGGATGTACTGCCATCCGTTCCTGTTTTGGCATGCGCGACTGGTAATCCCGATAATTATCGCATTAGCGTCAACTTAAAAAATTCATATATAACAATTCGAGGTAACTCTGCCTGTCTTTTCGCTTTTCATAGCAGTCATGTCGGGCGAGTTCCTCGATGAACTGATCAGGTTTTCCAGCCAGCAGTACCTCCCAGAAGTTCCTTTTGATGAACTCTGAGAACTTAATGATGCTCAAGTGTTTTTGGGTCTGTTCATACACCCGCTCGACAAAGATGCCGTACCAAGAGATCGTCATCGTCAACCAGATAAGCATCATATAAATGGTGATTATCACCCTTGGTGGGGATATAGACTCTTTGCCGTCAAAAAAATTATCCACATTAAAGCTGCTCTTCCAGCACTTAAAAATGATTTCAATACGCCAACGACAACGATACGCTCTGATGATGTCTCTAAATCCCCACACTTTGGCCTCGACGTTGGTGATGAAGATTGTCCAGCCCAGCAATTCAAAGTACTCATCGCTGTGGTTAGCCTTGCCATTCCTGTCATTCTTGGCCTTGAAGCGCCTGATTCTCTTGACGTCCTCGGGTGCTTCCACCGCTACCAGTCGTACAGGTATTTTGTCTGTGCTACCCAACAATACATTGATATCCAATACCTTCTTGCCTTCTTTCTTACACTCGCCTAGTAATTTGAGCAAATCCAGCTTTTCACCTGTCTGCCCATCATAGACGTTTGTCCCAAAACGTAAACGGGACAGGAAGAATGCTTTCTTCTCGATGATTTTTTGAACACAGACAACACGAAGTATCCTTGGTCGCGGATGACCAAAGCACCCTCTTCCAGCACGTCCAAAATCTGGTGGGCAAAACTTTGGTCGTTATCCCTGAATGAGTTGACTTGTATGTTCTGGTAGGAATTGTCCTTTAGATTTATGCGCAACTGCACACGAGCCGTAGCACACTGCCCTTCATTTTTGCTGTGCACTTAGGGTAAAATTTAGCCAAGTTTTTCGGTAGGCTCAAACAGGTGCTATCTTCCACATACACCTTGTTGAAGGCATCTAACAGCGGAATATTCTTTGGCTTCCCTTTGCCGACTGTTTGATTACATGCATCAGAAGGTCGCGCACGAAGGATTCCTGCCTGAATTGCAGCTTCTTTTGCAGACCCTGTTTGCTAACGTGTTTGCCAGTAAATTTTCCTATCGCCCGCGCCCAATCGCTCAAACCTCGCAGACTGAACTGCATCATCATACAGAAGCCAATCAAAAATCCGACCCGTCGATTTTTCTCGGCTGCCGCATCTCGAAACCAGATTCTTTTGCAATCGTAAGTATTGCTTGTTCCCCAATTTTTTCTTTATTTGCACCGTATTATATTTCATGGTTGCTGCTTGTTTGTTCTGTTTTGATTCTATTGAACAAAGTTAAGCAGCAACTTTTTTTTTGCCTAAACATATTAGCTTTTTTTAAGTTGACGCGTATGCGATAATTATCGGGAGGTGCGAAGCCCAAATAACAACAAAGCTCCCTTTGCGAATAGCAAAATGGAGTACACCCCAAAAATGGCACAAAACCCTGAAAAAACCCGTAACTTGCCCCTAAATTACTACTTTGCCGCAAGTAGCAAAAAAGCGATGCTCCCTTATGGTCGAAAGTGGGAAGTGTGGCGGTCGGTTCGTGCAAAGGAATTATTGGCATATTCGATAGCTATCGGGATGGTGTGGGGGCGTGGGGAGTGCTTAGCGATTGGTAATATTAGAGAGACAACAAAACAGACAAAATGAACCAAGAACTTTGGGATAAAATACTTGCCTTCGACTTTGACAATCCACCGAGTGAATATGGATTTTCAACTAGACTTGCCAATGAAAATTTTTGGACTAGGGAATTTACCGACCAAGCAATCTTGGAATACAAGAAGTTTATGTATTTAGCAGCGACCTCGTTTTATGGTCTCGCCTTCTGAAATAGTAGATATTGTTTGGCATCAACATCTAATTTTTACTCAATCGTATCAAGACTTTTGCAACACACTTGGAAAACAAATCCAACACATTCCATCAACACACAATAAAGAAGACTTTGAAAAATTTAGGCAAGCAAAAGAACGGACAATAAAACGCTATGAAAGGGATTTTGGCAAACAGCCGAAAAACATTTGGGCGTTTGACGGTATGTTTGAAAGTCTTAATCTTGAAAAAGCCACATTCAAATTGCGAACTTTCATCATTTTTGGGATATTGACATTTATATGTTTAACCGTTCCCGCGTATTTTGTATTGAAGCCAACTTATATTCACATTGACAATCCTTACTTCATTTCTGGGCTTATTGCCTTGTCTGTTCTTACGCTCTTGACACTTGAGTATTATAACAGAGTCAAACTTAAAAACATTGTTTCAGGATTTGACCCATCATCCTTTGTTTACAATCTTCAACCGTTTGAAGTTGTTTACCTAAAAACACAAAAAATTTCTAACGTTATCAATGGAACAGTCAACGAACTTATTGACAACGGAACAATTAAAATAAATTCAAACAACACTATTGAACTTGCCAAAAATAACGCAACAAATACTAATACTCAACTTCAAATTACTTCGGCATTATCTGAACTGGGGCAAACATTTTATCCAAACCTTTTGAAAAAGTTAGGAGGAAAACCGATATTTGGGAACATTGAAAATAGTATGGATGCCTTTAGAAAATACTTCAACAAGTCTAAAAAATTTGGTTATCTGTTTTATACAAACTTTGCCATATTGACATTACTTTTATTGTTATCATTTACCAGAATTGTTACGGGCGTATTGCGAGACAAGCCTGTTATTCAAATTGTAATAGTGACAATAATTTTAACCATTATTATTATTTTTTTTCTACATCGACTAACCAAACAAATCTCAACAACAACAATTCCTAACATATATAAAGACGAAATTTTGCCGAAACGACAAATTGAAGGTAATTGGCAGTGGACATACTTTTTATTAGGCAAAGCAGTTCTGACGACAGCATTTGTTCCATTGGTAAACTACATTGACAGAAACAACAGTAGCAGTTTAAGTTGTGGGACATCGTGTGGAAGTAGTTGCGGAAGTTCTTGCAGTAGTTGCGGTGGTTGTGGTGGAGACTAAAAATATATGGACGATAAAACACTACCGCTAACAGGTTTGGCAAAAGTGGCGGTTCAGTGCTCCGGAGCCACATTTGTGGTTAATCAAAATTTGGTTCTCTACATCAATATTTGCAGTGAAATTTATTTAGAGATGCTATGTCTAAATCTATCCTACTTCACGGCCTCATACATGAGTTCCGCCTCTTCCTGGGTAAAGAGATTCCCTAGGCCGGACTGGAAGTTGAGTTCTGTATCGCCTTGTAATTTCACGAAGCGAAAGCCGTAGGTTTCCGTGCTGTCGATGATGGATTGATAGATAAAACCAGCCACTTCTTCCTTAACTATCTTTTTGAAATAGCGGTTGGCCTTCACGTTTTGCAAATGGTCATTTTTAAGGCGGGCAATATCATTGGTGGTGGCGGGGCTGTAAAACAACTGCACATTATAGCCAGGGCCGCCATGAATGGAAACGTCTTTCACCAATACAGACGACAAATTACCGTGCTTGACTTGCGCATCAGGTGGTGCCAATATCGTGGTGGCTACTCCGTAGGGAAGCAAATCCAAGGGTTTCCATCCTTTGGGGTGGCCTTCTGAGCCACATCCTGTTGCTAATAGTAGGGCTACTAATCCAATCCAGACAACGAACGCACGCTGATACATTACCATAATGTTTTAAAACTAGCAAGCAAGAAAAGACAAATTAACGGAATGAACAAGATTTTGAAGATGTTGGTAATAAAAAATTGGCAAAAAGATTGAAAACTGTACTTTTGTTGAATCTAAAATGCACGATTGTATGATTCAGCGGATTCATATCAAAAACTACGCGCTTATTGATGCTTTGGACATTCGTTTCCCCAAGGGGCTTACCATCATAACAGGGGAAACAGGGGCCGGAAAATCCATTATCCTCGGTGCGCTGGGGTTGATAATGGGCGACCGCGCCGATACGAAAGCACTGTACAACCCCGATGAGAAATGTGTTATTGAAGGGTATTTTTCTGTAAAAGAATACCAGTTGAAAGATTTTTTTCGGGACAATGATTTAGACTACGAAGACGAACTCATCATCCGCCGCGAAATTACCCCTAGTGGTAAAAGCCGCGCTTTCATCAATGACACCCCCGCTAGTATTAAGGTATTGCAAGAGTTGAGCGCGGTGCTGGTTGATTTACACCAGCAGTTTGATACCTTAGACATTCACCAAATGGGCTTCCAAATGCGGCTGCTGGATGCGCTAAGTGCCAACCAAGAACGCTTGCAGACTTACCAACGCCACTATCGGCAATACACCGCCGACAGGCAACAACTTCATCGGTTGCAAAGCCAGCAATCCACGGCGAATAAAGAGCTGGATTTTATGCGCTTCCAATGGGATGAACTACAGGAAGCCCAACTGCAAGCCGATGAGCAGGAGGCCTGGGAGGAAGAGTTTGCCGCTTTGGCCAATGCAGAAGATACGCGGCGTGTGGTGGCCGATGCTTTCCAGTACTTGTGCGAGAGCGAACAGGCTATCGTGAGCCAGTTACACACCTTGGGGCAGTCGCTGGCAGCCTCGGCCCGTGTGGATAGTACGGTGAATAAATTGTACGAACGCCTCCTCGGTACGCTTGAAGAACTCACCGATATAGGCAACGCACTAGAAAACCACGCCGATAGGGTGGAGTCGAACCCCGAACGCCTACAAGAACTGCAAAGCCGTTTGGACTTGATCTATAAGCTCCAAAAAAAGCACAATGTAGCCAGCGTTCAGGAGTTGTTGGCCATACAGGACTCGCTGGGGCAAGCCCTTGGTGGGTATGAAAATGCTGATGAAGAAATAGCACGCCTCACGCGGCAAGTGTCAGAGGCAGCCCAAGTTCTTCGCCAACAAGCGCAAGAACTGAGTACCCATCGCAAACGGGTAGCACCCGAGTTTGCCCGCCAAGTAGGAGCCACTCTGGCGGAATTGGCCATGCCTGCCGCCCAACTGTTAGTGGATTTCCAGCCCACGGAAGACCTCACACCTACCGGCTCGGATGAAGTGCAGTTTCTTTTTACCGCCAATAAAGGCAGTGCGCCCAAACCTATCAAGCAAGTAGCATCGGGCGGTGAATTATCGCGCCTTACGCTCGTTACCAAATCTATTGTGGCCAATGCGATGGCATTACCTACCCTTATTTTTGACGAGATTGATGCAGGCGTGTCGGGGGATGTAGCCCTGAAAATGGGGTATATTCTTCGCAATTTGAGCCAACACCACCAAGTGGTAGTCATCACCCACTCGCCCCAAGTCGCAGCCCGCGCAGAGGAACATCTTTTTGTTTACAAAAAGGAAGACGACAACCGCACTACCACCCGCGTACGGGTATTGCAGCCCGAAGAAAGGATACGCGCCATTGCCACCATGTTGAGCCAAAGTCCACCCAGTGCCTCCGCATTAGAAAACGCTCGGGAATTGGTGCAGGGGTGAGTGTGGAAGATGGTAATCAATCCGCTTTTCAAAACCAAAACCCAGACGTAGCCCCAGCATATTCTCTTCTGCTGTAAAGGCAAAGAAAGGATGCACGACCACCAAGTCCACCATATTGAACCAGATACCTGCTACGAGGCTGTGTCGGTAAGGTGCGTGTGTTGGGTTGCAGCCGTACTTGGGCGGCATCCCATCCGGCGGTGATGCCGAAGCGCAGGGGCAATAGCGGGTTGTCCCAATTCCAGAGTTCTAGGCGCAAGTCGGTATTGATATATCGCAGGGATGTTCCCCGAAATCGTTGGTTGCGATACCCTCGTAGCCAAGTGTCATTGCCTGCGGAAGGCAATTGGTAGAACAGGGGGGCACCTGCTATGTTGTCGAAGCCTACGCGTAGTGCCAGTACGGTACGTGGGTGTTGCAACAAGGGCAAGTAGGCCAACGCCTGTGCGCCTGCTTGCCAAACCTGCTTGTTATGGGCAGTAGGGAACAGGTGCTTGAAACTGCCCTGTAGCTGGAAGCCATACAGTGGAAATACCTGTGGATCGATGTAGCCTGCTTCCGCTAAGAAATGATACCCAAAGAAGGAGCGCGCCTGCCTTGTGTCGGCTGTCATCAGTTGCGTAATATTATCTTGGCGGGTGAGCACCTCATGCCGTTCCCATACGGGGCCGGTGGTTAGTTGCAGGTGTCGATTGGCATTGTGTACGCGCAGGGAAGGGCTGACTTCATGGGAAGCGATGGGAACCCAGTTGTATGCCAACGAACGTTGAGCATCAAAAAGATCGTTGTTGGTGCCAAAATAGTTAATAACGCGGGGCATTGACCAACTAGCCTTAGGTACAAAATCCAGCCACTTCTTCCAGCCGGGGAAAACGCCTGTATAGCGCAGTTGCAAAGCAGGGTTGCGGCCCAATGCTGCCTGCATGATAAGCGATTGCACCGATTGGAATGGGTCTTTCCGCCAAGCGTGGGTTTGCCAAACGACGCCCGTGGACAACCACCATCGATCATCGCGGCTAAAGCCTGTGGCGAAATGCGGTTTCAGCCGGTCATATTCATAACCATAGCGGTCGTAGGCGTTGACGGCAGCATCCAAACTGCGGCGGTCGGCGAAGGGTTTCCCTGTCACTTGTATCCCAGAGGGCGTGTCGTACACCCGAACCTTCACCGAGGTGTGTTGCAAGACCGAGTCGATGCCTTCTCCACCAATGATCCTCAATTTGATGGGGGTGCGATGCGTGCCGGTTAGGGAAAATACATCGGTATCAGCTAAGCCAAATAGGCGTACTTCCCGAGTTTCCGAAGGGTGGAAAAGGCGCTGGTATTTCAGCACCGCTCCGCCCTGAGATGGCTGCATATACACACGGATGTCTATAAGACCGGATGCGAGCATGTGAATATCGAATAGATCACTGCTGTCGGTGCCCACTACGGCTACTTCTTTAGCTAGGAAGTCATACAGCTCTTGGGCGATAGCAGGAAGGTGCGCTACTCTATGGCGAACGATAGGCAGCAGCTCATCGGCGGCAACGAGGGATGGTGGTAAGACTGAAAAAGCTTGTTGGATAGCCGTATCCGTCAGTTGTTGTTGCAAACCCTCCGCCGCAGCCATCCATTCCGATTTGGGCAAGGCATTAAGGAAAAAGCGGTCGAAATGCCGGGCATTGTAGGCGAGGTGTTTTACTTGCCGAATATTAGGCCGTACGGTGCGCAACTTAGGGGCTACCACGGTGGCCACATAAGCAGGAATCAATCCTTTGAATTTGAAAAACGCCTGATCGCGATCGCGGGGAATGGGGCGCCACAGGGTAGTAGCACCCTGAGGAATAGCTGCCCATCGCCATTGGTCATCATGCCGATCCCAATCGTGGATGATGAGGTCAAAAAGGCGGGATTTGCATACCCAGGCTTGATCCACAAAGTGATCGGCGCGGGAGGCGAGTAATGGGAGGAGGTCGGTGTAGCCAACGATGCGGGAAGGAGCGCCAAAGGAAGCCGTTCCTTGCCATTCATCAGCGGGTCGCTCTTCAAAAAGGTAGAGACCTTCTCTCAGTCCGGTGTTGAAGCTGCCTAGGGCGGGTTGGTGAGGCAGGTACACCACTTCGGGATGGGTATGGAAGATGCCGGCAGCCTGTGCCAAAGGCGCCACGACCAAGGCACCATAAGGGTGGTTGGCACTATTTTGATCCTGGAACAATTCCACTACTTTGATGTGGGCAAATTCCGAGGGTAAGAGTTTGCGGTAGTCTTTTTCTACCGACCGCAGCACGTATTCTCTGCCCAGCGTATCCTTGAGCCGCAGGGTGGTAGAAGCCATGCCTCCCCCTTTTTTGGTGGGTCGCAAACCGCCTTTTTCAGCAGGCAGCAGCAAGGGGCGAAAGGGGTGCGGAGTAGTCCAAATATCCCGGTATTGCGCCCCCCATAACCAAGTCTTGAAACGCCCCGCCGCAAAAGAAGGATTGGGGGCTAATGTGGTATCGAAAGTGATTGGCTGAGGCCATACGGCTGTATCCTGACGGAATTTTTCACTGGGTGGAAATAGTGCTTGGTGGTAAACTTTCTCAATTTGGCGATGGTGGGATAGCGTGTGGCAGGTGGCAAAAACACTGCCGTTTTTGAAAAAATCCAATTGCCAAAAACCGGGGCTGTTAGTAGCAAAGGCGGGCTGTTTGTGGGCAGAGACAGGCCCTTGTCGCGCCCAACTGCCGCTGATGATGTAGTGGTTGTTGCCTTGGTGGATGTGTTGGAGGGTGTTGTCGTGGGCACTAGCAAAAATAAGGGACGCTCCCGATTGACTGGCGCATTCTTCTAGTGCTTTGACTAGGGCTTGGTAATGCGGGTGTATAATGTCCTGCCGGCTTCCGTCAATACTCCGGTAGAGCAGGGGCAGCGAACCCAATACTGGCAACGGTACCCTAAGGTTGGGAAAAGGGTACAAGTGTTTTTTCCAACCAAAATACCCCCCACGCTCGCCGTAGGATTGTAGGGGATGGTGCATGAATACTACGATTTGGTCATTGTGGTACTCCGCAAACAGGGCACCGAGGGCGTTCACCCATTCATTGCGGCTTTTGATGTCGCAATCGTTGCCTGTATTGACACCTGTCGTCCAAGGATTGCAACCACCATTGGCTGTCGATGAAGATGAAAACAAGGTCTTTGTCCACTTTCCAAACCGTGGGGTCGCCACAGGCATTGTGTGGGGCAAACTGGAGTGCGGGAGGTGCTTGGGCAAGGATATAGTCTTCCAAGCGGTTCACCGCTGCCATGCCGCCGGGCAGCCCGCGTTGCCAGTCTTTATCGCCTGGTATGACCCAAGTGCGGCCGGGGCAGTGGTGGGATAATGCGAGCAGGCTGTCGATATGTGAGGTCGTGGTTGCATATTCTTTACTGCCTGGTAGTGGCATCCCCTGGCGGGTAAGATCGCCCATCCAAACCAAGGTAGTGGAAGCAGGGCAGGTGTCTAAGGTTTGTTGCAAATGTTGCCACAACGCAGCATGAGGCATACCATCGGCATCCCCGACTATTAGGAGTCGCTGCACGAGGTTTTTATCCCCTTGTTGTGCCATGATAGGGAGGGAGACACATAACGCCCAACACAAATATGCCACTACCTTGCTAACACGGAGTATGTACATGGTCAAACTAAATCGTAAAGGCTCAATATGCCTTAGCGTTCTGGCTACGTTGAATCCTTCGGCAAAATCGAAACCAGCAATGCGCCCGTAGGTGGCGGCTTTGGCCCGTAGGAAGTTGCGGAACTGTGCCCCGCTGATAGGGGTGCTGGCCTCTTGGGCGTATTCCGTTGCTTCGGGTACATAAAACTGGGATTTGAACGCCAGTACCAGCTCCATTTTGCGATCTATGAACTCGGTAATGTCCACCACAAAGTCGGGCGTCAAATTATTGTCTTGGATGTAGTGGTAGATGGCTTTAGGTCGCCAAGGCGCTTGAGGAAAGCCATCGGCATCGAAGGTTTCAATTTTGGCAAGACCACTGTAAAAACAAGCGTCGGCAGTGAGTTTGGCGGCTCGCCCGTGGTCGGGGTGGCGGTCGCTGAGGGCATTGGCCAAGACGATATCCGGTTGGCTAGCACGAATGAAGGACGCTATTTTCTTGACATTTTCGGGGGTATGCTGAAAGAACCCATCGGCCATGTTGGCATTCCAGCGGAAGGCCGCGCCCATCAATCGAGCCGCATCGAGGGCTTCTTGATCTCGGATGTCGGCAGTGCCCCGGGTGCCTAATTCTCCACGGGTGAGATCCAAAAGCCCCACGGTTTTGCCCATGCGAATATGGCGCAACAAAGTGCCGCTACAGGAAAGCTCCACATCATCGGGGTGAACGCCGATGGCTAAAATGTCTATCTTTTGCAAGGTCGTTGGATTTACTAAGAGACGGCGAAGATACGACATCTCGCTCATCCACCAAAAGCAAAAACGGACTTGAAAGCTTCCAGCTCGGTTGTTAGGCCAATATCGGGAATATTGACCAAGGTAGTAAGGGCGTTGGGTAGCTGCACAGCAATATTCCTGCGGGGCATGTTGGGGTTGAGTTGAATGGTTTCCAGATCAGGGTAGAGGGGGCGCAAGTGGTCGATGATCTCGTTGATAGACAAATTGTGGGTGGCCATGTTGTAAGTGCCGGAAGTGATGCGAGGATTGCCGATGAGTTGGCGCAGCGTAGCCGCGAGTTTGTCCACATGGATAAATGCCCGTTGTTGTAAACCACTGCCTTGCACGGTGATGCGGTGCTGAAAATGGGCTTCAAAGATAAACCGGTTGATGACGGCGTCGATGCGGTACGCCGGATTGTACCCATACACATTGCCCGAACGGACAATGTGAACGGTCATTTTATCGGCTAAACGGTTTACTTGCTCCTCACCGGCGAGTTTGGAAATGGCGTAGTAGGATTGCGGGACAGGGGTGTAGGATTCGTCCACGGCTTCGGTGGAATTGCCATAGACAGAGGTGCTGCTCAAGTAAACGAAATGCTGTACCTGCTGCTGCTCGGCGGCATATACTACTTGGGCGGTGCCCCAATGGTTGATTTGGTCGTAATGGTGGGCATCCGCATCGGCATAAGGGGTGGTGACGTGTGCAGCCAAGTGAAATACCACATCAACACCCTTCATTTGCTCATGCAGTCGGCGACCATCTAAAATATCGCCTTCTACAAAACGAATGGGCTTTTCTGCAAACTTTTGATGGTCGAAAAAGGCGTAGTTTCTTCGGGAAAGGTTGTCGTAAATGATAACCTCCGATACTTCCGGCGCAAACATGAGTTGGCGAACTAATGCGTAGCCTACGTATCCGGCACCACCTGTGATGAGTATTTTCATGCGTAAATGGAGAGGGTTAGTTATTAGCTAAATCAGTATGCAGGCCACATTCGGTTTTTTTCATACCTGCCCAACGTCCGGCTCGTTCGTCTTGGCCAGTCAGATCGAAAGCTTGGGTGCAAGGAGCACAGCCTATACTGAGGTAGCCTTTGGCTTCTAAGGGGTGCGGAGGTAGGTCGTACACCTTGCGATAGTAGTGAATCATGGGGTTCGTCCAGTCCAACATGGGGTGAAAACGCAGGGTTTGGAAAGAGCCTTGCTTTTCCATGTCGAACTGTTTGCGGTTGTTGTTTTGGTCGCGGCGGACACCCGTAATCCACATCATAAGACATGAGGATGGGTTCCATGGGTTGTGTTTTATTCAAATAGCAGCAGTGGGAAGGGTCGCTGGCGAAGTGGAACCTGCCCTGCGGGTCGCGTTGGGCTACTTTGGGGATATTGGATGCCACGTTGATAACCTGCAACCCCAACTGGTTAGCAATAGCATCGCGGTACGCCAAGGTTTCCGGAAAATGGAAGCCTGTTTGCAGAAAAACTACGGGAATTTCAGGCGCCAACTCACTGATGAGATGCAGCATGGGTATGCTGTGTGTTTGGAAGGATGAAGAGGCAAATACACGCAACCCCTTCTCTTGTGTATGCGCGAATATAAGACTCAAAAAGGCTTCGCTGCACAGCTATCGCCTCCGCTAATGGGGACGTGACAGTTACCGACATGTGTCATTTGCTTTGGTAAACGGTGCAAAGGTAAGTTTTTTATCTATACTAAGTTGATAGGAATTATTTGGTTTTTTTGTGTAGCATTAAAACGGAGGTAATTTCCCGTAGATTCTGCTGATGAATACGCAGATTTATCAGCGGAATTTTGGTAAAAATAGCTGCGAATTTAGAAAGAGGTGAGCAGTTTATTTCTGTCAAATTATGATGACTTCCACACATCGCCCGCATGAGCGATGGCAACGGAACCTCGGCTTTTGCCGAGATGGAGTGAACAGCGCGACCGCCACGAGCAACCGGGGCGGGCATGCCCTAATGAATCCCTTGATGATATGCACAAAATTCTCCTACATAACCTCTATCTAAACCACCCTTTTTTCCAGAAATAGACGACCATAAACAGGGTAATGAGGGTAATGAAGCCCATGAGAAAGAAATAGCCGTAGCGGAGGTGAAGCTCAGGCATGTGGTCGAAATTCATGCCATAGACACCGACGATAAAACTGAGGGGATGAAGATGGTGGAAATAACGGTGAGTACCTTCATGACGTTGTTCATGCGAAGGCTGATTTCAGAGGAGTACAAATCCTGAAGGCTGTTGAGCATATCGCGGAAGGTATCTACCAATTCCACGATTTGGTTGACGTGGTCGCGCAGGTCGCGGATGTAGAGGTTGGTGGCATCGCTAATAAGGCCATTCCCGATGCGGTCGAAGGCCGTAATTACTTCCCGCAGGGGTGCCACGGCGCGGCGGATGGTGAGAATTTCTTGCTTCAGCAGGTGAATGTCGGCTTTGACAGCATTGTCGGGGTCATTGATGATTTTTTCTTCCAAGTGTTCAATCCTCCGCTCTATATCATCGATTACGAGGTAGTATTGGTCAATGACGGTATCGAGTAGGGCGTATGCCAGATAGTCGGCTCGTTGGGTTCGCACCCTGCCTTTGTGGTGGACAATGCGCTCCCTGACAGTGGCAAAGAGGTCGGTGTGGTCTTCCTGAAAGCTGAGCAAAAAGTTGTCGCCGAGGTATATAGCGATTTGTTCTTGCTCCAGCAAGTGGGTAGCCTGATGGAAATAAAGTGCCTGAACAGCGATGAAAACACCCTGCCTGAATTCATCTAGCTTGGGGCGTTGGTGAATGTCGGCTATATCTTCCAACGCCAGCGGGTGAACAGCAAACACTTTGCCGAACTCCTCAATCAGTTGGGTGTCGTGTATGCCACGGATGTCGTACCACTGCACTAATTCGGGTACGGGAGCGTGGAACTGGGTGATCGACTGGTTGTCCAGTACTTGGGTGTTGCAGTCCGTTGCGTTGTATTCGAGGTAGTGGATGGCGATTTTATCCACCTTGCGCTGCCCCGTGAATACAACGGCCCCCGGGTGATGGCCTATTTTTTTTCTTCTGTCCTTGGGTTTCATTCGGGCTTGTTTTTATAAACCAGTGTGCGGTGCGGGTAGGGGATTTCGATACCAGCAGCATCGAACCGTTTTTTGATGCTTTCATACAAATCACACCCCAAAATGAAAGCATCTTGCTGGCGGGCTGCCCAGCACCAAGCACGCAGATGGATGCCCGATTCGCCCAGTTGCAGCACCCGCACCGCCACAATGGGTTCGTTGTTGGCTTTCTCTTCATCGTCGCGGTTGTCGATGAGGAGCGGATGCGCGAGTGCCTCTTCCTGAATGATAGCACGAGCCAGGTCTATATTGCTTTCGTAGCTGATGGAAAGATCAATCCATTTGCAAATTTTCTCATCGTGGAAATCCGCATTGATAAGAATTTCATTGCTGATGACGGAGTTGGGGATGATGATGCGGCGGTTCTCAAAATTCCGGATGACGGTGTGCCGCAGGGTAATATCCTCGATAATGCCGCTCATCTGCTGAATGTGGATGCGGTCGTTGACGCGGAAAGGCTTGAAAATGACGATAAACATACCACTGATGATGTTGCTCAGGGCATGTTGGGAAGCAAAACCCAGCGCCACGGCCAAAATACCAGCACCCGCGAGCAGCGAATTGGCGATGCCGCGTAGCTCCGGCACATTGTAAATGGCCAAGCTGAAGCCAACAATATAAATCAAGAAAACGATGAGATGCCGCAGAAACACGTAATTGGTAGGGTCGTTTTTCATCTCCTCCGTAGAGCGTTCGATGAGCCGCCGGAATAGCCGACTCACCACCGTGCCCAGCAATATGGTGATGAGAATGGTGGCCACAAAGATGCCTACATACCCCAAACCTTCTATCAGTTCCTTTTCAACCTGTAAATCCATGTTCAATGTTGCTTTGCGCTATTTTTGTATTAAAACCCTGTAACTACTTAAGTAGTGCGCTTTCGAGCTAAAAAAAGAAGATTTTTCCGACTGACAAAACTCATTTGAGGAGTCATAGCAGCGTTACGGCGACGAAAATAGCTGCCGTCAGGTGGAAAAAGGGCTTTTTTTAGCCGGAATTTGGTACTACTTAAGTAGTTACAAAACCCAAAGGTAGCCGATAAAGTTGGGGGAGGGTAGGGGGCTTTTCACAATTGGCAAAAAATACCCGGGTATTCATTGAAATTTGCGCAACCGTCACAGATACATTCCTAAAAACGTTATATTGGGAGCGCAAAGGGTGTTTGTACCCAGCGTGACCCCACACACTCACTGCTTATGCCCAATCGTTTGCTGTTGTTGTTGTTGTTGACCACTTTTATGGCTACTACGTTGTTAGCTCAGCGAGAGTTGGTGGTCATGCACCGCACGAGCGGCAAGGTGGAGGTGCCCTTTGAGTATGTCAACGATTTCATTATCGTGGAAGTCATTTTCAACCGCGTCTTTCCACTCAAATTCATCTTCGACACCGGTGCCGAACACACCATACTGACGCGCAAAGAATTTGCCGATTTGCTGGATGTCAACTACCAGCGAAAAGTCAGCCTCTACGGCGCCGACCTACAAACCAAGCTGGAAGCTTTGGTGGCAACGGGTATCCAAATGGAGTTTGAAGACCAAATGACCCTCATGAACCAGTCTATCCTCGTCATGGAAGCCGACTATTTCCGTTTTGAGGAGTACGCCGGCGTGGAGGTGCATGGTGTTATGGGGGCCGATTTGCTTCGCCGTTTCGTAGTCAGCATCGACTACAGGCGCAAAACCATCACCTTCGAGGATCCTTCTGGTTTCAAACCACCCTCGCCCGGTAAGTACCGTAAAGTGGCTGCCGATTTCAGTCGCCACAAACCCTATCTTCGCGTTCCCGCCCAACTCATCGACCGCCAAGATACCGAATACAAACTCCTCATGGATTCTGGCGCGGGGCTGTCGCTGCTATTATATACCCATGCCGATAGCCTCCTACAAACGCCGCTCACACTCATCCGCACCTGCATCGGGCACGGGTTAGGCGGCAGCTTGGAGGGGTTTGTGGGCCGCACCGCTTCCATCCAAATGGGGGATTTGCAAATACCCAATGTCATCACCAATTTTCAGGATATTTCCCATTACGAACTCCTCGATACCGCCTTTCTCAATAACCGCAACGGCCTGATTGGCAATAAAATACTCAACCGATTCACCATCGTCATCGACTACATCCGGGAGGCCGTCTATCTTAAACCCAACCGAGATATACGCAAAGCTTTTTCGTTCGACCGCAGCGGAATCAGTGTCATCGCTTCCGGTGAACAGTTGAACAAATTCACCGTCATGCACGTCGTGGACAAAAGTCCCGCCCAAGAGGCAGGCGTTCGCAAAGGCGACGAAATCCGCGCCGTCAACGGCATTCCTTCCCACCTTATGGGGTTAGAAGCCATACACCGCAGCTTCCTCAAAAAGCCCGGCAAGCGCATCCGCCTGCTACTCCGCAGGAACGACGAGCGGTTGGTAGTAGAATTCAAACTGCGGGATTTGATATAGGCATATACCTCGCCCAATGATAATGGGCCACACCCTGCCCGCCAAAAGCGGGCGGGTGCCGGGCTGTAACCATCCCTTGTCCTTATGCCCTACCGGGCATCGTGCTCACACACCAGGGTGTTCGCACGCAAAGAGTCACGACAACTCCGCTCATAAATCTGCGTGAATCTGCGGGAAATAATCTGGTATAGTAGGTTGAACCAGAAGTTGAATACCTTATTTTTTGATAAATCTGCGTGAATCTGCGTATTTATCAGCGAGTATCAGCGGGAAATAAACTGGTATAGTAGGTTGAACCAGAAGTTGATTCCCTTATTTTTCCGTCCCTTATCTCATCTTCGGGCGGCGGCGTTTGCCACCCATCATCTGCTGGCCTTGCATACCCATACGTTGTGCGGCTTTGATTTGCCCGCTCTGGTTGATGGCTTGCTCCAACTGGCGGAACTGGTCTTTCAGCGGGCCTTCGGTTATCTTACACTCCTTGGCTTTCTTGTAGTGAATTTTGGCTTCTTGGAATCGGCCTTTATTCAGTGCTATCTGTGCCAATTGTATTTGCAGCATCGCCTTCTCGTTATCGGTGGGTACTTCCACTGCCTCGGCCATTTTGAGGAATCTTTCGCCTTCATTGACATCCTTGCGGGCAATGGCGATGGAGCCTCTGAGCATGTAGTAGTAGGCTTTGTTGGTAGCATACAGCCACTTGGGCGACAACGTGAGGTTGAGCAGCTTTTCCGCTTTGTCGAAGTCGGCGGTTTGTAATGCTTGTGCGGCAGGGCCTACGGTACCTAGGAAAATCCACCCCAACAGCAGGATGATACCTACTAATAGGAAGAAAAAACCATACCAAAAACCAAAGGCAGCCCACAGCGCAATACCGCCAGCAATACCCAGCGCGATGAGCGCAAAACGAATATAAGGAGGAATGATAAACATAGTCAGTCAGGTTGTTTTGTAATGCCACAAACTTCTAAATAATGCTTGTATAAATAAAAATGAGGCATCTTTAGAAAAGTTTTACCCAAAGCCCGGCAAAAGTAGTTATTTTTTTTCCGACCCTTAACAGAAATCGGGAAGTAATTTTTTGCGTCATATATTGACGACCACGAAGTAGACGCGAAGCTTATCCTTGAAAAGCAGGAAGCGCTTTGGAATATTTTGTCTTGCTTTCAAAACTAAATAATACCCAATTAAATTTCAAAATTTCAAAATATACTCTTAATCAACAAAGTGAAGAAAGAAAGACGGTGATACGTAGTAGAAGGGTAGGTGCGTCGGAAAATGGTATAGCTGCCCCTTGTGGGAGGGCCCACCCTGGCTGTCCGGTTCGCCATGCCTCAACAGCCCGTTTTTAAGTACGGACAAAAGGCTTTCCTCTGCCGCGTGGTGACAGTACCCACACGCCAGTCAATCATGGTCTTTTACAAGACCCCAGCAACCTTTACCATGGATGACGCAAGCGGAAGAGAAAATGGCTCGCGCATCGCCCGAATGCTTCGGTGACAAAGCCGAAGTTAAATACCTATGATGTGCAGGTGGGTTGTCAATCCACTGCTATGAGTGCAAAAGTAATCATTTTTTTTGAATAAAACAAAGTTGACACATTTTTTATAAAAAAAATTATAGACACCCGAAATAACGAAAGTCAGTACAATTAATAGTTTGTACCTTTGCGCCAAGCATGGCACCCATGAGGGGTGTATATATTGACCGTTATGAAAGTAACCGACTACTTCGAACAAGCCCAAGGCAAGACCCTGATTTCTTTTGAAGTGCTGCCGCCATTGAAAGGAGGCCGTATGCAGGACATATTCGATGCGCTAGACCCACTGATGGAGTTCAAGCCCCCATTTATTGACGTTACCTACCACCGGGAAGAGTTTATTTATAAAAAACGAGCTAGTGGTTACTACGAAAAAACTTCCATTCGCAAACGGCCCGGTACGGTAGGTATCTGTGCGTCCATTATGCACCGCTATGGGGTGGATGCCGTGCCACACCTCATTTGTGGCGGCTTTACGGTGGAAGATACCGAAAACGCCCTCATTGACTTAAACTTCCTCAATATCAATAATGTGTTGGCACTGCGCGGCGATGCTCGCCAGTTTGAGGGCAAATTCGTACCCGAGGAAGGCGGCCATGAGTACGCCATCGATCTGGTTCGCCAAATAGCGAATATGAACCAAGGCAAATACTTGGATTCCAATATAGACAACGGGGCTTCCACGGATTTCTGCATTGGCATTGCTGGTTATCCCGAAAAACACTTCGAAGCCCCTAATCGGGAAATCGATCTGGCTTACACAAAAGCCAAGATAGACGCTGGTGCCAATTATATCGTCACTCAGATGTTTTTCGATAACCAAAAATATTTCGATTACGTCGATGCTTGCAGGGCGGCGGGTATTACCGTCCCCATTGTGCCAGGGTTAAAACCCCTTACCAAGCAGTACCAACTCAATAGCATCCCGCGGCTATTTCACATTGATATGCCTTCTGATTTGGTCAATGCCATCAATAACGCCAAAAACCAAGAACAGCGCGTGAGAAAAAAGTCTTCCTCATGGAAGCAGTCTGGACACGGTTTCTGCCTACTACCCTCAAAATACTGGAATTGCTGGAACAGGGAGTCATAGGGGAGCTGGAATCTGTGAAAGCTGATTTTGGTTTTAGATCCACCTTTGACCCCAAGTCTAGGCTTTATGCCCCGGAGTTGGGCGGAGGCTCGCTCTTGGATATAGGGTTGTATCCTGTTTTCTTGGCGCACCTCTTACTAGGCTATCCCGATAGGGTAGAGGCTATTGCCCGCAAACTCCCCACTACCGTAGATTTGGAAACCCACGCCTTGCTGTATTATGCCAATGGCGCTATTGCCAACTTGCACAGCACCATTGGCGCCCACACCCGCACGGAAGCACACCTGCACGGCAGCAAAGGCAGCATTCATTGGCATACCCGCTGGCATGAACCCACCAGCTTTAGTCTGCTGTTGCCGGGTCAAGGCCCTCAGAATTTTTTCTTCGAGTATCCTTCCCATGGCTACCACTACGAAGCGGCTCGTGTGCAAGAGTGCCTGCGTCAAGGTCTTACCGAATGTCCAGCGTTATCCTTGGATTTCAGCTTGTCCATGACCCGCTTATTGGATGCCATCCGGCAAAAGGCTGGCATCAGCTACGCCCAAGATAACCTGTGAAGTGTGAGGAATATCCTTGAGGAATGGGAACTTTCCCACTTTGAGATGGTTTGTTATCTTTGTGGCCGTTTACAAAGAAAAACATGTGAGAGCGTAGCGCTTATCCCGATAGCTATCGGGATGCTGCATGTTGGCGTAGCAACAGAAACATTTTATACAGATGAAAAGCATCATCCACATCCTGCAAGAGCAGGTGAGTCAGGCCGTAAAGGCACTTTATGGAGTTGATTTCAATCCACAGGATGTTCCTGTGAGCACTACCCGCAAAGAGTTTGAAGGCGACTACACGGTGGTTGTTTTTCCGTTCACCAAGATAGCAGGCAAAGGCCCGAAGCCGTTGCCCAAGACTTGGGTGCCTATCTCATAGCGCAGGTAGCGGAAGCCGAGCGGTTCAATGTAGTGAAAGGCTTCCTGAATATCGTCGTCAGCGATGTTTACTGGATTCACTTCCTACGGGAGGTAGCTACCCAGCCAGGCTACGGACGGCAGCCTTCCAATGGCAAAAAAATCATGGTGGAATTTTCTTCCCCCAATACCAATAAACCTTTGCACTTAGGCCATATACGGAACATCCTACTAGGGTGGAGCACTGCCCGAATCATGGATGCAGTGGGATATGATGTTATCAATGTGCAGGTCATCAACGACCGGGGTATTGCCATTTGCAAAAGCATGCTAGCATGGCAGAAGTATGGAAATGGGGCTACACCTACCTCTACCACCATTAAACCCGACCATTTTGTAGGGTTTTACTACGTACAATTTGAACAGTACTTCCGGCAGGAATACAGCGATTGGCAACAAACGGAGGAAGCAGCCTCCGTGTATAAAAACCATGCCAAAGCAGACGAAACCGCTACCGATTTCTTCAAGCGGTACAAAGATACTTATTTCAACAGCTACAGCCAGTTGGGGCAAGAAGCCCGGAATATGCTATTGGCATGGGAAGCCGGCGATGAAGACACCGTGGCCTTGTGGCGGCAGATGAACAACTGGGTCTATGCGGGCTTCGATACCACATACAACAGCCTCGGCGTGTCATTCGATAAGCTTTACTACGAATCCGATACCTATTTGTTGGGCAAGGAAATGGTGGAAAAAGGGCTGGCATCAGGGGTGTTTTACAATTGCGAAGACGGGTCGGTGGAAGTCGATTTGACAGATGCCAAGTTGGACAAGAAAAAAATCTTGCGTAGCGACGGCACTTCCCTCTACATCACCCAGGATTTAGGCACTGCCCACCAGCGGTATGTGGATTATAGTATTGATAAGATGGTGTATGTAGTAGCCGATGAGCAAAACTACCACTTCCAAGTGCTTTTTGAGGTGCTCAAAAAGTTGGGCGAACCCTATGCCGATGGTCTTTACCACTTGTCCTATGGTATGGTGGATTTGCCCACAGGTAAGATGAAATCGCGGGAAGGAACCGTCGTAGATGCCGACGATTTGGTAGCTGAAGTAGTGGAGGAAGTACGGATGAATGCACAGGAGCGGGACACCCTCACCGATCTAGCCGAAGAAGACCGGGAGCGCATCATGCACCAAGTCGGGTTGGCAGCACTCAAGTATTACATCGTCAAGGTACACCCCAAAAAGCGGATGACCTTCAACCCCCAAGAATCCGTGGATTTGCAGGGGCAAACGGGGCCTTATATACAAAACGCTTATGTGCGGATCCAGTCGGTACTGCGGAAGTGGGATGGCCTATCGGCCAATCAAGCAATTGATTACACTACCTTGGTGCCGGAAGAGAAGGAACTGATTCAATTGTTGTTCGCTTATCCAGATGCTATCTTGCAGGCCGCCAACGAGTACGACCCTTCCACGATAGCGCAATTTGCCTATTCTTTGGCCAAAACATACCATAAATTTTACCACGAACACAGCATCCTCAATGCCGATTCTAATGCCGCTAGGGATTTTAGGCTGATGCTCAGCCAAGCAGTAGCCGACTCTTTGAAGAGCAGCATGGATATGCTTGGCATCGAAATGCCGGAACGTATGTAAGAGTATCGTAGCCATCGGACCACTCAAAGTTGTCCGATGACTAAAGATCAAAGGACTTAAATAATCGGCCTTGACACCACAGGATATACAAGACGAGTTGCAGCGCCTCCATACCAACCTGCTGTTGGAGAAGGAAGCGGATCTTGAGTATCATCGGCAAAAAATACAAAGCCTTCCTTTAGATAGGCGAGTGGCCGAGGGATATGCTTGGTATCCTGTGACGGTGGTAAAAACGGGCTACACCATTGGAAACCGTGCTTTCGTTACAGTGGAACGCCCCCTGCCTCACCCGCCAGATCAATTTCGGGGTGGGAATATGGTGAGTTTGTTTACCCAGCAACCTAATGTACGCAAGGGCGAGTCGCATGGGGTGATACAATATGTGGAGAGAGGTAAGATGAAAATCATCCTCAATACTGATGACCTGCCCGAGTGGCTAGGTTTGGGATTGATCGGGGTGGATTTGCTCTTTGACGACCGCACTTACCTCGAAATGGAAAAGGCGTTGCGCACGCTCACCACTGCCCGACAAAACCGATTGGCAGAACTGCGAGATATTCTATTGGGAAGATTGGCCGCCCAATACCGCCCCGTGAACGAGTGGATTCGGAGCGAGCGGCTCAACGATTCCCAGAATGAGGCCATGCGCGATGCCTTGGGAGCTTTCGACCTTACGGTCATACATGGCCCGCCGGGTACAGGCAAGACGACTACACTCATTGAAATCGTCAAGCAACTCACCCAAGTAGAACAGACGGTTTTGGTGTGCGCCCCCAGTAATACTGCCGCTGATCTCCTCACCGAACGCATCGCCAATGAGGGGCTGCGCGTCTTGCGCATCGGCAACCTCAGCCGAGTCGATGAGGAAGTTATCAAGCATACCTTAGATATGCAAATTGCCCGCCACCCCGATACCAAAACCATTAAAAAACTCAAAATTGAGGCGGCGGAATTGAGGCGGAAAGCGGGTAAATACAAACGTCATTTTGGAGGCGAGGAAAGAAGGGAACGAGGACAGCTTTACAAGGAAGCAGGCGAACTATCGGGCTGGGCCAATCAGTTGGAGCAACGCCTCATTGATGAGTTGGTAGAAGGTGCTCAAGTGATTACCTGTACCTTGGTAGGTGCCGCGAACGCGGTATTAGACAACAAGCATTTTCGAACCGTCATTATTGATGAAGCCGCTCAAGCCTTAGAACCCGCCACGTGGATACCCATTATCAAAGGTAGCCGGGTCATCCTCACGGGCGATCCCTGGCAATTGCCGCCCACGATCAAAAGCCATGAAGCACGGCAAAAAGGATTAGAAGTGACCCTCATCGAGAAGGCACTCCTCCGTCAGCCGCATACCAACCTGTTGCGAACCCAATACCGGATGCACGCCAGCATCATGGGCTTTTCCAATGAACGCTTTTACGAAAACCGTTTGCTGGCTCATGAATCCGTAGCCCAACATACCCTCTTTAGCTCCGATGCCGAAGCTGCCGTGGTCTTTATTGATACGGCTGGATCCGACTGCGAAGAAAAGGTGCATCCTGCCTACCAGAGCCGCTTTAATGAGGGAGAATTTTTGATATTACGCGAACACCTCTACGAGTTGATCGACCAATGTTTACATCATGAGCTGGCACCACTGCCCAATATCGCTATTATATCTCCCTACCGCGAACAGGTAGAATACATGAAAAAAGCCATCGCCGAAGATAGTCGTTTGGAAAACGTTCCCATCACCGTACAAACCATCGACGGATTCCAAGGGCAGGAAAGAGAGGTGGTATATATCAGTTTGGTTCGCTCTAATAGCAAAGGTGAAATAGGCTTCCTAAAGGACTATCGGCGTATGAATGTGGCAATGACCCGCGCCCGAAAAAAATTGATCATCATTGGCGACAGCGCCACCATTGGCCGCGATGATTTCTACCTCCGTTTTCTGACCTACTGCGAGGAAAAAGGAAGCTATCGTACGGCCTGGGAGTTTATGGCTTAGAGGATTAAACACAATCGTAGTTATAGGACAACTAAAAGTTGCCTGATAACTACGATTGTGTCATCTGCTACCTTTACTCATTACTAAAAGAATCCTCCCTCCATTTGCTGAGGTTCGGACAGGTATCGTAGCGGCTATCCAACAAAACATAAGTGGCGCGTACTTTTTCCTCAATCCAAGTACTCAGGTGGTCGTTTTGCTTGGACTGCTTCGTAGCTTCTTGAATTTTGTCGTAATCTTGTTGGAGGTTCGCTTTGTGCGGATCAGAGCGGGACTGCAACTGCACGATGCGGTAGAAAGTTTCTCCGGCAGGAGCTGCAAAGGCAAAAGGCGCACTAATGTCCCCGATTTTCATGGTATCGATCGTGAAATAAATATCGGGGTCAAGGTCGGCTACTTCAAAGAAGGTATTGCCAGTGGCAGGATTGATCATGCGGCCATCGTTGTTATAACTCTGTTCTTTATCGCTACCGAATTTTTTAACGGCAAGGGAAAAAGTAAGGGAGTCATTGACAATGAGTTGGCGCACAGAATCTAAGTGTTGGCGAGCCATCACCAAGTCTTCGTCCGTGATCTCAGGGCGTACAAGGATGTGCCGAACGTGGATAGAGTTGCCGCGCCTTTCTTCGAGTTGGATGAGGTGAAAACCAAATTCAGATTCCACCACTTCGCTCATTTGGCCATTTTCAAGCTGGTAAGCCGCTGCCTCAAATTCTGGCACGAACTTGCCGCGCTTAGCCCACCCCAAGTCGCCACCAATACGAGCAGAACCGTCGTCGCTGAACTTCTGCGCCGCTTCGTAAAAGGTCGTTTCTCCGGCGGTGATTTGCGCACGTAACTTGTTGAGTTTATCAATGGCGCGTTGCCGTTCTACGGCATTCACAGGCGGTACATACACGATTTCCCCTACTTCCACCTCAGAACTGAAGTAAGGGAGGCTGTCTCTTGGTATCCGCTCGAAGAAGGTCTTTACCTCGGAAGGTGTCACCTTCACATTGGCCAACACCTGCCCACGCATACGCTCGGACAAAATCTGTGCACGCAAGTCTTCCCGGAATTGTTCCTTAACTTGGGTGATGGTTTGACCGTAGTAGGCTTCAAACTGTGTCACATCGTCGTTCATGTAGGCAAGGATGCGCTCTATACGTGCGTTTAGTTGCTCCTCTACCTCTTCCTCCGAAACTAATACGGAGTCTAGTTTGGCTTGGTTTACCAACAGCTTCGACACGAGCAACTGATCGACAATCTCGCAGCGTATATCCGCTGGCAGGGTAGGGTTTTGTGCTATGGCAGCAGAGTATTGCTCTTCCACTTCCGAAAGCAGAATGACTTCGCTACCCACCATAGCCACTACTTTGTCGATAACAGCGCGCTGGGCAAAGGCAAACTGTGCAAGTGCCAGCAGTGCCAGCAAGGTGATCGATCTGATATTCATTATTCTCATTGTTCAATAAAAGTCTCAATATTATTTTCCTCCAATTCCTTCTGATAAATGTCCTCTTTGACTTTTTCTATCAATTGGAGCTTTCTTTTGTGGAGGATGACTTTGCGAGCCTGCTCCTCCACATAAGATAAAGGGGCAATTTCCTGTCGGTTTCTTACTTCAAACAAACGAAAGAAGTACTGGTTGTGCCCATCCTGCTGGGTGAATTCCCTTTTAGAGCTGATGTTTCCAGCAGTGAGTGTTCCCTCTGGTAATTGGCTCGCTACCTCGTCCACGGCGTACCACAGACTATCGTTCAATAACGATACGGTGGCAAATTTACCGCAGTACTCCTTCAATTGCGCCAAGCTACTACTTTGTTCGTAATTATTCCATAGCTCCCTTAGTCGGCCACTTTCCGGCACGGGTAGCGGTACTTTGATGAAATAACACCGTACAATGGGCAATTGTAGTTCGTACAACTGCTTGTTGGTTTCATAAAAAGCTTTCAACTCTTCAGCCGTAACGAGCGAGTCTAGCAGTTCTTCCACCAAAACCTTTTCGTAGTGTGTACGCAACAGCGAAGCCCTATAATCCCTGACAAGTTTGTTGATATTGAAGTCAGGAGGGATGTTTTTCTCAGCTTCGTTTAGCACGGCTGCATCCTTCACCCACCTGTCCACAAAATTGGCAATAATTTCTTGACTGTCCTTTCTGGTAATCCCAATAGGAAACATGCCTTCCATCTCATCAATGGCAAGCGTTTTATTGCCTACCCTCGCCAAAATTCGACTATCGCGGTCTGGCGTTGTTTCCTCTTTGCACGAAGTAGCCACCACCGCCATCAACAACAACCCAATCGTCAGGTGCCTCATGGATAGATTATTTGACGAGGCTGTTGAATACTTTCTGGTCAATCGACACGGCGTAACGCTTGCGCAAATCCTCCACCCACTGCCGCTCCAACTGGTCTTGGTAGTCAGCGATGACGTATCCACGAGCTTCATGAAGCGTTTTGTTGCTTTCTGGTAGAATTTCCTCTACCTTGATGAAGTTGATGCTTTTACTCCTTGTGTTCTCTTCCAATTCAGTCAAAGCACCTGCTTCCCATGCGTTGTTGCCGAGTTCCGTGCTGCGGAATTTTTCTACCAAGCTTTGGTCTGTTGTTACCTTTACGACCTCTTCGGTATTGTACTTCGCTTTTACTTCTTCGGGCGTATGGGTGCGTGCGTACTCGCGTATCGCTGCCGCTTCATCCTTGTAGTCCAATTTTATGCGATAGGTGGTGGTGCTAGCACGAGGTGCCCAGCGATATTTTCCGGGCGCACCGTTAAAGAAACGCTCCAACCCTACCGTATCCTGCGCCGCTTTGTCCCACACTTCCATTTTGGTAGCTTCAAACAACAAAATACCCTCCTCGTATTCTCGCATCAGGCTCTTAAACTCAGGGTAGCGGTCTTCCAACTGCGTTTCCTCGTACTTGAGCAACTGGCTGTCCACAAATTCATCGTAAAGCTTGCGAGCCACATAGTTGGCATCTCCTTCCTTGGCATAGCTCACGCGCTGGCGAGTAGCCTTGTCCATATAAGTGGCAAACTCACCCAGCGTTACCGGAAAGTTCTTACCAATGCTGAACAAAACCCTAGCATCGGGCGTAGCGGGTGCTTTCCATCGGAAGGTGGTAAAGGTATCCGGCAGGCTGGCAATAAACTCGTTGAGCAAAGCGGTTTGCTCCATGAAGTTATTCTCCTTGCGAATATTATCCAAGAGGCCTCTTTTGGCTTCCTCGAAACGACCATCCTGTCGGATACGCGCATCTAAACGAGGCTTTTCAGCGGCAAAAGGTTGTATCTCTTTCTTACTAATTCGTTTTACCACGTGCCACCCCAAACTGGTTTGGAACGGCTGGCTGAAGGTGTTGTCGTTGGCCAACCCAAAAGCGACATCCTCAAAGGGCTGCTCATAGCGATTCACGCCGAAGAAACCTACATACCCGCCATTCTCAGCCGTGCGGCGATCCTCACTCACAGCTTTGGCCAGGGCATCGAAGGCCGCGCCACCTTGCAGCACCTGATAAACACTATCTATACGAGCTTTAGCCGCTTCCGGTGTTTTGCCCTCATTGCGCACCATAATGTGGGCGGCTTCCACCTCTCCACGAGCCGGGCGGCGTGCGTGTACTACTAGCAGGTGATACCCCGCATTGGTGCGGATAGGGCCCACCAGCTGGTTCAGGGGCGAAGTGTAGGCGGCGTACTCCAATTTATACAGCCCATTGGGGAAAGGCGCAGGTATATAACCAATGCGCCCCCTTTTCCTTGCTGTATTTATCATCGGAAACATCCTTGGCGACCATCTCAAACGTAACCTTTTTATTGATGCTTTCCTTCGCCATCATAATGCGTTGGTAGGCAGCCAAGGTATCCGCAGGTGTAGGGTTGGTCTTCAACGCCACCAAGATATGGCTGATATCCACGTCTTCTTGTAGGTGGGCGTACGCTTCCTGCAAAAGGCGGTCGCCAATGGCGCGGTCAATGAGGTAGCTGTCGGCAAGCTGTCGGCGGTATCCGGCGAGTTCATCCTTCAGCGATTGAATCGTATCCAACCGCATATCCTTGGCACGTTGCACCTTCAACTTGAATTTGACGTACAAATCCAAATATTCTTGCAGCGATTCTTTTGAAAAATCGGCTTTTTCGCCATTGGTCTTGCTGTAGATGTAGGTGAATTCCTCCACCGTAACCGGCTTATTCTCCACGGAGAACAGCGTGCGCATATCTGCTGTCTGTGCCGTCAGTAAACCGAGGCTGGCTACCCACAGCGTACAAAGAGATGCCCAAAACTTTATCATAATTTTCATCTTTTTGGTTGTCGTGTAAACGGAGGATACGAATTTGTAAAGCAATTTGCAACCATCTAGCGGTGTTGCCATACAAGGTTCAGTAGATACCCCGCCCAAAAAACGTCGCAAAATTAGAAAAATTACGCCAAGTGAAGGGCAAAAAATGTGTATCTCTAGCTTAGCCTACAATGAATATTAGAGCCACCCCGTACTTCGTCGGGTAACAGGCTATCCATTGCAGCACCTCCTGAGGGTCGGTGCTTCCATTCCTATCCTTTGTCCTTCCGGGCTACCGCCCGGCGTCCGCCACTCACTTCGTGGCGGGCTGGATAGGAAAAACGCACTGTAAATCAATGCGAATGATGGATGGATATGGCCAATAACGAAAGCCGCGCCGCCTACGAAGCCTTTCAGGATTCGTAGGCGTAATCGCGGCGAAAAACGTCTGAATAACTACAGGTGCGTTTACGAATCCTTTTGTAGGCCTTATGTGACGGATTAAAAATAACTGCCCCCATTTTTGATTCGCTAAAATTTTCTAAGCAAGCGACTAAAAGGAGCTTGCGTGAAAATATTCGCGAATCGGTAGAAAAAATGGGGGTGGTTATTTCCGTCTTTTCACTATGTGTGGATACATCTCGTTAATTAAGATGCATCTTTGGCAATTGCTGTAAACGAACTTTGCTTCATAAATGGGTAACTCTACTACGCGAGATTGCGTTTTCAAGGCCATTTGCGTATCATATACCACCCCTTCGGGGTTTTATTTACTTGTATTATCGTTTATTACAATCAGTTCACCCCTTCGGGGTTTGATTAAAAAGCCTACATGCCCTTATAAAAAAAACCGAGGGGATGAATATGGTAAAGTTCCATTTGCACTTGCGTTTTTGCGAAAATTCACGTTCAATATACCACCCCTTCGGGGTTCATACGCTAATACAACTAATGGCGATAGCTATTACTTTTCCACCCCTTCGGGGTTTGGTTAAAAAGCTTGCATCCCTTACTAAAAAAATCCCGAAGGGATGGCAATATTTTAGTTCCATCATCATGAACAGCCTTGAACCCCGAAGGGGTGGTATAGAGGAGGATGGACTTCATGCGTTCTGGCAAAGAAACACAATGATTTACAGTCCTTAAATAGCAAATGTAATTCATTGAAAAATAGCACCTTGTGATGTGGTACACCCATTTGTGTCCACACGTAAGGTCTTTTGCAGGCTTCGTAAACGAACATCTCGTGTTTTTCACCTTAAAGGAACAGCGTATAGGTAGTATATTTATCCATCATTCACGTTTGCTAGTTATCGGAGAACTCGTTGTTGAACAAACCTCCTACAAATTCCACTCTTAACAAACTGAATATCATTTATTTAAGTTTTTAGTAATCCTATTTTTGGCGAAATTTTTTCACCAAAACAAAGGGATATGAAAACGACAGAAGGGTATGTCAATGATCTGCGGAAATGGATGGTATTATGGAATTTCAGTGCGGCCACGGTGAGTGCCTATACAGGCGTGTACAGTGGGTGTTAGTGGTCCTGGGTAAATTTAACGGGATAGAAGGGTGAAAAAAATCCAAAAAGTGGGGGTGAAAAATCCATGTAAAACCTGTAACTTGCCCGTAAATCGCCACGTTGCCGCAAAGAGTAAAAAAGCGATGTTCCCTTGTAGCCGAAAGTGGGTAGCCTAGCGGTCGGTTCGTGCAAGGGAACTGTCTGCGCCAGACAGTCGGAAGGGAATGGTTCGTGGGGTGGGGGCGTGGAGAGTCCTTAGAGTTGGCACAACCAGGAAAAAGAAAAAAGATAAATGAATATAAATCTCGAAAACTTCTATAGACTATTTTGGCAAGATGAAGTTTGTCAAAGTGTCTTTTTGCTTCATAAAGAATTACTCTTAGAAAAGAATTCAGTTGAATTAGGACTTACTGATTATTATTTACAAAGAATTGTAATATCCAACTCTTTGACTTCAAAAGATGATGTAGATGAACATCTTATTTTTAGACAAGAGAACAGGTTTACCTCAATCCTAAAAAAATTAGGCGAATCAAAAGAGAAGTATTTAAGTGAAGAAAAATTTGAAGAATATGCCAAGAAAAGGTTTGGGGAAACGATTAACATGGTTAAGAATGATGTATAGGAAGAAGGCATTTTGGAATTTATTTCAAAATTTTTTGATGCTGTTCAAGAAGAGAATGGGGTTCTTGATTTACTAAAGGAATACAAGGTCATTCCCGATAATCTCTCAAATATGGAAGAAGTGGGGAAATACGTTGAAAACGAGATAACTGAAGAGACTAAAAAGTTTCTAAAAAAACAAAATTTTTCCCAAATGTTTCTTTCAATAGATGATGTGAGCCATTTCTATCACTCGATTTTAAAGGAAAGTCTGATAAATGGTTATCAACAAAACATCTATGTGCTAATTGATAAGGAGAATTTTAAAAGCAGGGTAAAACTTTTTGACAAGTTATATGAAATAGGAATTTTAATTGGTGGAAAGTTTAAGTCGTATTTTGAATGTATCAATTGTTTGCCCGATACTTTCAACGGATTTATTACTTGTAATATTCAACCAAGTAAATTGAAAGTAAAATGTCCTCAATGTGGGAAGGATACAAATTATTTAGTCCCATACTTCATAATCGACGAATTATTTGAACAAATTATTCACGCAGACGGATTACTCTACTTTGCGATTGAGTACCTACTAAATCTGTATAAAATTGAATTCGATAAGTCCGTTAACTTAGAAAATGGAAATGAGCTTGATTTCATTTTAAAAAATGGAAAATCAGTATCGGGAATATTGGAGATTAAAATGTTTAAGAATGATAAATCAAATGAGGTGAAAATTAAAAATATCAAGGAAACAATTGGTCAAATGAAAAAATCAAAGAAAACCCTTATGAAAGCCGATAAGAATTATTCAAATGTGCCTTCGTTTCTGATAACCAATATTTCAGACACAAGCATTGTCGATTCGGCAAAGAATGACTTAAGAGAAGATTTAAGAGAATTTAATATTGATATTTTTACGCCTAATGCTTTCTACGGATTTGTTAAAGACAAACTATAAAAAAATGAAGGCTGTGCCGAATAAATAAGGCTTCAATCGGTCGGCATGACCCAGATTGAAGCCCATGTTGAACGAAGTGGCCTGCCAAGGACGAGCTTCTATGCAAAATCGAAATATAATTTGGCGATGTTTTATTAAACAACGGCAGTGATGCTGTTGTGGTTGTCGCTTTAGGGTTGTCACTTTAGGGTGCTTCGGTCTTAAAACAGGGGGGAGGCGAAGGTGTTATCTTTAGACAATGGCGAAAAAGGTGTGTATAAGCATATCAATAGCAGCCCTTACAGTTGCAAAGGTAGGGTGTTTTATGGGGTTAAAGGTGTGATGGTTTTAAAGTATGGCACTTCTCTGACGGGGTCGATTTTACCGATGCAGATGAGTCGTCCTTTTTTGCAGTTGGGGCATAGATCGACATCAAGTCCGCGAGATTTCCAGAAGTCCTGCCAGTTGTTTTTTTGAGACGGGAGGGACACCTTCATCGTCGCAATGTACATCTCTGCTAACACAAATCTGTAGTCAGGAGTACATGCTAATGGCTTTGCGGGAAGGCAAGCGGCCTTACAAATTTGGCGTTAAGAAAATGTGCTTTTTGGAACTTGGCGCGGGCAAAGTCCAGTGGACTTTAAGGGCTGGCAAAAGAGGAATACTGTGTGAGCAGGAAATAGATAATTCGGAGAGAATATTGGCGTAATCAAACCGAAAAAAACGAAGCAACTACATGGCGCGAGTTTAGGGTGTATCTAAATTTCCATGATTAGGCGAAAACGAGTAAATTTCGTTTTGATCAAGGCGAATTTTGCAGTCGTATGCGGGCAATACGACGAAAAAATTCAACGCAGAGCAAGACGAAATTTACCGTTTGGAGGCAATTGATGGGATTTTAGACACACCCTTTACCCGAACAGTGGAAAAAAGTACATTTTTAGCCAAATTTGTAAAGCCTTGATTTTTGCTTCTTTTCATCAAGGAAAAGAAGAAGCCCCATTAACAGGAAACAGGATGCCAAGCGGTATAGGGGAAGAAAAGAAGCAGTGTACCTCCCCCTGCTCGTTGCAGCACCCTCACTATACAGGGCTACGCACGCAGGGATTGCCCCTTAGTTTTCCTGCTAACAGCAAGAAGGAGAAAATTTGAAGTACACCCCAAAACGGCACAAAAAACCAATAAAACCCGTAACTTGCCCCTAAATCGCCACGCTGCGGCAAGGAGTAAAAAAGCGATGTTCCCTTATAACTGGGAGGGAATCCCTATAGCTATCGGGATGGGATGGGAGTTGTTCTTAGGGTTGCCTGTAAGCAAAATAGATACTCATAAATGAATCATAGAATCAACATTAATAAGATAGTTTTATTAGCACTATTAAGTCTGATAGGTATGTCTATTTCTGCTCAATCAGATGAATTGATAGGCTTTATTAAGGAAGAATCCCAAAATCTGCCTACTGGAACAGAATTGAGTATTGGAATATTAGAAAATGGATTTTGGACTAAAATCGGCTATCGATTGGAAGGCAATGAGTTTATAGAAACGAAAAATGATGACAAAATTTTTGAAATTGGGTCGATAACAAAAACTTTTACGGCATCTTTAATAATGAAATTAGTTGAAGAGGGAAATATGAGTTTGTTAGATCCTATTCAAGAGTATTTACCTGTTGAAATGGAGCAGGACAGATTCCAAAATAGCACAATTACAGTTCAGGATTTAATTACGCATACAACAGGTTTATCCTCAGGCCCATCCAGTTTCACGCTGCCCTATTTGAGAGCTATGATTTTTACACCAAAAAATCCAAATCGAAATTTCAAGGCAAAGCACTATTACCGATATTTAAAAAGGTTTAAGTTGAACTATACACCTGGACAAAAGTGGGAGTATAATAACGCAGGGTATGGTCTGTTGGGAGCGTTCGCCAGCAATAGCTACGGAATGTCTTGGGAAGAATCGGTTCAGGAAAATATTTTCACTCCATTGGGTATGCT
>JAWKLL010000011.1:0-125419 GCA_041392765.1 Saprospiraceae bacterium
AACACCTTTGACTTGATTTACAGCGTGGATGTGTTTGAGCATATTCGCCCCGAAGAGATGCCCTTTGAACAAGCGCGGGAGAAAATAAAAACGGGAGGCTACCTGTTGGTAAAAATGCCCAGCCGCCACCAGTTGACTATCTTGCCAGAAGATTGGTTTGAAGACCACCACCACTGGTTGGAAGATGAACACATCGGGCAAGTATATGAATTAGAAGATTTAGCAGCGCGTATGCGCGAAGCTGGGTTTGAAGTGATATATGCCGCCTATGCCGATGGTTGGTGGAGCCGTTTAGGCTGGGAATTGGGGTATTTATCGTCCAAAGCAGGCAAAATATCCCAGTTACTGTGCTTGCCGTTTGCTAAAGGTATGGTATGGATCGACCGCCTACTCGGTTCGCGTCGGCGGGGCAATACAATACAGGTGATAGGCAAAAAAATATAGGTATGGCTTTCCCCTTAGTTAGCATCGTCACTGTGAATTACCGAGCACCGGAAGTTACTTGTGAACTATTAGATAGTTTGCGAACACTCACCTACCCACAGGTAGAAGTATGGGTGGTGGATAATGGTGCTGAAGAGGATGTAAGCGCGCTTTTTGAGCAACATTACCCTGGTGTAAACATACTGGTGAGTTCAGACAACCTTGGTTTTGCAGGGGGCAATAACTGGGCCATGCGGCAGGCTGCGGGGGCATTCGTGCTTTTAGTCAATAACGATACTATTGTACCCCCCGGATTGCTGGAACCCATGGTGGAAACGTTGATGAACCACCCTGAAGCAGGGATTGTCAGTCCCAAGCTTTATTATTTTGATGCACCCAACACCCTGCAATATGCCGGCACCGTGACGCTGGATCTTTACACCGGACGGGGCAAGTACGAAGCCCGCTACCAACAGGATCATGGCCAGTTTGATACTCCTTGCGAAACGGATTTTGCACACGGTGCTTGCATGATGATTCGGCGTGAATTGATGCAGGCCATAGGTCTGCTGCCAGAGGATTATTTTATGTATTACGAAGAGTTGGATTATTGCCTGCGTGCCAGACGTGCGGGTTGGCGCATCCGCTATACCCCCAGTACTTACCTGCACCACAAAGAATCGATGGCGATGGGCAAAGCCAGCCCGTTGAAAACCTATTATATGTTTCGCAACCGCTGGCTGCTGGTGAAACGGTACGGCAATTGGCAACAACGATTGGTTTTTATGCTCTATTTCCTGGGTTTTGGATGGCCCTTGGGAATCATGCGGCATGTATGGAAACGAGAGTGGCAGCACGCACGCGCGGTATGGCGGGCACTGACCTGGCATCTGGGGCTTGGTAAGGGGTAAGAGAATTGTTCTGTTGGGCTTGGTTGCTTATTTTTTGTATAGATGTAAAAAGTTTTTTTATTTTTTTTATTAAAATATTTGTTAAATACAATGGTGGTTCGTAGCTTTGCATCAGCTATAAAAGAAAAGTAATCATCAGCGGCTCATGCCCCACAACCTAGGGTGGGTATATCATCGGTAGTTATCCTTCTGCTTTTCATTTGGTCAAGGACTATGTTGGCCTTTGTTGTGGAGAACCATAGCAAAGGGTGTGAGTCCCGTGTCTATTTCCCCCAGAAGGGGGTGGTGGGCATGTCAAGAGACCAGGTGAGGGTGGGCCCGCCGGAGGCGGCCTGCCCGAAAGCGATCTAACTAACGTGAATGATGGATAATAACGAAATGTAAAAAATTAAAAATCAACAGGTTAGGGTGTGCCCCCTGCAAAACAGGGGTCGGGCTATCCGCTCCAGTACCTCCCTGCGGTCGGCACGTCCGCTCCTATCCCTCACACAAAATACATTTAATTGACTATCAATTACTTGCGTATTTATCATTCGATTTTTTATCCATCATTCACGTTATTTAACAAGTACATTCACCATCAATTTCACCACGACATGAAAAATCTATTTGTATTATTACTCACCTTAGCTACGAGTGGCCTGTTTGCCCAGCAAAAAGCCATTGAGCGGTTTTTTAACCAATACCAAGGTGTCGAAAATGCCACCCACTTAAACATCAGCGGCAATATGCTGGAGTGGATTTCCAACGCCAAGGACGAAAACGGCGACTACCGTTTTGCTTCCCGCCTCAAGGGCTTGCGAGTGCTTTCGCTGCCTTCCTCCATAACCGTTGACGCATCGGAGGTGTTGCACCTTCGGCAAAGCATCCTTGCCAACCGTTTTGAAGAACTCATCCGGGTTAGGGATGGAAAGGAACTCGTCAACATTTATCTATTGGAAAACAACCAGCAGGTCATTGAGGAAGTCGTCATTTTGGTAGAAGGTGAAACGGAGTTTACCCTTGTTTCCCTTACGGGAGAACTTTACCGCGAAGACCTACACAAATTAGAAATTGAAGGAGATGCCGGCGATATGTTCCGCCATATTCCTGATGACAAACATCCCCGTCCGTAACCAAAATTAAGCGCATACTGGCTGTAAGGGATAAGAAAAAGTAACTACTTAGGTCGGTATGCGCTTTTGTCCCATTATCTACCACGCTACATCCACTCCATACCAAAAGCTGAAACAATACTAACGGGATGAGCGGCGAACAATAGACCCCGTGCACCTGCATTTATCAATATCTCATCCCACGGCTCGGCAGCGCGGTCTAAATAGACGGGATAATTTTTTTTCATTCCGATGGGAGAACATCCCCCTCTCATGTAGCCCGTCGCCGCTTGTAATTCGCCCATGGGCAGCAGGGCTATTTTTTTATTGCCACTCGCCTGTGCCAAGGTTTTCAGATCAAGTTGCTGGTCGCCGGGTATAACGGCCACTACAATACCAGTTTTATCGCCTTTGCACACCAATGTCTTGAATACTTGTGCCAATGCCAAGCCGTTGTCCGCTGCGATTTTGGCCACGTCGAGGTTATCGGCATTATAGGTATAAGGAACCACCCGATAGGCAATGCCTTCTTTTTCTAATAGCCTGATAGCGTTGGTTTTGCTCATATTTATACTATTGAAGCAACAAATATATTTCCGTCAAATATAGGAATAAGTGCTTTTTCCTGAGCCTGCTCAAACAAATGTGTCACCGCTCGGCGGCCTTCCTCGCCAAGATGTAGCGTAAAATCATTGACATACAACCCAATATGGGCATACATCACTTCCTCTTGCATTTCCTGAGCGTGTTCACCCACATAGGTACGCGTTCCTTGTGGATTAGCCTGCGCCCAAGCTACACTACGCGCCATCACCCTATTAATTTTTTCCTGTAGGGCTTGTGGCAACTTCCGATTCACAACGATGCCCCCCAAAGGGATTGGATGCCCGGTGGTTGATTCCCAATATTCACCTAAATCGCTGATTTTTACCAACCCTTTATCCTGATAAGTAAAACGGTTTTCGTGAATAATAAGACCTAAATCCACCGCCCCCGACAACACAGCAGCTTCAATATCCGAAAATACCATCTCCACCTTATGGGTGGCATTTGGATAGGCAAGCCCCAATAAAAAATTGGCGGTGGTGTATCGCCCAGGTATGGCAATCCGCGCTTGGTTTACAGCATCCTCGCTCCACTTTTTTTTACCAATCAGTAGTGGCCCACAGTTGCGCCCCAGCGCAGAACCCGCATCTAATAGCGCATACGTAGGCAAGAGATGCCCTAAAGCGTGATAACTCAATTTGGTTATATCCAACTCAGCCCGAAACGCCATCTGGTTGAGTGCCTCCACATCAGCCAATACAGGCTCGAACGCCAACCCTTCGGTATCGATCTTTCCGTGTACCATCGCATCAAAAATAAAGGTATCATTGGGGCAAGGGGAAAAGCCAAGCGATAATTTCATAGTTTTGCAGTTTATTTCCGTCAACTCACAAAGGTAAGGGATAAGAAAAAAATACGGTACTTCAAATAAAACAATCAATTATGCACTTACAGGTGCTTTACGAAGACAACCACATCATCGCCATCAACAAACCTGCGGGCTACCTTGTTCAAGGCGATGAAACAGGAGACACTCCACTGAGCGAGCACGTCAAGAAATACATAAAAATCCAGTACAACAAGCCGGGGGATGTTTTCTTAGGGGTTATTCACCGTTTGGATCGCCCAGTGAGTGGGGTACTCCTATTTGCCAGAACCAGCAAAGCCCTTTCCCGAATGAACGAGCAGTTTATGAATCGGGATGTAGAAAAAGTCTATTGGGCCATTACCCACGGGCAACCCGATCCCTTAGAAGGTGAGTTATTGCATTTTCTCGTAAAGGATAAGGAAAAGAACATCACCAAAGCTTACGATACAATGAGTCGGCGGGCGGAAGGTGCAAAACGAGCGGAGTTGACCTACCGGATGTTGGGTCGGATTGGGCATTTTTGCTTGCAAGAAGTACGCCCGCTTACAGGACGACCTCACCAAATCAGGGTACAATTGTCCCGCAATAACACCCCCATCAAAGGCGACCTGAAATATGGTGCTCCGACACCCAACACAGATGGCTCGATCAGCTTGCATTGCCGCGCCCTCAGATTCCTTCACCCTGTGAAGAAAGAATGGGTTCACATTACCGCCTTGCCTCCTAAATTGGAAGGTTGGGAACTATTCAAAGGTTTTGAAGTACCTGACCCCGAAGAAGCATGACCTCTTTTCCTTTTACCAAATACCACGGTGCGGGCAATGATTTTGTCATTGTCAACCACTTCAATGAGGTGGTACTCCCCCACCCTTCCCCAGCCGATATTGCCGCGCTGTGTCATCGCCATTTTGGCATCGGCTCCGATGGGTTAATGATACTTGAACGGGATGAAGCAGCCGATTTCCGCATGCAGTATTTCAACGCGGATGGACACGAAAGTACCCTTTGCGGTAATGGTAGCCGCTGCATTGTGGCTTTTGCGCATCACTTAGGCATCATCGAGGACACCTGTGTTTTCCGGGCTATCGATGGGCTGCACCAAGCCGTCGTAGGTGACAACGGGGATATCGCCATAGAAATGAATCCCGTAACGGATGTACAGCCCATATTGCAAGGCGTATTCTTAAACACGGGATCACCACACTATGTGCAGCAGGTAGCACAACTGACCGATATTGATATAACTCTTCAAGGAAGAGCTTTGCGCCAAAACTCCGCATTTGCTCCGGGTGGCAGTAATATCAATTTCATTTCTGGGGACTACCACCAATTGTCCATTGCTACCTACGAGCGGGGCGTTGAAGGGGAAACACTAGCTTGTGGTACGGGTGTCACCGCCGCAGCGATTTACGCCGTGAAACAAGCCGGCCTCACTGGCGATTTCACCATACCTGTTGAGGCCAAAGGCGGTTCTCTCCGTAAGGCTGCACTATGACGGCCATACCTTTTCCAATATCTGGCTCTGTGCTTCAGCCGTGCGGGTTTTTGACGGGGTATGGGGATAATAAGTAGTTGGACAAAATTAATTGTACCATTTTCCTCGGTATCTTCGGCTTCAACCATCGTTAAAAACGTAGCCGCAGCACTGCGACTACGTTTTTTGCCTCGCCTGAAACCAAAATGTACCAGATGGAAATGATACATTAAATTCATCCAACTACTTACTGCTTGAAAATCACTTCAACCGATGGGCAAAAAGCTTGCGAAACTTACTCACTTTGGGTGTGATTACAAAAGTGCAATAGGGATTCCGTTCCCCTACCTTTCCGTAATAGCCATGATGGTAATCTTCCGCCGGATAAAACGCCTCGAATGGGGCTAGCTCCGTTACGATGGGGTCATCCCAAACCTGAGGGGCATAGTCGGTCATAACGCGCTGAGCGATAGCCAACTGCTCCTGATCGTGGTAAAAAACTACGGAACGGTATTGTGGCCCTTTGTCGTTACCTTGTCTATTGAGGGTGGTGGGGTCGTGGGTGGTAAAGAAAATTTCCAATATTTCCTGATAAGAAATAACTGCGGGATCAAAAGCGACCTGTACCACTTCTGCATGGCGGGTAGTACCAGTACAAACGGTTTTATAGTCGGCTGTAGCTTCATCATCGCCGCTGTAGCCAGAAGTAGCCGAATGAACACCTTGCACCTGTTCAAAAATGGCCTCTACACACCAAAAACATCCACCTCCGAGGGTAGCTAATGACAGATTTTGCATATTCAGAAGACGGTTAAGCCCCTCTCGTGCTGAGGGGCATATTCATTCAAATATTGTAAAAACAAATCTAAGCCCTTTCGCTTTTCCGCATCCAAATCGTAGCTGATGTAATGGGTAAAATACGTTTCCAGGTCAAAATCGGGATGTGGAGAAGGCAACAACAGTTTCAATTTGGGGATGGCTTGAATGCCCGCTTGCAACGCCTGATTAAAAGCACTTGTAAATGCAACCGGCAGTGGACGATTGCTCACCCAAGCCGCAAAAACAAACGGTAGTCCGGTTAGTGCATACCAAGCTTCACTGAGGTCATATACATAAGGAAAACGCGCTGATAAACCAATGGTTCTATCCCCTATAACAACACCGCCTGTACGTCCCTTGATCTGGTCAATATATCCTTCTGAAGCAGGGAGATAAAGCGGGTTTCGCTTCCAGTATTTGTCAAATAGGACTTTTGTCAAAGCCACCGAACTTCTAGAGTGGTGATCGAGAAAAATGTGATCTAAGTTCGCCAAAGGTTGCTCAGCAAAAATACTCACCGTTTTCACTGCCCCTACCGCACCAATGCAGTAGTCGCTTACCAAGTGCCATTCCTCCAACTCGGGTAAAATAGCCACAGGTGTGAGCGCCATATCCACTTCGCCCGCTTTCAATTTTCTAGCACATTCGCTAGGTATGTCCAATGAAAGGGTGATTTCCTCTGCCAATGAACTTTGCAGCAAACCGTACAACAATGGTTTGGTATTGAGATAACTAACTGCTGTAACCCTAATTGGCTTTGTCATATCCGTTTACTTACACTTATCGCAAACTATGCCAACTGCCTTCCTCATGGAGTAGTAAATGGGAAGTATCGTTAGCGGTTAATACACGGAACGATTGCCCGCGTTGCTCAATCACCCATACGCCCGTATTCGCATGAGAGTACAACGACATAGCTGAAAGCGGTTTATCATTGAGGAGGCACATCAATCCGCGCATGGCTCTGCCGTGGGAACAAACCAACAGAAGTGATTCCTGCCGTTGTCGGATATGATCCACAAACAAGGAGAGGCGTTCACCTAAAGCCGCTGCCGACTCACCTTGCGCCATAGCAGCATGGTACTCTCCCCGCTCCCAAGCGTCAATTACTTGCTGAAATTCCAGGCGGCTCTGTTCTGTACTTACCTTTCCTTCATGGGTGCCCCATCCCATCTCGTTGATGTGAGGTGATTGCTCCCAAGGAATGCCCGCTTCAATAAAAGGCGCAACCGTTTCGTGCGTGCGCTTGAGTTTGGAAGTAATACACACATCAAATGATAAATGACGGTACGTTTGGTAAAAAGCAAATGCCTGTTGCCTGCCGGTTTCGTTGAGTGAAGTATCCACCCCGCCACCTTGCGCAATGCCCTTTACATTGTATTCGGTTTGCCCATGACGGAGCAAGTAAATGATTTTATCAGCCATAGTGCATGGTTTAGGGACGGAAAAAAATTAATTAGCCAAAATATTGGCTACTCATTTTTCACCTCTAATTAGCATTGACAACAGGAAGCCCCACGTATCCTTTATAAGCATTATCGTCTTCAAATTCCACATCCTTGTAGTCCTTGACCACGCCATAGAGGGTGTCGCGTTCAATGGGGTGACGACCTACGGCACGGATGAGTTTCACCAATTCTTCGGTAGTCAGGGAAGGATTTTGCTCTTCAGCACCTGCCATGGAGTAGATTTTGGTAGTATCGTCGATCGTGCCGTCTATATCATCCACGCCATACGCTAAGGATAACTGAGCAATTTCCCTTCCAATCATAGGCCAGTAGGCTTTGATGTGGTCGAAGTTGTCGAGATAAATACGGCTGATGGCATAGTTGCGCAAATCTTCCACCACCGACACTTCCGGCAAATGAGACATTTGGTTGTCTTTGTTGCGGAACTTAAGCGGAATAAATGTTTGGAAACCACCTGTTTTATCTTGTAACTGGCGCAATTGTTCGAGATGATCTACCCGGTGGAAGTAGTTTTCGATGTGGCCATACAGCATGGTAGCGTTGGAGCGCATCCCTAACTCGTGCCATATCTCATGGATACGCAGCCATTGTTCACCGGAACATTTCCCTCCTGCAATCTGGTCGCGAATCTCTGGGTGAAAAATCTCTGCGCCCCCTCCAGGCATGGAATCTAAGCCCGCTTCCTTCATCAGACGCATACCCTCTTCGTAGGAAATTTTATCCTTTTTGAAGATGTAGTGATATTCTACTGGGGTCAATGCCTTTACATGCAGGTCGGGCCGGTGTTTTTTGATGGCACGAAATAATTCGCTGTAGAAACGCACGTCGTACTGCGGCAATACCCCCCCTACGATGTGTACTTCCGTAACGGGCTGCCCATCGTATTTCCTCACCATTTCCAAGATGTCCTCTAAGGTATATTCCCAGCCATCCGTGCGCTGCTTGATAAGCCTTGAGTAGGAACAAAAAGTACAGGTGTAGAGGCAAATATTGGTGGGTTCAATATGGAAATTGCGGTTAAAATAGGTAGCATCTCCATGCTTTCTTTCTCTGATAGCATTCGCCAATACGCCTAAATAACCGAGCTCCCCATGCTCGTATAACCACTCGCCTTCTTCGGGAGTAATCCGTTGGGCATCAGCTACTTTTTCTGCAATTTGACGCGCAGGGGCACTGAGGTTTTTATCCTTAAGTAAAGTTTCGAAAGCGTTATTTACAGGAGACCTATCGGTTGATGTGGCTGTTTGCATTTACTTTCAATTTATACTGAAAACACAATAAGTAGATTAAGGTTGTGCAAAGGTAGGATATAAATAGAGGTTATGTAAGGGGAATTTGTATAGGGATTCAAATAAGATTTTTTCGTTAGGCAAGGAAAAGGTTCTTTTGCTTAGCCGTAGCTAAGGAAGAGTATGGTTCTTTGACGAAGCATGGCGTAAAAAGATATTTGAAGCGCATACAAAATTCTCCTACATAACCTCTAAGGGACGGGATAAAATAAACTGTTCAATTTTTTGATTCGAAAAAATTTTCTAAATAATTGATCCCGATAGTTATCGGGACGATAGCTATCGGGAGAAATTATGTGAAAATATTTGCGAATCGCCTAAAAAAAATTGAACAGTTTATTTCCGTCAAATTACTAATGTAGGTCAAATTTGATAGCCGACACTTTTCAAGCTCCGCTTGAGAAAAACGGAAGTTCTTTGACAACATAGAGAAAATGTAAAGCAACGAGTTCGTATGCGCATTGAGCGACCGTAATGGGACTCATATGGATCGGTCAAATCAAGAACGTATTGACTAGCAGCGGTTTGTCTTTACGATCAGACCATGCAAAAGTAAAGATAAAGGCCATAGCTGCCACTATAATGAGGTTTTGAATTCGCAACGGATCGTTGAGCATGGAGGTTGCAACTGAAACCGCCGATTTGAGTTGCTTAAACATGGTTTCAATCTTAAAGCGTCTTGTGATCGGCAGCCATTTCCTAGTCATATTGTGAAGTGGATGGGATCATTAAATCCTCTGTCTTTCCAGAGGAGGCGACTGATTCCACAGGCAATTCCATGAAATGAGCTTGCGCCGTTGGAGCAGTGGTAAAAGGAGTCACGAGCATACTCACCACTAGTCTATTTGCCGACTCAAAAGTGCGTAAGACATACTCCCATCCTTGCTCCTGACAATAAGTGATTAATTGCGGTCAAACTCACCGTCTCCAAGCAGCACTACCCGACAGAGTCCGGCGGACAAAAGATTTGGCTAAACTGCCTAACTAAGTCGGTATGCACCTGATCGGAAAATGCCCTTTTTCCTGCGTTAGCCAAACAACTGAATGGCATAACCTTTCCACAACACCGAGCATTAAGTAAATGGCCAGTTTCACTTCCATCAATGACCAGAATTAGCTGCCGCTCTTGCTAAGAGTCAGCAAAGCCAATGGGGTGCAAAACGAATCAACCTAATTCATTTACTGCTTAACCAACGCTTTGTTTGATGCGGCTTTCACGCTGTCGGTGATCATCCGCAGTAGAGGTACTTATCCCGGCTAGACTAAGCATTTGTTTTCGCGCAGCACTAATCATTTTGGCCAGCACGTTAAGGCGGCGAAGATGATTCCTTTACTTCCGTATTGGAACACTTGTTAAAAATCTAGCGTATCTTTATAGCGCTCATAAGGAGGAGGTATTGTGATGTAGGAAACCACAAAGCCTCTTCCATTCATTTTTCAAATTGTCAAAGAACTTGAACAATTTCATGATTTGGCTATTATGTACGGCTATCAAAGGTCAATTAATAAACAATTAACTTTACCATCTATTTGCAAAAGTTAATGCACTTTTTAGCGCTGTTGTAAAGAGGCAGTGTAAAGAGGCATCAAACTAATTGAGCAACTAAAAAACTAAGCATTGCGTTCATTTTTTGTTCATAATTGTTTACAATTAGCAATCTGGAGTCTCCTCTCCACGAGTAGCTTTTTGTATGGCCAAACCCATGGTAGAACATTACCAGAACTATGGCAAAACTATCATGCCGCCCAACTCGACTCCACTCGAATTGAAGCAATGGCACAGTTAGCGAGTGGGTACCTCCACGCGAACAGGGATTCTGCCCCTGCTATTAGCTACCCAAGCTGTTAGATACAGCTCAAATGCTTCAACTACCTACGGTTGCTGCGCATGCCAGCATTACAATTGGTGAATACTATGATTTAAAAGGAGACTTTCCAAAGGCCAACGATTTCATACAGGCAGGTATCACTATTTTTGACACGCTTCAATACAAAGAAGGATTAAAAAGAGGATACATTTCATTGGGTTTAGCTAAAATGTTCAACCAAAATGAAAAAGCCAGTTTAGTAGATTTTGACAAAGCACTAGCATTGTGCGAAGAGACAGGAGACCTATGATTGAAAGCAAAAGTACTTCACAACAAGGGATTGGCTTACCAAAATTTAGAAAATTATTACGAATCTATCATGAATTATCTACAAGCTAGAAACTTGAAAGATAGCTTAGTAGCGATTAATTTCCCCAAGATCAACTATACCGATCAACTCACCACTTACTCCATGTTGGGTAATTTGTATTCGGATCTTTTTCAAATAGAGTCGGCTCGCAGCACCTTACAAAAAGCGATCGATATGGTACCTCATGAAGAGTACTATAGACGTATGGCAACCATTTATAATTTAGCTGTACTAGAAGAAAAAGACTCCAACTATGCACAAGCCAGAACGCTTTTGCTGGAATCTATGGAATTGGCAGAAAAAGGCAACTTCATTGATAGCAAAGCCTATTTTTTTGATGCCTTAGGTACCGTATCCCGTTCTACCCTGCAAATGGAGCAAGCCAAATCGTATTATGATCAAGCTCAACAGATATTAGACTCCTTTCCACAACCTACTGTACAGGCTGGATTGTATAACAATGTGGGTATGTACTACCTCATGATGAATGATTTAGATAATGCCTACAACAGCGCACTCAAAGGTCTAGAATTGGGAATGGCAATTGGCGACTCGCGCAAAAAATGGATGCCTACGAGATACTATGGAAAGTGTCGAAGGCGAAGGGCAACTGGAAAAATGCAACTGAATATGCTGCGGCTTACATAGATTTACTCCTATTGCTAGAAAGAGGGGATCGCAATAAGGAAATAATCGGTGTGCAAGCGGCTATGGATGTAAAATTGGCCAGCGAAAAATATGAACGCCAACTGAGGGAGCAAGAGTTGGCTCAGGCAAGACTACGTACTTTGCTGCTGACTGTGGCTCTCGGAGCGATAAGTCTCCTTGCCTTGCTATTGTTCTTCAGCTACCGAAAAGTACGCAGGGTAAACAAAGAATTGGATCAGACCAACACCGCGTTGGAAGCCAGCAATATCGGCTTAGCAAAAGCGAAGCAGCAAATACAGATGGCGAGCAATAAGCTACAACAGTTTGCCTTCGCTACTGGACACGATCTGAAAGAATCCCTGCGCAACATCAATAGTTTCACTCAATTGGCTTCCATCGCGCTGCACGATGATCCATCCACCGCCCAGCAGCATCTTCAGGAAGCTACTTCGGGTAGCAAACGGATGCGCAAAATGCTGGAAGATCTATTACATTACAGCAATATCAGTGGCAATAGCGCCGTAGTCACTTCATTTCCCGTGCAAGATGCACTGAGCAGCGTGAAGCAACAACTCAAAAACGATATCGTCACCTCTATGGCAGATGTGCACCTGCTGACATCTGCTGTGGTTAAAGCAGACAGAGAGGAGATAGAACAACTATTCTACAACCTCGTACATAACGCTGCAATACGCTCGCCCCGGTGAGCCGCCTCGCATTCAAATCAAGATGGTTAGGGACAAGGAGACAAGCCCTGTTTTTCAAGTAATTGACAATGGACAGGGCGTACCGCTAGAACAACGTGAATCCATCTTTAAGCCATTCCACCGCCTTCACAACCGTTCGCAGAGTGGTTCTGGGCTTGGGTTGTCGATATGCAAGGAGATCGTTCAGAAGTATGGCGGCAAGATTTGGTACGAGCCTGCACCTAATGGCGGCTCTATTTTCTCCTTCACGCTCCCATTAGCGGAACCGAAGGGATAGCAGTATGTTGTCTATCCTCATTCCTGTTTACCAATTCGACGTGCAAGTATTGGTCGAAGAATTGGTCAAACAGTGCCAACGGGCAGGGATTCCTTGGGAAATAAGGTAGCCGATGATGCCTCTGGTGCCCAATGGGTAAACCAACACCAAATGGCTATACCTGTGGAGGGCGTTACTTGGTCATTTTTGCCCCAAAATATAGGTCGTGCCCGCATACGAAACTGGTTGGCCGAACGCGCCAACTACGAGTACCTGTTATTCTTAGATTGTGATTCAGGCATCCCTGATGCTCATTTTATTGAGCGCTACCTGCTTCATTTAGCCCCCGATACAGTGATTTGCGGCGGAAGAACTTACCTCCCCACGCCTCCTAACGACAATACCTATCTTCACTGGTATTATGGTAGCCAACGGGAAGTCCGTAACAGCAGCGGAAAGATACCAGCAGCCTTATGAGGGTTTTATGTCGAATAACTTTGTAGTGCCTCGCTCGGTGCTACTGGCTACGCCTATGGATGCCTCATTGTTACACTATGGGCACGAAGACACGCTGTTTGGTTGGCAATTGGCACAAAAGAAAACGACCATCGTCCACCTTGACAATCCTGTGTTGCATATAGGATTGGAAGTAGCCGAAGCATGGTTGGCCAAGCAGCAACAAGCGATCACGAATTTGTATGCACTCGCTATACGGCATCCGGGATTATCGACTAAAGCATGGCATACATGGCGGCGGCTTCATCGATTAGGCTTGATGCGATTTATCGTGATGTATGCAGAGCGGCATCACCTCCAATGGATACAAAACCTATCGCAACAGCAACCACCCAACCTACGACTTTTGGACTTGTTGAAGCTGTATTGGCTGGAGCAAGCACATCGCAAACATAAATAAGTGGACAATGACAGCGTATCAACGATTACTTCGCGGGAGTGGAAGGAACGTGCACGGCGTTGAGCCGGGCAGCCCGCATGGCCAAAGCCGTGGACTGCCCGACGGCCCCGCTATACGAATGAATCGGAGCAAAACGCAGCATGTAAGCCTACCGCCCAAATTAAATTGCACAAGACTTCATTGATTTCGGCGCAGTTGTTTTCGGCCTTCCTGAAGAAATCAAGTAATTTTGAAAAAATTTGCGTTGCGAATAGGGGGAGACCTCCAGTTGGTACATCTTGTTAAATGTAAAGGCAATGAAGATGGAAATAAACAGGGTAGAAGAGTTGACAGCCGCTTGGCTCTCGGGGAATATCACTCCCGCTGAGCAAGAGGAGCTTATGTCCTGGTAGCAGCTTCGCCCGAACATCGGCAGTTCTTTGACAATGCGGCCACGTTGGTGGCAACTTACGGGCAACTTGAAATGCCCGCCTTTGAACCGAGCAAGGAAGCAGGCATGGGCACGCTTGGAACACCGTTTGGGTGACTCCATTTCAGTTGCAGGTCGTGCTATAAATACGCCCTTGCGAGCGAGTTGGGTACGGTTTGCCCGTGTAGCCGCCGCAATAGTAGTACTGGCCGCAGTGGCATGGTGGATATGGCCTACTAGCACTTCCGCTACGGCAACTTGGGCCACCCAGCAGGGCGAACGGCTACAACAGTCACTACCAGATGGTACCTTGGTTTGGCTGAACGAAAAGACCACCCTCACCTACGAGGCGCGGGAGGGCGAACGTGTCGTAAGGCTAAGCGGAGAAGCTTTCTTCGATGTGACTACCGATAGTTTGCGTCCTTTTAAGATTTATGCCGACCAGTCGGTGACTACAGTATTGGGTACATCCTTCAACCTGCGTGCGTATCCACAAGATGCACAAGTAGAGGTAACGGTAACAGAAGGGCGTGTGATGCTGGAAGGTAACGCCACCCCAACAACGACAGTTGAGGCCACCCAACAAGTACTTACACCCGGCGACATGGGCATTTTGACAAAATCGAACCAAGTGGTATCGGTAAAGCAAGAAGTAGCAGCTACCAACCCTACCGCTTGGAAAGACCGCCGCCTGAACTTCGATGAAGTGCCCTTAGCTGCCGTGGCGGCTACCTTGGAACGCTACTACCACCTACCTGTGACACTGCGCCAGGAAGGTTTGGGCAACTGTCTCTTCTTTGGGGTGTATGAAAACGATCCTCCGCTGGACTTGATTCTGACCATGTTGCAAGAGAGTTTGGAATTGGAGGTGCAACGTACGGATGAAGGTATTGTCCTTTCGGGAGAACCCTGTGAATAAACCGCTGTATGAACGCAAAAATAACATACCTGCTGTTGTTGTGTTGGCTATTAGTTTTTGAGGCTAATGGGCAAACGGCCACCCGTATCAGTTATGCCTATGAGGGTATTCCCTTAGAGGCTGTGATTACGGATTTGCAGGAGCGTTACGACTTGCGTTTCACCTACAGCCCCAGCCGGTTGCCAATGGATATGCCCCTGTATGCCAAAGCAGACAAGGTGGAAGTGCCGGTAGCGATGGAGACGTTGTTTAGTAATACGCCGGTGAAACACGCTGTTATCAGCCAGCAAATTGTGCTCCGGTCGGATCAGGGTGCGTTGAGTCAGTTGGCCAAAAAGCCCCCCTTGCCCAGGCAAACAACGCCGCTGTATCAGGAAGCACGCCACCAACGGATTGTAGTGCCTGCGACACCTTCCTTAGCGGTAAAAACACCAACGCAATTGCAGGGAGGAGATCGATGGCTCAAAACGAAGCTGGAGGAAGAAGAATTGGCACGTATTGCTCAAGCTATGGAAGAACATGACAGGCAATTGGCCTTAGAAGCGTATGATGCAACCCACCGTTTGGCGCAAATATCTATACTGCCTTACCTGGGCACCAATACCTATCGCAGCGATGAGGTGACGAACAACATATCGCTCAACATATTCTGGGGTACAAGCAGGGCGATAAATGGCTTTGAACTGGGAGGTGTAGCCAATTCGGTAGTGCAAGATATGTCGGGGTTCCAGATGGCAGGCGTGCTGAACCAAGTAGGAGGCAATGTAACGGGTACGCAAGTAGCGGGTGGCATGAACTACACACAGGGAAGGTAAACGGAGCGCAGATAGCGGGGTTGGTCAATGCGGCCCAAGACAGCGTGATTGGCACCCAAGTAGCGGGGCTGTTCAACGTGGCTCAATACCACGTGCAAGGTAGCCAGCAAGCCTTGTTGTTCAATGCAACCCACGGCAATGTGCGCCACCAAGCCAGCCTATTGTACAACGGTGCGAGGGAGGTAGAACGACGCTAAGTAGGGTTGGTAAACGTATGCGACACGACAAGCAAGGCACCCATAGGGTTGCTGAGCTATGTACAGCAAGGGTACCACCGTGTAGAGGTAGGCGCATCTGAATCACTGTTTGTAACGTTGGGTGCCAAAACGGGTGTCCATGCTTTTTACAACATCTTCCAGTTGGGGTTACGCTGGGATGTAGTGGAACAGACGATGGATGGTCAAACACAAGAAGCAGCTTACACGACGTGGGCAAAGATTAGGCTATGGCTTGGGAACTGCTGCACGTTTGGGGAAACGTACCTTATTGAATACAGAAGTGACAGCCTTGCACGTAAACGAGCGCAGGGTATGGACAAACGAATTGAACTTGATGGGCAATTGAAATGCACTTTCGACTACCAAACGGCAGGGAGGTTGAGCATTTATGGTACTCCAGTTTGAATGTGATGTGGTCGAAGTTGTATGATGATCAAACCGAAGTTTATGGCTCTACTTGCCGTTGGATCCGCTTTGGAACAAGCAACAAGGAGCGGTCAACTTTACAGGCTGGATAGGCTTTACGGCGGGTATCCGGTTGTAATACTGGGAATATCGCAATAATCTAATTACCGATTCATAGACAGGATGCAATGATTTTTTTGCAATGGTTCGCTATTGCATTGGGAGGGGTTTGCCTCTTCCTTTCTGGCAAATTAATTAACACACAATAACCAAATTGAATGATGAAGAACACAATCTTACTGTGCGGGCTGCTGATAATGGGCAGCTTACTGCACGCACAACACGAAACGCTTTTCGGCAACGCCCGCGTGGTGGGTGCTTTCGGATGTTCTATCACCGAGTTTGGCCTGCGCAATGACATAGGCACTTCGGTAGGTGGAGGGGGCGCATTGGTCATTAATAGCTTCTTTTTGGGGGCTATGGATTAGCCAGTGCTGACTTTGAACAGCTTTATGAAGAAGGCGACATTGATGTGCTGGACATTGGCCACGGCGGCTTTTGGTTGGGAGGTACTTTCCAGCCTTGGCAGTTGCTACACCTATACGGCAGTGCGCGTATTGGATGGGGCGGCATCAATATCGAATTGGAAGACAACCCTTCCTACCGAGACTTAGACAAGATATTTGTTGCAACGCCAGAAATTGGGTTGGAACTCAATATTGCCCGTTGGTTTCGCGTGGCCGGCACGGTGGGTTATCGCTATGTAACGGGTGTAAACGAAAACTTAGGTCTTTCCAATGACGACTTTTCCGGTGCTACGGCGGCTGTTACACTCCGTTTTGGATGGTTTGGCAACCGACGTTTTCACTAAAAATTTGTAGTAACATGCGGTAATAGTTGGCAAGACAGGTTCTTACACCCATTTTCAAATCCTGTAAATCTTGTAAATCCTGTCAATATGACTTTTACCACGAGTTCAGATTGTATAACTCCAACATTAAAACCATGAGAAAGAATTTTGTTTTGCTTTCATTGGCATTGGCTGCCACTGTATCCCTGAGCGGGTGTTTCATTGACATAAACGACGACGGCGACTGGTTTGGTTGCTATCGTGCCGACGGCCCCGTAGTGGATGCCGATTTAGAAGTGCCTGATTTCACGGGTATTGACTTAGAAATGAGTGCGCGGGTGGAAATCACTTTTGGCCCTGTGCAAGCAGTTTCGATGGAAGGTAAATCCGACATTGTCGATGAGGTGGACTTAGATGTGGACAACGGTATTTGGCGCATTCGCACCAACGATTGTATCCGCAACGTTGATGACCTCACTTTTTTCATCACCACTCCCAACTTGGAGACCATCCGCTTGAGCAGCTCTGGCGACATTTTCAGCACTAACGTTTTGGTGGTGAATGATTTGGAAATAACCAACTCTGGTTCTGGTGAAATTGACATCGCGGTGGAAGGCGACGACTTAGATGTCGATATTACTGGCTCCGGCGACATCAACATGGAGGGGCAAGCCGATGAATTGAACCTCAACATCAGCGGCAGTGGCGATTTCACAGGCTTCGACTTATCGACCAATCGGGCAGATGTGCGCGTCAGTGGCAGTGGTGATGCCGAAGTGCGGGCAATTGATTTCCTCAATATCCGTATCAGCGGCAGCGGTGATGTTTACTTTAAGGGCAATCCCGTGCTAGATACCCATATCACGGGTAGCGGCGATGTGATTGATGCGAATTAATGTGAAATTTTTGTGGTTTTTAGTAATCGGACAACTTTGAGTTGCCCGATTACTACGGTCGATCTTCCTTAGGGACGGGAAAAATAAGTGATCCCATTTTTGGCTTGGCTTTATGCACTACGCGTAGGAATACTTGCACAAAGCGTGTGTATAAAGACAAATCTTCAGAAAAAATGGGATCAGTTATTTCCGTCAAATTACTGAATGCCACATTGCGTGCAGTTGGTAGTTTTAATCGTTGCAAGCCCCCTGCCGCTTGAGTATTTTCAAAATCTTACCGTAGAGAATTTCAGATAAACTCCAATTGTAACCTTCAAAATCCACTGTATTGGTAAATTGAATGACTACGGCATCCAACGCTTGATGGTACTTGGCAATTGTCTGGTAACCGGGTACCAACCCCGTATGCCCAAACTCGTACATAGACGCATAAATTCGTTGTTCTTCCGCATCTATAAATACAGTGCCATCATTTAAGGCACGAATAAACAAACCAACGTCTTCTGCCGTAGCCAACATAGAACCAACATGGTCTGCTTTTAAATCTCTGTCATACCCTACATAATACCCGCTCATTACTGTTTCCAAATCTACATCATCGATGGAAGCATAGGTATGCACAAGACCAAGTGGATTTAAAATCACTTCCTGAATATATTGGAAAGTATCGTAACCAAGGACGCGAGCCATAATTTTGTCGAGCAGCAGATAGTTGGTATTGCAGTATTGATAACGCTCGCCTGGTTTGAATTGGGCGGGCATATCCAACACCAACGCCAGATTTTCATCAGCCGCTATTTTAGGTGCCAACCAATAATTTTTGGTGTCCGTATAGTTCGGTATGCCGCTTATATGTTTCACCAGCATTTCTATGGTTATCTTATCCGCGTATTCGATTCTTCCTGCCAATTCAGGCAAATACGAGGCAAGTGTTCCATTCAATGATAACTTCCCCGCTCGCACCAATTTCGAGATAGCCACCGCTTGATACAGTTTGCCCACGCTCGCTATTTTAAACAAGGAAGATGGGTTTGCTGGCGACATATCATCCCTATTATGGTATCCTCCTGCGTAAAGTTTGGGAGCACATCCTTTTTTGTCCACATAAACAATGACCCCATCAAAACCATAGTCACTAACTTTTTTCACTTGTTCTTGTACCGTTGCAGGCAACGGCCGCATCCAAGCTATTACGATAGGCCAAGGCACGAAGTACAAAGAAATAGCCGTCCCTATCAGCAAGCTTATACGCAAAAATTGTTTGGTATTCATGTTAATATCTTTCGTGCTGAGCAAGCCTCTCTTTGACCACCCTCTAATTTCTATATAAAAGCAATTGCATCATCTCTATTGCAGCCACCTCGCCTTTGTGAAGGATATGATCACGAGGAGTATCGTCGCCAATTTCGTAGGTGATGCCTTCTGCGTTGAATTGCCTTACAAACCAATTTTTAGAAATGGGTCGTACATCCATGGAAGGTTCATCTCGCGGGGTGTATCCATCGATGGCTGCTGCTATGCCTTGCAACCAATAATCCTTGAAATGCGGCAGTCGCGATTGAGCCGTAATAGGTGCAGCACTTGTGTAATACACATCATAGAAGGTGGAATGAAAGTCGAGCCCTAGCACTACTTCATTTTTATTGACCTTGGTTGTTTCTACGATATATCCAGCTACATTACGCACTTCGGGTTGGTGGTAAAAGGCCCAATCTCTGTTCAAATCAATCCCCCCCGTATTATGACGCCAATGACCGAGATCTACGCCATCGGGATTCATCAACGGAAAGACCCAGATGTTGTACCGTTTGCGAAAAGCATTTGCCAAAGGTGTGTCATCCAGCAGCGTTTCAACAAAAGCTTGCATGGAAAAATACCCCGTCACTTCAGGTGGATGTTGGCGACTGATAACAACAATAGTGGGCTTTCCTTTGGGACTCCCCTCGCCGATGGCAAGATGAGGCAAATCTCTGCCCAACGCGCTTTTCCCCACAACCTTGAATGAGGCATCTTGATGGATAGCTTGTTGTTGGCACCACTGATAAACATCCGCACTACTAACAACCTCCTGTGCAGCTACCCAAAGTGTATCCTTTGTTAATGAGAGTGTCAACACACGGTCGGTGCTGTCCTTAACCGCTACTAAGGAAGAATCTATAGGTGTCCAATGTACCCCATCCGTGCTCAACTTGGGAAAGTAGCGATGCTTGGCATTTTCGTAATGCAAAGTTAGTTGGATAGTTTGCGCTGTATCCGACCACAACTTAAAAGCATACCACGGGCTAGGGTTTATAGGTTCATTCTCCGCACTGATGGTGGCGGTAAAATGATACGCCCTGTAGCATGAAAACCGTTTAATCTGGCACCATCAAATTGGTTATCCGCATACACTCCGTCCACCGCGTAGGTTTTCTTTTCTTGGTAATGAATGGGGCGTGAAGTAGTATCTACTGGTTTCTCATACGCATACTCGTGTAGTTTTCCTGCTGGATTACAGGCAACCCAACCCAATATTGCAATTGCAAGGATGAATCTTGAAATGATAGTCATAGCTTTATATCTAATTAGTTTAGAGCTTCTTGAGGCCTAAGAATATGTCTAAATAACCTCCTGCCCATATTGCAAAAAATGCGAAAAATACTGTATTTTTGTTGCAAAAAGGTCAAATGAGTGACGGACGCCCCTTAGTAAGTTTTGATTGGGGCTATCAAAAAGTTGTTGCGTCAAAAAGCCAATCATGTGCTAGAAGGCTTCCTTGTGTTGTTGCGCCGACAGATCACCATCAAAAACATTCCGGAATCTCAGGCCAAAAAACCGAAGCGCAAGACAAAACCAATAGGTGGACATTCTGGGAAAATGACAAAGGGGAACTAATCCTCATCGAATTGCAATACAATAGTGAAAACGACTACTTTCATCGCATGCTATTCGGCACCAGCAAGGTCATCACAGATTATATGGAGAGGGCTACACTTACGATAAAAGTGCGCAAGGTATATTCTATCAATATCGTCTATTTCGATTTGGGACAGGGTGAAGATTATGTATATCATGGCATCAACGAATTTCGGGGTATCCACACCAACGATACCTTACAAGTGAAAGTGCCCGACAAAAGGAACTCTTCGGCGTATAGCCTATGGATTTATCCAGAATACTACATCATCAAGGTAAACAGCTTCAATGATATAGCAAAAGATACGCTGATGAGTGGATTTATTACTAAAAACAATCGACTCCGGAAAACTTCAGTGCTCCATGACTGGAAAAGGCAGCGAAAATCTTAAATTATCATGCTATGGATGCAACTGCGAAAGCCTTGTATGATGCACACCAAAAAGAATTGGCTATCTCCTATGGGGTACTAGAAACGGCTAAATTGGAAGGCAGGGTTGAAGGACGTGAAGAAGGACGTGAAGAAGGGCGTGAAGAAGGACGTGAAGAAGGGCGTGAAGAAGGTATTGAGATTGGGCGAGAAGCAAAAAAAATTGCAGTGGTGCTTAATGCCCATCATCAAGGCATCCCCATCCTGACTATCGCGTTGATTGCAGAAATCAGCGAGGAAGAGGTGCTGCGTATTTTGCAGGAGCAGAAGCGATTGTAAAGGTCAATTTTTCCCATACCAATGGTGAACCTTGCTCTATTTGCGTTTACGAATCATTTGAATAGGCTTCGTAAACACATTGTATGCATGCTCTCATCAACGAAAACCGTGATGTTATGCATGAAAACCACATAGAAATTTGGCTATATTAGCAACTAAAGTGGTATGAAAAAATGAGAAACCCGTGAATACTATAAATGGTGTACCCCCTCTATTCAAAACCAACAATGAGCGTCCACCGCTCAACGGCGATGGACACTCGGTATTATAGAGGTTATGTAGGAAATTTGTATGCGCTTCAAATATCTTTTTACGCTATGCGTGCGTCAAAGAACCTTTTTCTTATCTAACGTAAAAATCTTATTTGAATCCCTATACAAATTCCCCGTACATAACCTCTAATGTGTAATGATTTATTGAACAGGAGTAACGGTGAACAGATCAGGTAGTGGGCTGGGCACATGGGGTTTCCATTGATTTGTCAGCCGGATAAAGCAAACGCTGTGGGTTGCCTGCAGGTGCTGGTATTTAATGGAAAAGGAACGATCACATCGCTGTCGGATTTTCGCAAGCGACGTACATCATCAAACGGCATATAGGTTGTGAATCCAGACACGTACCGTTCCTCAATGATTCGCAGGATTGCCCTATCCACGGCTATACCGTCTGCATTTTCGATGCCACCAGACATAAAATCAGCCATTTCGTAAGGTGCGTACAAATAGGTATCCGCTGCATCAATCGGGTTAAATGCGGTGCCGGAATTCAGATGCGCCCTTAGTTCTGTTCAGCTTGTCGATAGCACCTTGGTTATCACCATCTCTTACCAAACACTCTCCCAGATTAGCGTATTTTCAGCATACGTCACCAAGGGCATATCGGCATCCTGTGCGTCGATCCCCTTATCGCTAGAACCATCTCCTTTGATAAAGAGGAAATTACGACGTGCCGTTTCATCGGTCTTGGCATTGTTGCGGCTACTGGTATTGGCCGGGTCAAGCAATTGCTGAAGATAGGCATCTTCGCCCGTCATATCACCAGCACGGCTGCCGTTGGCAAGGATGTAAATGAGGTTGCTATTTTCGTTGATCGTACCAATCGGATGGTAAGCCAAGTCATTCGCAGCCGAGCTAATGCCCTTGTCCACCTGATTCAAAGCTGCACCATAGTTTTTGGTCAGCATGTAGTTTCTGGCTTTGAGGGTATAGGCAGCTTGCGTCCATTTGGTGGCGTTCCCACCATTGAAAATGTCCTCGCTTCCCACATTGGTTTTAGGATCGGCTAGTTTTTCAATACCCGCGTCCAACAGTTCTTGAACGGCTCCAAAAACAGTCGCTTGGGCATCATACACAGGCAGTGCCGACTCCAAGGTGGGGTTGTCAGGAACGGCGGTAGTGTAAGGAATATCGCCCCAGATAGAAGCAGCCGTACCCAATGCCATCGCTTCATTGATATCCACAATACCTTGCAAGCGATCCAATTCAGGCGACAACTCGCGGATCTTCTTGTTTTGTGCCAGGATACCGTTGTACAAATGTTCCCAGCTGCCATCTGAGTCACCAGGGGTGAAGTTGTAAATGTAAAGCGTTTGCTGAACAAGGTTGTTACCAATCAATCCTCCAGAATAGTAAGAGGCAGCCCGCATGAGATGGCCTTTGTGCAACTGCGTATTGGCCAAAAGCGTGCCTTTCAACAAAAGGTCGCCCGATGGTACATCCACCAACTGGTTGGGATTGTCGTTCACATCCAAGAAGTCTTCACAGGAAAAAGCCGTAAAAACCAATAGCGGCAATAAAAATTTATATATGCTTTTCATCGTCTTGATTTTAGCGAAATGGATTAATAATTAATCTTCAGTCCGAAGACGAAAGACTTAGCACCTGGGTTGGTGAAATAGTCAAGCCCCTGGCCCTGGCCAACGCCAAACTGGTTGATGTCGGGGTCGGCACCCACGATGTCCGTCCAGATTTTGAGGTTTCTGCCGGAAGCGGTTAGCTCAATGGAACTCAACCCTGTTGACTTCCTGAAGCCTTCCGAATCCAAGGTATAGCTCAATGATAATTCGCGTAAGCGCGTCCAACTACCATCTGCTACGGTAAATTCATTCAACACACCGTCGCCGAAACCCTGAACGGTCGTGTAGTAACTTTCATCCAACAAAACATCGCCCCCGCCAAAGTTGCGGATATTCCCTCTTACCGTAGTGCCTGCGGGAATGGTTACTCCGGCATAGTTAACAAGATCTTGTGTCAATGTTATCTCGTTGCCCACATCGGCATGGGTACCGAAGTAGCCCAAAATAAAACGGGTACGCTCGGAGAAATCATTACCCTGGCTCGTTTCAAATAAGCAGTTCAATGCCAAGCCTTTGTACGCCAGATTGAAACCTAAACCTCCGCGCCAATCGGGGTTGGGGTCACCTACCACTTTATCACCGGTAAGATCCACCATAGGGAAACCATTGTCGTTCAATAGCAAAGAACCATCCTCGTTTCTGGCGGCTGCTTGTGTAAAGAATACGCCCATGGGGTAACCTTCAATAGCCACTGATTGCACTGAACTTACCGAAGCGTAAAGTTGACGACACCACCCCCTGTTAGGCGAAGTTACTAAATTGCGGTTGCGGTTGAAATTAGCCATGATACCCATCGTCAAGTCATCTTTCTTTTAGGAAATCAAAGCGCATATCCATTTCAAAGCCTTTGTTTTCAATATCGGCACCGTTTCCGTAAATCTCGGAATATCTAAAGACGGCACCAATGACATATCCAGCAAGGCATCCTTGACCTCATTGGTGTAGTAGGTGGCAGATAAAGCGATACGGTTGCGGTAAAAACGCAAATCGATACCAGCCTCATACTCTGTCTTTACCTCGGGCTTCAAAGTTGGAGTTACCCACCCGTTCGTCAAGCTAGCCGCCACCGAAGTCCTCAAAGTGATATTGTCGGAAAAAGTAGAGAAAGACCCCACTTCATAGATGGTCTGTGCCCGGTGTGGCAACGGTACGTTACCCCACTTGCCCATAAGAAAGTCGCAGTTTACCAAAGCTAAACCAATCAGGCTTGTCGAAGGAAGAAGAGAAATTCCATCCCAGTTCCGCCGATGGGTAGAAGAAGGGGTCTGCCAAGGTAGAATGTTTTTCGTAAGCACCTCCCAAAGTAAGGAACAGCTGCTCATCTATGTCGAAATTAGCAGTACCATACAGGCGAATATTGCGGCGCAGGGTGCGGCCTACCTCGCTGGTGATATTTTCCTTTTTCGACACCTCGTTGGGGTCAAACAAGCCCCTGAAGTTGGCAGTAAAGTTATCTGCCTGTGTAAAGTTTCGCTTCAAACTACGGTCGTTCATGCCAAAACCAACCACGTAGTTGCTACCCTATTTTGTCGGAAATATCTACATTCAGACGTGCCAACAGGTCGGCGTTATGCTCATTAACAAATACTTCATCCCTGAGTAGCCCATAGCGGCGGTCAGCACCTCCAGTATAGTAAGGAAAAAATAGTAGATGCGGTTATCATCATAGGTATCGACGATCTAATACATATTGAAGTTTTGCGAAAAATCGTAAGTAAACTCCGCCGTTCCTACAAATCGGTTTACGTTGGCGGTATTGATTTGCTCAAATCGTCCACAGTGGGTTGTTGTAAACAGCGTTGTCATTAATGCCCAAATAACGACGATAGGCACGCTGGCGCGATTGTGTTACAGCACCAGAACTACTTACATAGTCACCTTTATAGTCTGTAATATCGAAGTCTGGCGGGGTGCGCAGCAACGCTAGATACAAACCTGCGGTATTAGAACTCTGCTGGGTACGATTGGATTCCGAACCAACATAATTCGCCTTGAGGTTAGCCGTCAATTTATCCGTCAATTTCTGGCTGGTAGAAAAGGTGAGGTTGGTCTTGTCGAAATAGCTTTCGCGAATAATGCCATCTTGATTAAGCGGCCTGCGCTAAGAAGAAAGTACCATCATTACCTCCGCTGGTTAGTTTATTATCGAGGGTGAGTCCATTTTGGAATACCTGATCGAAATTGCTGCCTTCATAAATCTCTCTTGAGTTTTTGGAGACAATGGGATAAATAATATTGCCTGTTTCTGACTGGAAATACTGTCCTGTGGTGTTTACTTCATCTGCACCACCTGCACGATCGGCGATTTATCACCCCATGAAGGTATTGTCTGCGACGAATCGGCCATTATTTCCTTGCCCAAAGGTCGTCTGCAATGGGTGCCTAACTGAAATCTGATCCACGGATACGCTGGAAGAGAAAGATGCCTTCATCTTGCCTTTTTTTTACCGCGTTTAGTGGTGATAACGATCACCCCATTCATAGCACGAGTGCCGTACAAAGCACCGGCAGATGCGCCTTTGTAAACCTGAAAAGACTCAATATCATCGGGATTGATGTCATTCAAACGAGATTGTTGGGTAACACCCGCGTCGGATTCGCTACCCGCTCCTCGCAACCAGTCGTTGTTGTAAGGAACACCATCCACAATGATAAGGGGTTGGTTATCACCCGTGATGGTATTTTGGCCTCGTATCTGAATGTTAGCGCCAGCACCCGGGTCACCTGACATGGAGGATACCCGTACACCCGATGCTTTGCCGCCAAGGCCGTCAATAACCTTGTACTCGCCTTGCTGTACCACATCGTCCGCACTAATGACGGAATAGGTGGAGGACATCCTGTCGCGCCTTTCCTTAAAACCCAAAGCCGACACCACTACTTCGCCCAACTGGGTAGCACTTTCGCCCATCACCACATCTATGGTATTGGAAGTTCCTACGGTGATGCGCTGCTCCTCGTATCCAATGTACGAGAAAAGCAGGACATCGCCCGTTTTAGCTTTGATGGAGTATTGGCCATCTAGGTCGGTGATAGACCCTGTGCCTTCCCCTTCCACAATGATATTGACACCCAACAAGGGAGCCTTGTCCTCATCGGTCACTTTTCCCGTGACCGTCATGCTTTGCGCCCATGCGAAAACGCCCATAGCCATGAGCAGCGCAAAAGTGAAAACTGTTTCATACTTGTGAATTAAGTTGATAAAAAAAAAGTCCAACGGTACACCTGTACCGCTTTTCCGTCTCTTCTGGGATCTGCTACGCCCACCCACTTTGCCCTCCTTCGTAGGCAATGGCGTGTATGCCCCCAAAATAGGGGTTCAAACCAGCTTCGTTCATAAGTCGCTGACTGGGTGTAGCAAAAACAACTGGTATTGCTGTAGCAAAGCCGCGTTGATTTTCAGGGAATCCGCAGCGTTTCCAAGTATATCTTTTGGCCATTGACATGGACACGGTTGGCGGCTACCTGTTTCACAATGTCTTGTTCCTCCATCCACTGGCTCGTAATCTGCGCTACAGATGAAATGATGCGACTACTACCCGGACTCCCCAATACCAATACATTGCGCCCTTTTTGTTGCACAATAGTAGGAGACATAGAAGAGTAAGCTTGCGCATGAGGGCGTATAGCGAAAGGGTGACCAGGTTGCCCAAACTCAAAATCGTCCATATATGTATTGTACAGGAAGCCTAGTTCTGGCGAGGCGGCCGCGGCACCAAAGTAGGCATTGATACTGGCTGTGACGGCCACTGCATTACCGTATTCATCCACTACCGAGAAGTGGGTAGTCTCCCCACCTTTAGAAGCATCTTCTTCGCTTGCGAGGTTGGTAAAATACAAACTATCCAAATACGCTGGAGAAAACTTGACGGCGATATCCCTACCATAATCCCTAAGGTTGGTGATGGGGCGTAGTTTGCGGTCGAGATGAGCTAAGTATAGTGCTTTGACGATAGCACTGACAGAGAGTGAATCTGCGTAGGGCGGGTGCATCAACCGATGGGCCATTAGCATAGTCCATCCACCACAGGGAGGCGGCTGAGAGTAGAGGGCATAGCTACCTGCCTGCGTATTCAAAGCGTGATGCTCTACGGGGTCGGGAAAGTGCGACAAATCATCATAAGTAATCCAGCCGCCGTTTCTCGCCATATCTTCCGCTATTTGCTTGGCAATGCGCCCTCTGTAAAACTCATCTGCTCCTTTGGATGCGATAGCTTCCAAGGTTTGCGCCAAGACGGGTTGTTTAACCCAATCGCCTTCCGTTGGAATGTGTCCCTGTTCGGTAAAGAAGAACTGCGTATGATAGGGGCTTTTTTGTAAAACAGCCGCATATTGGGCATACACCTTCGCTCTGAATGCACCCACGGCGAAGCCCTCTTTTGCCAAGCGAATAGCCGGTGCTACCAGTTCTGCCCAAGCCACTTTTCCACTGCCGTAGCGTCGCCAAGTATATTCCAAGACTTTAACTGTGGATGGAATTGTACTCCGCCTGTGATAGGTAAGCGTATCTAACGCATCAACAGGCGTAGCAGCAGGAGACATCGTACTCCCATTGATAGCAAATGGCGTGTGATGCTTGAGTGATAACAGTATCTGTGTGCCTCCACCTAAGCCCGACATAGGGCTTTCCGTCACAGCAAGGGCAAAAGCAACAGCGATAGCCGCATCAATAGCATTACCTCCTTTGCGTAGAATGAAAGCTCCTGCCTCCGATGCTTCCGGCGTAGCGGCAGTTACCACTCCTGCGGTAGGCTTTCTGGCATTACTACTCAACAGAGCGCTGAGTGCAACTATCAAAAAGACAATTACAATCTTTTCCCCAAAAAAACTTTTATTTATGCCCGTAAACATTTAGACGATTGCATGTTGACAATGCAAATAACATAAAATTTGTCAAAATGAAAAATATTTCATCTAAAAATCTACAACTAAATATCATTACTTATAAATTGCAATTCAAAACAAAACATTAATGATACGAAATTTCACACAACACATACAACCTTCCGCCACCTTGTGGATCAATGAACGCATACAACAACTACGGGAATCGGGAAAGCACATCTACCATTTTGGTTTTGGGCAATCTCCTTTTCCTATTCCTGAACACATCGTGGAAGCTTTGCGCAACAACGCCCACCAAAAATCCTACCTACCCGTGAGGGGATTGGCTGCGCTCCGACAGGAGGTAGCCGCTTTTTTGAGCCGAACAAGAGGTATTTCCTTTGAAGCCGACCAAATCCTCATTGGTCCGGGTTCTAAAGAACTACTCTACCTCATACAACATGTGCTAGAAGGGCGTTTGTATCTTCCTTCCCCTTCTTGGGTATCCTACGAACCACAGGCACATTATACCCAACACCCCATCACCTGGCTGCTTGACGAAGCATGGCGACTCAGTCCCACTTCCATCCGTCAACACATACAAGAACCGGGCTATTGCATTTTCAATTACCCTTCCAACCCAACGGGGGTCAGCTATACTGATGACGAATTGCAAAAGTTAGCCGAAGCATTCCGCGAAAAGGGTACGTGGGTAATAGCAGATGAAATATACGGTATGCTTCATTTCGATGGCAAAGTGCCTACCTTGTGTAAACACTACCCAGAAGGCACCATCATTACTACGGGCTTGTCCAAATGGTGTGGTGCAGGCGGATGGCGGTTGGGAGTGGCCGCTTTTCCAAAAGAGCGTATGGACTTACTGAAAGAAGTGGCCGTTATGGCTAGCGAAACCTATTCCTGTGCAGCAGCTCCCATTCAATATGCAGCCTTGACTGCTTACCGAGAATCCCCGAAACGGATGACTACCTACGCCGTTCTAGGCGCGTATTGCCAAAAATAGCAACCTACACGCAGGGAGAAATGTGTGCAAAACAACATTGCTTGTATTCCATCTCAGGAGGTTTTTATCTGTTTCCTGATTTTTCACACTATCGTACACAAAAGAACATTCATACGGCTGATGACTTGTGTAGCAGGCTATTAGATGAATGTGGTGTGGCATTATTCCATAGGGTCGGCCTTCGGAATGTCCCCTAACAAACTGACGTCTCTGCTTAGCGTATGTTGATTTCGATGGTGAAGCAGCCTTGGCACACGCCGACGAAACAGATGCTGTTGATTGGATGACCTCTTTCGCTCCACAAATCACGGGCGGTATGGATGCAATTGTCGATTGGCTGGCACGCAATTGACAAGCCATTTCTAAGAAAAAACAAAAAAAACACATTTAGTTACCTTGATATGAACATATCTTCATATAATTGCCTTCGCTTTTAACGTAAATTCACCAAATTTACACTCGTAAAATTTTTTGAATACCGAATATATATGGACTCAAACGGAAACGGTACACACTGGGCCGACACGCCAGCGGGGCAACAGGTACAGGCTAGGTTAGCCGACCAACAGACCTTGCTAGCATTAGACAAGTTGCTTACCCGGTTAGATACCATCGAACAAGCCGTAGCCAATTTAGCTACGATGATGCAGCAAGGCCCTGGCTTGGCTGCGATGGCAGCTGACATGGCCGACGAAGCCTATAAAAAGGCAGATGCCAAAGGTATCAGCATTGATGAACGACTAAAAACAGCACTGGATTTGGCCGAAAGGCTTACTTCCCCCCTCATGGTGGAGAAACTCCACAATGCATTGACCCTAGCCGAGCAAATGCCTGGTTTAGCGGCAATGACCGCAGACGTAGTGGACGAAGCCTACCGACGCGCCGATGCTCACGGTGTCAACTTGGATGAACGGGTAAAAGTGGCGTTAGATCTTGCCGAAAAACTGACCAATCCTGTCATGGTGGATCGTTTGAACGGTATGCTAACCCTTCAGGATCAAGCACCTGGTTTGGCCGCTATGACCTTGGACATTATGGATGAAAACATGGGCAGAGCCATACAAAATGGCCTCGACCCGCATGGGCTTGTCAATTGGGCGGGGCAGGCAGCAATGGCTATGGCAAAAGCACAGCAAGAACCACCGGCTAAAGTAGGCGGCATTTTCGGGCTGCTCAAAGCCATCAACGACCCCGACAGACAGAAAGCCCTCGGCTTCCTGATGAATCTGCTCAAGCAATTGGGCAAAACTTTTAAATAGTTTCTCTATCCATTTTTCCTAACTGAAATTACATTTTTTATAATATGGCACATCACGAAGTACTCATCGTAGGCGGCGGCACGGCTGGTATCACCGTAGCAGCCATGCTTAGAAACCAATCGACTCCCCCGGGAGTAACCATCATCGAACCTAGCGAAAAGCATTACTACCAGCCTATTTGGACGTTGGTAGGCGCAGGTGTTTTCCCAAAAGAGGTATCAGAAAGAAATGAAGCTGATTACATCCCCTCCGGCGCACAGTGGATCAAAGACAAAGTAGCTTCCTTTGATCCTGCTAATAACGCCCTCACGTTGGCCAACGGAGAAAGCCACACCTACGATGTGTTGGTAGTAGCTGCTGGCATCCAAGTGGATTGGGGCAAAATCGAAGGACTTAAAGAAAGCGTGGGCAAACCCGGCACAGGCGTTTGTAGCAACTACGCCTACGATACGGTTGAAACAACCTTTCAGAACATCAAGTCGCTGAAAAAAGGAACGGCTATTTTCACCGAGCCTAATACCCCCATCAAGTGTGGAGGTGCACCGCAAAAGATCACCTATCTAGCTTGCGACTACTGGAAGCGCGAAAATATCCGCAACAACATCAACGTACAGTTCTGCAAAGGCGGTGTTGGTATTTTTGCTGTCAAAAAGTACGCTGATGCCTTGGACAAAGTAGTCGAGCGTCACGGCATCAATACCAATTGGAACAAAAACTTAGTAGCCGTAGATGCATCGAAAAAGGAGGCTGTTTTCAGGATCTTGCAACGGGTGATCACAGCACCATGCAATACGATATGATCCACGTTACGCCTCCTCAAAGCTCACCGGATTTTATCAAGAACAGTCCACTTGCTGCAGAAACAGGTTGGGTGGAAGTCGATAAAGGAACTACGCAACACATTCGTTTTGAGAACGTGTTTTCGTTGGGCGATTGCAGTAGCTTGCCAACCTCCAAAACGGGTGCTGCCATTCGCAAACAAGCACCTGTAACCGCAGCTAATATCATTTCTTATCTACAGAAGCAACCACTGACCAAAACCTACAACGGTTATACGTCATGCCCATTGGTTACTGGCTATGGTAGCCTCATTCTCGCTGAATTTGACTACGATAAAACGCCAATGGAGAGCTTCCCCTTCAACCAAGCCGAAGAGCGTTATAGTATGTACGCCCTCAAAGCTTACGGGTTGCCACAGATTTATTGGCACGGTATGTTGAGAGGTAGAGAATTTTAGTGTACTTACGCATAATAATCAAAAAGCCCGCCCCCTGTACTTTGACAAGGGAGGCGGGCTTTTTATTATAGTGACGGGATAAAAATAAACTGTTCAATTTTTGATTCGGAAAAATTTTCTAAATAATTGATCCCGATATCTATCGGGAGAAATTGTGTGAAAATATTTGCGAATCGCCTAAAAAAAATTGAACAGTTTATTTCCGTCAAATTACTAATTAATACTCCTCCAACAAATCAAAATGATATCGCGCTAAAGACCAAAACTCATCCAAAAGCAAGATGCGTGGCTTGAGAAAAGCAATAATATCAGGCCAGTCGTCTGCACGGAAAATATTCACGCCAGTTAGCGTAGTAAAAACATGTGAAAAAGGTTGCCCATCGGCTGTTTCGGCCTGTTGTACCCACGTCCATTCCTCTTCCATAGTGGCATGAAAAACGGGGCGAAGCTCTTCCATCTGTTCATAAAAAAGCTGCCTTAAATCATCATCTTTTTGCATGAAAACAATGCCTATGTACGCCTGCTCCCGATCCACATCCATACGGAAATGCAGTTTGCGAAAGCCCGTTTTATAGTTCACCCAATTCACCTTCCCGCCCTCTGCACCGGGAATAGGTCTGAGATACTGGCCGAAAGTAGTCCAAAAATCCCGCCGTATGCGGCTGGCTTCTTCACGGGAAAACATAATTAGTTCGCTTTGAGCAGCGCCATATATACAGGGAAGTGATCGCTGTACCCACCTAAATAGGTATCGCCGGCGTAAGTCCTGAACGGGTATCCCTTAAAATGCCCCGTTTTCTGTACGAGGTACGCTGGGTTGAAAATATGTGCTTGGTAAAAAAAATATCCGCTGTCCTTATCCAACCAATTGTCGCTGAGGATAATTTGATCGAATAAACTCCAAGCATCGCGATAAGCATTGCTACCTATTCCCTGCTTGAAAAATTCACGCATCGGGGTGTAGAAGCCCCCTTTGGGAACCTTCTCTTTCTTTCCTTCTGCCTTGAGCACCTTCGCTACACTGGGCGACACGGGGTCATCATTCAAGTCGCCAACGATAACGATCTTAGCCGTTGGCACCACTTGGCGTATTGAGTCGCTGAGGTTTTTACAAACGAGTGCTCCAGCGTTGCGTAGGTGGGCACTCGCGGCCTCCCCTCCCCTACGCGAAGGCCAGTGGTTGACCATTATGTACATCTTTTCACCATCATATTCCCCTCCTACGAGCAGAATGTCGCGGGTATAAATGCGCGTTACGCCATCGTCTTCATAAATCATCAAGGGAACGGCTCTACTTTCCGTCACCGTAAAGTATTTGGGGTTATATAACAACCCAACGTCCACTCCGCGTCGGTCGGGGCTATCATAGTGGACTATTTGGTAATTCCTGTCGGCAATAGCGGGTTGTCGCACTAAATCTTCCAATACGGAACGATTCTCAATCTCTGCTACGCCCAAAATAGACACTCCATCGGGAGAAAGTTCCCGCCCCATTTCTGAAATAACCTTGCTAAGGTTGTTCAACTTATCCTGATAGACAAAAGGAGAATATTGCTTGCTACCCGCCGGGGTAAACTCCGTATCTAATACATCAGGGGTGTCAATGGTATCGAATAGATTTTCAAGATTATAAAAACCTATCAGCCCTACTTTATAGGTCTGTTGAGCCGTCAATGGCCCAGCCAAAAGGGCGATACAGTACAAAAAAACTAAACGTTGAAAGATGTGCATCACTCGTAAATTCATTGATGTGTCTAATCATCCAAAGTTGCCAAGAAGACAGTAAAACAGCACTCCTATCTTGGCAATATGCAATATTCAGACGTGAAACGGACGCAAAGTTCACTAAATTGCCGACAATTTCGCTTTAAGTAAACGTTAATAATTAGCGATACTATTTTTTTTAGTCAATCGAAGTGCTACATTTGCAAGGCTTTTTACACACACAATGTTTCTATGACACAACGAGCATTTTCGGGAGTACTCGTGCCACATTCACCCTTTTGCTCCTGTTTTGTTCGTCCTTCACTTCAGCAACTGCACAAACGACTATCACTGGCCAAGTGGTGTATCAAGAAACTGGCGAAATACTGCCTGGTGTACTGGTACAAACCTTGGGTGCGAGCGCAGTGCACAGACGCGTCAGGTGCTTTGAACTGAAGATAGTGGCAGCAACGGGGCAAACTGTCGTACTGTCTGTATCCCGCGATGGATACCAGACCATTGAAAGAAATCCTATTGGACGGTGCACCTGCTATCGACGTAGGCACCCTCCCGTTGGCAGGTTCGGGTAGTATTGACGTAGCCGTTACCGACGAGTTGATTCCCACCATTACCATTGCCGACGACGACAGTGAAGGAGGTGGCGCACAGAATATTTCTGGCGTGCTTTCTGCTTCTAATGATGCCTTCATATCGGCAGCGGCCTTCATTTTTGGGTCAGCGCGGTTCAACATTCGTGGCTATGATGCCCGGTATTCTACCGTGTTATTAAACGGTATGCCCTTCAATGAACTAGAAACCGGAGATGTTTTTTTTCAACCACTGGGGGTGGTTTGAACGATGCTTTCCTGCAATCGTACCAATGTCATTGGGTTGGGAGCATCCACTTTCGCTTATGGCGGTGTGGGTGGCTCTTCCATAATCGACACCCGTGCTAGTACGCAGCGCAAGCAATTCCGGAGTAGGTTACGCCATCTCTAACCGTACCTATCGCAACCGACTGATGGCGACATACAGCACTGGTATGTTGGAAAATGGCTGGGCTATGTCCTTATCTGCTTCATGTCATGGTAGCCGGATGAGGGGTATATCGAGGGCACTTTTTATGATGCCTACTCCTATTTTCTATCTGTGGATAGAAAGTTGGGCAAAAACGCCCTCCTCAACTTTACGGCCTTTGGTGCCCCTGTCAAGCGAGGCAAAACCTCTGGCGCTACACAAGAAATTTATGACTTAGCTGGCACTAATTACTACAACGCCAACTGGGGATGGCAGGAAGGGGAAAAGCGAAATGCGCGGGTAAGAGACGAGCATCAGCCGATTTTCAACCTACGCAACGACTGGAAGCTATCCGATAAATTACAGTGGACAACCACCTTGGGTTACCAAACAGGATATACGGGCAACTCTGCATTGGATTGGTATAATAGCCCAGACCCTCGCCCTAACTATTACCGCAAGTTGCCTAGCTTCTTTGAAGGTGAAACCGCCGATCAAATAGCCGCGCTGGCCTGTTGCCGGACAGTTAGACTGGATCAAATGTACCAAATCAACTACCGCAGTTTTGAGACTATTGAGGACGCTAACGGCATACAAGGCAATACCGTTTCAGGGCTTCGTTCACAATATATCATCGAGGACAGACGATCCGATATTCGCCGCACGAGTGCCAATACCGTTCTGGAAGCCTTCCTAAGCGACCATCTTACGGTGCAATTGGGTGCTACATACCAAGCGCAGCGCACACATTATTACAAATTAGTGGACGATTTGCTGGGAGGAGATTTTTATATCAATGTGGATCGTTTTGCTGAATTTGACAGTACAGGGGCTTTTGTACAAAATGACATCAACACCCCAAATCAGGTTATCCGTGAAGGGGATATATTCGGCTATGATTACGACTACCAGATTCGCCAGGGTAGGGGTGGTTGCAAGCCAATTTCACCTATCCCAAAGTCGATTTCTTCGTGGCTGGTAGTTATGGTAATGCTGAATTTCGGCGTTTTGGTTATGTAGCCAACGGCAAATTCCCTAATGATAGTGACGGAGACAGCGAGACTGCTTCTTTCGCGGAATATGGGGCCAAAGGCGGCGTTACTTATAAACTCAATGGCCGCAATTACTTATCGCTCAATGGTGCCTACCAAACCAAGGCGCCTTAATGCCAGAGATGGCTTCACCAGCCCACGTACCCGCAACCAGTTGGTGGACAACCTGACGCAAGAGAAAATTTTGGCCATCGAAGGCGGCTACCTGCTGCGGGCACCCCGTATCAAAGCAAGAGCCACTGGTTATTTTACACGGTTTGAAGACCAAATATTCAACCGTAGCCTTTTCTTGGATGCTTTAATTGTTTGGAAAAGCGACACCCGTGGTGGTTTTGTCAACTACATTATGCAAGGCATAAATACCCAACACGCAGGGGTGGAATTGGCGGTTGAAGGCAATATCACTTCTCGCTGGCGTGCCAGTGCCGTAGCAGCTATTGGTCACATCTACACCAATCGACCTACTCGCTTCTATTTGGTTCGACCAGTTAGGCTGAAAAGCTTTCAGAACACCCTGTTTATATCAATGAGTTCTTTGTAGCGGGGTCGCCCAATGAAGCCTTTACGGTAGGTTTGTCCTACAATGACCCTAAGTTCTGGTTTGCCAATGTTAATTTCAACTATTTCAACTGCACCTACTTGACTTTTATCCAGAAAGGCGTACTTCCAGAGCTGTTTCTTATGTACCAGACCGCAGGTGGTGCAGGAGATTGTCACTCCTGACAGCCCGCTTTGGAATCAAATCATCGACCAAGAACGCACTCCAGCAGCTCTCCTTACAATGGATGTTTTCGGTGGTAAGTCTTGGAAAATTGACGATCTGTTCCTCTACCTCAATATAGGGGTTAATAACATTTTGGATAATCAGGATTTCCGCACAGGTGGGTTCGAGCAATTCCGCTACGACTTTGAGGGGAAGGATGTGAATCGTTTCCCAACCAGTATTTCTACAGCTTTGGTAGAAACTACTTCATCAGTTTGACATTCCGTCTTTAATCTAAAAACAGCTTTATGCAACCGAAATATATTTTCTCCCTCTTACTTTTGGCCATATTGGGGTTAACTTTCTCCGCCTGTGTGCATCAGGAATTTGACGAGCCACCTGTAAGAAACTTACCCGCCTTAACGGCCAATGCTACCATTGCACAAGTAAAAGCACTGCATACATTAGGAGGCAATGCCAATGAAATCACCGAAGATTATCATTGCCGCCACCGTTGTAGCAGACGATGAAAGTGGCAACTATACCAGCAATTAGTCACGAGGACGCAAACGGGCGGTATTATCATCCGTTTGGGCAATACAGGGCTTTATACGCTCTATCCTGTGGGTACAGTCTTATACGTCAAGCTCAAAGGGCTATATGTAAATGACTACAACAACTCTCTACCAGATTGCAGGTGACGCTAGCGGTGGGTTGATTCCTGGGCCGCTGATTAGCCAATTCGTAGTGGGAGGTGAAACCAAAGATGTAATCCCTACCCCTACTTCCTTAGAGGGAAATCTTGACCAACACCACGGTTTTTAATAACCTACTGAGTAGGCTCATTGTGTTGGAAGATGTGCAATTTGCGGATGTGGACTTAGGCAGCACCTATGCTTTGGCAGGTGGTGGCTCTGGTCGCAACCGTACTTTGGAGGATTGTTTTGACAATTTAGTCATTGTGCGCAATAGCGACTTCGCCGATTTTGCAGGCACAGAAATCCCCGCTGGCAACGGCCAACTGACAGCAGTGCTATCTGTTTTTGGCAGCACCGTACAGCTTACCCTACGCAACACCGAAGATGTGAAGTTCACAGGCGAGCGTTGCAATGGTGGTGGCAATACAGGTGGTGAAGAGGTTAGCATACAGAGTGCGTGCTGCATTTGCTGCCGGTACGACGGTAGTGGCCTGACAACTCAAAATCAAGGGTATCGTCATCAGCGACCGCGCGAATGGCAATATCAATGGAAGAAACATCGTAGTACAAGACGGCACAGCAGGGATTGTAGTGCGCTTTGCAGCCAACCATAACTTCAATCTTGGAGAATCGGTAGAAGTAACGATCAGTGGTCAAGAATTGAGCGAATTCAATGGGTTGGTACAGATCAACAATGTACCTTTAGGCAATGCAGTATCCTTAGGAAATGGTACTTTGCCCACACCTCGCCAGGCGACCGTCGCAGAAATATTAGCCAATGGCAACGACTGGGAGTCCACATTGGTGAGTGTCACCAACGCGACCTTAAATGGTGGCCCTACCTACGGCGATGGTATGACCGTAGCGGATGGTTCCGGTAGTTTGACCGTCTTCACCCTGTTCGCTGCTTCTTTTTCAGGCAACAGCATCCCCACTGGCACGGGTACATTGACAGGTATCGTTTCTGACTTCAACGGTTTGCAACTTATCATGCGCAACGCTTCCGATGCCGATTTCGATGGTGGCAGTAGTGGTAACCCCGAACCCATTACCTGTTCAGCATTGAGAGGGCTTTTTGCTGGAGGCACTACTGCGGCTCCTGCCAATAAACTGCTCCGAGGTATTGTCATTTCTGACCTTACTAATGGCAATATTACTACCCGCAACCTTGTCATACAAGACGCATCAGGTGGCATCGTCATCCGTTTCAATGCCAACCATGAATTTGCACTTGGCGAAGATATTGAAATCAACGTATCTGGCATGGAGCTGAGTGAATTCAATGGACTGCTTCAAGTCAATAACGTCCTCTAATGCTAATGCTGTATCTTATGGTACAGGTACGCTGCCCACGCCGCGTGTAGCGACGGTTCAGGAGGTCGTTAACAATTTGGAAGCGTGGGAATCCACCTTAGTACAAATCGCCGATATTGGCTTTACGGATGGAGGCACCTATAATGGCACCAAAGTATTGGAAGATGCTACCGGGCAGATCGAAATGTTCACCCGTTCCGCAGCTAGTTTTGCCAATAACACCGTTCCTGATGACGAATTCACAATCATCGCCATTGTTTCCCAATTCAACAATCCACAGTTGACCATTAGGAACTTGAATGATATAGTTCAGTAAAATTAGCCGTTGATTGACACCAATAAAAAAGGCCACTAAGCATGATGCTTGGTGGCCTTTTTTATCTTAAAAAGAGGTGGTCAATACTGGATTCGAACCAGTGACCTCTACCATGTCAAGGTAGCGCTCTAACCAACTGAGCTAATTGACCTGAAAGAGGCGCAAATGTACAAACTTTTCGCTGGTAAAAACAAATGTTTTTTCCATTTTTGAACCTATGCAAGGATAAAAGCCAAAGGAGCAAGAACGCTGTACCAGATAAAATCTTTATCTTTGAAAAAAAAATACTACTACCTATGTCCATATTTGCTAACGAAATCAGCGGGGAAGCCCAATACAAAGCCATCCGGCTTGGGTCGGTTGATACCGGCGCCATGCCATCTGATACCACTTCTTTTTTCAAGCGATATCATCAAGACTTCTTCGCTATGACAAACATGGCTAAGTCCCATTTCAGAGACGAGGCTACTAGCGACTGGAACCCGTTCGTCAGTACCAATGCACCTGATTATGTGCGTTCTTGGCAAGCCTTTTTAAACCGATCAGGCTTTTTGCCTTACCATCAAGAAGACGGAATCTTTGGTTACGTCACCTTGGCAGGTACTAGGCTTTTTCAGGAATATGTCCGCACCGTGGAAAAGCACACCGACATAGGTGTGCCAGATGGTGTAGTAGGGAGCAAAACCCGTATGCATGCACACCGGTGGGATAAAATGGCAAAGACCTGCCATTGGTGGGCTTCTCCTCCTTCAGAGGAATACCTCATGTGGTTGGATGTTTTAGAAAAAAGTAAAGCACACTATCTGGCAAATCCTCATGAGGTGCTACAAGCGGTAAATGCCTCAACCAATACTGGCGATACTCGTAAAATTCAGGATTGGGAGTGGAAACCGGAAGATGTGCATTTAATTGGTATTCGCAGAAACCAAGAAAAACGCGATTTCAATAGAGGAAATGACGACCTTTTCTTACTACTTATCAGGGGAAAGGTGTTTAAATTTTATGGTTCGACAGACCCAAGACCTGGCGGCGGTAAACGCTCGGATGAAGCATACCTAGTAGAAGGCCAACACAAATACCGAATGGCTTGGCACAAGATTGGGGACGTGAAAAAAGTATATAAAGCCTAAAACCTTGAAGTGGTAAGGGTACTAGTTTTCAGGGGCCAGAGCGGCGTGATGCCTTCGATTCCGCCGATGTCCGCTAAAGGGCTCAGCGGCTATAATAACGGTATCAACATACACTGGACGGGGGCTGGAGCCACCAATTACGGCGAAGGTTGCCAAGTGATTGCAGGTGCTAGCTACTTGAATGCAGACAATGCGTTAGTCGATTGTAGTGCTTTTGCCGCTAGCCTCTACAATGATCTTTCTATTGGCAAAACTAGAGGGGCTTACAACGTTTTATGTGATCTTGTATTAGCCTATTCGCCTTTAGATTATGATACCGTTTGGTACACCCTTGGGCGGGGCAAGTACTCGACTTGCATCCTCACTTAAGACTGATTGGTAGAAATGATGGTGAAAAACATGTTAGTCTAGGACGACCTAAAATGCCTTATTTTTGCGTTGCAAATCACCACACACGGGTGCATGATGCACTGATCTATTTCCATCGGCCTATGATTACATCCTATCGCAGACATCGCCAGATACTTTATGCTCGTCTTGGATTATCATCTTGTTCCCCGTCACTGTACTGGACGGATGTTGTAGCGCAGGTGGTGATGCCAGTTAATCCTTCCAATTGCGGATTAAATGTGGTACTGACAGATGTCAATTGTCCAGAAAATGTAAATTTTTACAATCCAGACGTTTTCACCATACAGGTATCCAATGCGCCTGCTGGCATCTAGGGCAAGATGTTTATTTGAAAGAAGTACGCTTGCTGATGGAACACGAATGGGTCAGCGATGTGAATATTACGTTGATCTCACCAAGTGGAACAGAAGTACTCCTTTTGAGCAATGTGGGTGGTAATGGTGATAATTTGGGAGACCCTACTCTACCCTCTTGCTTTGGTGCTATGGTGTTATCCGATGATGCTTGTGACGCTTTTTCCTCAGGAACAGCTCCTTTTGCCGACAAACCTACCGCCTTACAGCCACTCTACCTTTTTAATGATGGAACGACCAGTGCCAACGGCAACTGGGAACTGCGTATTGCGATGATTTGCTAATAGACGTAGGTACGCTACAATTTGTAGAACTCGTCTTTGAAGCCTTTACTTGCCAACCCATTGAAAGCGTAGCAATCATCCAACAAGATACCACGGCCATTACCTGTGCCATCTCGCCACCGTCTTGGTGCTCCGGTAATGTGATTGTTGAAATTGGCTATCCGGGCTGTGCCAGGTGTAGATGAATTTGCGGGTGGTGGGCAAGTATTTCCACTAACTGCCTGTCCCAATTTCACACTCACAGGTTTGGATAGTGATGATACTGATTATGACTTATATATACGCGCAGTTTGTGAACTAGGTGTCCAATAGTGACAATAGCTGTGTAGTGTCTTTCCAGACAGGATGCCAACCGAACGCCGTCACTTGGGAGGAAAATTTTGACAACCAATCTATTTGTAGTCCTTTATGCGGCAGTGCTTGTCCTTTGACAGGTAGTTGGATCAATACTGCACAAGATGACGCGGATTGGTTAGTCTGGACTGGCAACACCAACACTAATACAGGCTATACTGACAACCTAGGTATAGGTGGCAAATACCTCTACCTAGGGCTAATGGCACAGCCTGTGGTACTGGCAGCATCGCTGTATTAGAGAGAGCAGTTGCTTCACCTTGTATAAACAGGGGTCGGATGGCTGCCATGTTTCGTTTGCTTATCATCTATCGGGGGTACACATTGGCATGCTCGCATTTGATGTATCAAATGATGGAGGATTCACTTGGCAAGAACTATGGAAAAGAACTGGTCACCAAAGCACGGATTGGCAAAAAGCCTATATCAGTCTAGCCAATTTTGACGAGGGTGCTACACTACAATTTCGATTCAGAGGCAGCCGAGGCAACGGTGTTTTTGGAGATATAGCTATCGATCAAATACGGCTACACGGCTCTGTGTATGAAGGTTTTCCCGATACGCAGCTTTTTGTTGATGCAGATGGCGATGGTTTTGGCGCCCCTTCCACGGGTAGATACAGTTGCGTAACAGTACCACCTACTGGATATGTCTTCAATGCCTTAGACTGTGACGATACCGACCCTGCTGTCCAATCCAAATGCCAGAAATTCCTTACCAATACCCTTGACGAGAACTGCAATATTGCAACAGTGGATGACGACACCATTTTGCCCCTCAACCGTTCTACACGATACCATTTGCAACGAGGAAACGCCTGTTATACAAGTACTGACAGATCCTCTTTACACCCATACCGTTTTATGGTACGCCGACCCAGACAAAGTCAGCGGTGTGATAGCCGTGAAATGATTTCTCGCCTGTTGTTCCTTTGAACACTGGCAACACACCTGTAACATACCTTTTTTACGCGAAGTCACTGATTTCACTTGCTTTACCGAGATAAAAGCGAAGTATATGTAACCGTAAAATCCTTCACCTAAAGGGATGGTGGAAGGAAACCCCACTATCTGCCCCGGAGATGTGTTTAATTTAGAAGAAGCCGCCATCAGCGATGCGAGCTTTTAGCGGTTTCCACAACCTTTCATTCTGGCTTACCTGCCACTCCTGCCAATCAACTGCTCTCAACGGGTAACGCCTTCTACAACCTCTACCGCCTATGCCTTCCGTATGGAAACAGCAGCCGGTTGCACCGATGAAGGCTTGTTGAATTGGTCGTGAGGCAGGCACCAAGCATACAGTTTATGCCTGCTGATTCTTTTCCTTATGTAAAGACCTGCGCAGAGTACTGTCATTGCCCAAGCGATGGGAGGTGCCGGTAATTACCAATACTTTTGGGGAAACAGGCCGTACAGGAGCAATGCTACCCGTACAAGGTAGCGCTATGGCCGGGGTATTAGACGGTTGGTCAGTTACCGTCACCGACGGTGCAGGATGCTCTATTGTTGATTCTGTGCTATTCAGACCACCAATAGCATTGATTCCCTCAAAGTCTTCACCTCGCCCGTTTCTGCCTGCAATGCCACTTGATGGAAGTATTACTTTAGTGCCACTAAACGGGTTGCCGCCTTTTTCATGGATATGGGAGGATGAAAATGGGCAAACAGATACGGGGTCTTCCACACAGGATACCCTGCACATCCTAGATTTGCCCCAAAGCACCTACCGTATCACGCTGACAGACAACTCCGCCGAAGGATGCCAAGTCATATTGCGCAACATCCGCATTCAAGGCCGCAACTTCCAATTGGGCGAAACGACTGTGAATAACCCCTCCTGCGCCGGGTTGCAAGATGGTAGAAATTTGCTTAGATGTACTAGGCAGCGGTGCCATCAACTATACTTGGAGCCAAGGGGGTAATACGCCTTGCATAAACGGATTAGGCGCGGGCAGTTTTCGGTAACGATAACCAATGGCACCTGCGAAACCATAGAAACATACGAATTAACAGCACCCGACTCACTTATTTTGGTGGCCACTCAACAATGGCCCACCTGCCACGATGCTTCTGATGGGAAATTGCAGGTACAGGCGTTCGGAGGTACTTCTCCTTACACTTATAGCTGGGATAATGGTTTGCAAATACAGCAACGAGACGGATTGACAAGTGGGGTTTACAGCATTAGCGTGGAAGATGCCGCCCAATGTTTGTTAGTGCAATCCATAACTTTGGGTGCACCTGCGCCTTTGCAAATAACATGGGAAGAAACCCAAATGGCTGCTTGCTACGGAGGTAATGAAGGAAGTATCTTAGCTACTGGCACAGGTGGCACACTCCCTTATTCCTATTCATGGGACAACGAGACTGTTACTCCCTCTTTAAGCAACCTGCAAGCTGGCGATTACTCACTCACCCTCACCGACCGCAACGACTGTTCCGTTTCCGATACCTTTACGGTTACCCAACCTGATTCGTTGATCGTATCTTGGGTCGTCATCCAACAACCCGACTGCGTAGGAGATACCAATGGTGCTATAGAACTGCAAGCAACCGGAGGTACTGGCTCCTATACTTTTTTGTGGCAGGACGGTGTACAACAAAGCTCCCCCTTGCGTACGGGCTTACAGGCTGGCAATTATGCCATTACTGTAACCGATAGCAATGATTGTACCGCCATTATCAGCGAACTGCTATTGCAGCCCATCTCCACCCTATCAATCACAACCCAAATCACACCACCTGCGTGTGTAGGTAAAACAGGTTCGGTACAAGTAACAGCGGGAGGCGTTGCCCCTTTTGATTTCCAGTGGTCGAATGGCGACGGCGATGCCTTGCTCAACGATGTTCCTGTAGGTATTTACCAACTAACGCTAACCGACAGCCGAGGGTGCATTTTGGACACCAATGTAGTAATCGCAGCACCCCAAGTTTTCTTATTTAACCATGCTGTTGTACAGCCTTCTTGTTTTGGTGTCAACGATGGTATTATCGACCAAACCATCCTGCAAGGTGGCACCCCGCCCTACCAGTTTTTCTGGAACAACAACACACAACACGTTGATCAAATGTTCCTTGCACCAGGTGATTATCAGTTTACTGTGACCGATTTCACTGGCTGCCAGTTCATTTCTGATACCTTTACTATGCAGTATCCACCACTTTTGGATGTAGCGATAGTGGACATGGGCGGCATCGCTTGCGCAGGTGATACAACGGGGTACATAGAAACCTTGGCAACAGGCGGCACTCCTCCTTATAGTTATAGCTGGATAGGTACGGGCATACAAACACACGGTATATATGACTTACCAGCAGGTAATTACCAATTAGTAGTTTCGGATAACCGCAACTGCATTCAAGATGTAACCGTTGCGCTTTTAAGACCCTCCCACGCTAAATATTCTGGTTGATCTGGGTTAAGGAACGTTTGCGACCCCGATGCCGTAGATATCCTTTCAGCTCAGGTAACGGGTGGCGTGGGTGACTATACCTACCATTGGACTAACCGATTCACCACCCCTTCCATCGTTAAATCCCCTCGGTGACTATTTCGTAACCGTTACCGACGAAAACGGCTGTGCTGCTGTTTCCGGCACCGTCAAAAGTGCAGGAAAGAATAAGCCCATTGTTATTAGATAGCTTTGTAGTTGATAAGGTAAGCTGTTTTGGTGGCCAAGATGCCGTTTTGACCGCCTATGCAAGGCGGATCCGACCATCTTCGCTATCACTTCACACCTACCTATATCTCGAAACCGATGAATCTGTCGTTACGTTTATCAATGTACCATTCGACAATTTTTACGGTGTTACCGTTACGGATATGGTGACAGGCTGTGAAGTATCCCTCCTCACTGATTGAAGGCATTACAACCCTACCCCATTGTTATCCAAAGACAGCTTCACGGTAGTTAATTGCTTTGGTGGCGCGGATGGTAGCGTATATGTCAGCGTTGGTGGTGGCACCCCGCCCTATCAATACCAATGGATGAATGAAGCAGGTCAAGAAATAAGCACCCAAGAAGACTTGCGTTTTGCTGCTGCTGGTATTTACCAATTAGTAGTGACCGACCACAACGGTTGCACTGGTATCCACATCGACTCTAATGTGGTGTCTATCAATACATTGATTGAATTAACAGATATCAACGTCACACCTGTTAGTTGCAGAAACGGGAGTGATGGTGCTATTCAAGTAACGACCACAGGAGGCGTCCCCCCCTTCAGTTTCGAGTGGTCCAATGGTAGTATGACAGAAGATATTACTGGACTTACAGCAGCGCTTTATACGCTTACCGTCACCGACAGTGATACCTGCCGAGCTATTTTTCCCGGCCTTCAAGTTACGCAGCCAGCCACAGCTATTTCGATACTGTCCACCATTGACTCTATACAATGTTTTGGCCAAGAAAATGGTAACATTCTCGCTACTGTCATGGGAGGTGGGGCTCCTTACACCTACCGCTGGCGGCAAAACAACATCCTGATTCCATCTTGGACGGATGCCTTTATCTCCAACTTACCTCCAGCTACCTATACGCTGATAGTAACAGACACAAATGACTGCCAGGTAACACAAATGTACGAGCTAATGGCTCCTCCTTTGCTGACGCTGACCATCGTAAATGAACCCACAGGAGCTGATAGTCTATCGGGGATTGCTACGGGCGGCACTCCACCCTACAACTGGTTTTGGTCGAATGGGGAAGACACCCCTATTATACACCAGCTCACCGATGGCACTTATGAACTATTGGTAACAGACAGCCGCGACTGCGAGGCCACCGCTACCTACCTCTACACGGACACAGCAGAAGGGCCGTCAACCGCTGGGGCTTGGGTATTATTTCCCAACCCCGTCACCCATGAGTTAACGTTACTCCACAGCGGAAACGATGCCATTTCAAATTGGCAACTCCAAGTGTTGGATGCTGCCGGACACCCCGTTGCAATCCCTGCGAACCGATTTTCACAAGCAACCACCACATTGGATGTCAGCCAATTGCCTGCCGGGTACTACATCATCCAATTAGCGGATCGCACCAATCGGCAAGCTGCTGGTTGCCTTTTGTAAAAACGAGTAATAACCTACACGGAATATTTATTAGGGCGCTCCCGCAAAAGTGCATCTGTTCCATCTTACCAATGGGGCGGGGTCAGGTGCTTAGAGTATGTCTAAATTTTCCTGATTGAGCGAAGTGATCAGAATTTTTGTTCTGCACAAGGCAGAAAGCGCAGTCGATGCCGGAAGCATCAGGCGTCGATGGCCCTATCGGGACTAACGCTGGACAGGATAAAATTTGTCACTTATAGCCAATTGAGGAAATTTTAGACATACTCTTATGAACTTCGCTATTCGCTCGTCCCTCCCTGCGGTCGGGAGAACCCTCCAGCCCCTTAGCGCGGGCTACGCAACGATTTTTCTTCGCCTAAAAAATAATCGGGAAAATCTTTAACTTTGCCAACGAGTCAAATTTGCCGAAGAGATCGTCCCTCAAGCACTTCAGCAACTACTGCAATACATCTACTCATCCTACAAATTAACCAAGTCCGATATGCAAAAATGAAGGAAAACATCTTTGAGGGAGTCGCTTATCTGCCCGGTAGCCTGTGGGATCGAGGCAGTTCCAGGAAGGCAAAAGGAGGAAGGCAAAATAGAAGGCGAAGCTAAAAGGCAAGTTAGAGGGTAAGTTAGAGGAGCATCTTAGAAGGCGAAGCCATGGAAAAGCTCATCACTACGCTGGAAGACGATTTAGAACTTCTCTCCCGCAGGTCCGCCCAAGACCTGCCCTACGACTTGATGCGCAAGCTCACCGACGTACCAGAAACCTTGCTATTGGCGTTCCGTGAAGTTTATACCCTGAAACAACAGTACACCTACTCGAACAGGTACGCGCTGCTCGCACGCTGAATGACTTGCCCGCTATCCGTCAGCACTTGTTTGACGCACTGCTAGCTTTCGGTATAGTGGAAGAAGTGGCGCAAGGGTATTTGGCGGAGCGGTAGGTAGATGATTTATTGGGAAGACTGCGTGCCAGTGGGATGCTAAAGCTCTTAAAACTTATGCCTTGTAGTGTAATTGCCCTGACTGCTTGTGCCACGGGGCGGTTGTTTTTTCGCTTCTTGCTGTTATTAGGAAAACCGGGCTGTAAGCCCTACAAGCATAGTCCGTCGTAGCGAGGACGCTACGACGAGCTGGGCGAGGACGCTACGACTAGCAGTTTTTTGTGGGAATCGAGTGTTAATCTCAATATAAAAAATTCAGGTTCTTCTTTCTGATGCCTGTATATTTCTGGCAGTTGTAGGTGTCACTGATGGCTCTTATGGTGTTTAATTGCAATCCTTTCCCCATTTTCAATGATCCTTGCGTGAGCTGCCTGGAGGGAGCGGCTGACGCTTCCAGCGGCAGCGGCAGACCCGACCTTCGGGAGGGGCCGTAGCCCGGAAGGGAGCGACCCCGTGGCTGTGTGCTCAGGCTTTTGACAGGGCAGGAAGTGTGGACAGACAGTTTTGTTTTGTTGACCGAATGGGTATTTCACTACCTCATACGGCTGCCCCTCGCACCCTTTTGCACAGCCACGGGGGCACGCCCTAATAAGAGTAAGTTTTGAAATTTAATGGGGTGTTAGCGTATGCCTAAAATGGATACTTGCGGGCTATTGATAAAATTTTTAACTTTGTATAGAAAAATAGCATACTGTTAGGTCTTTTGTAAGTTAACAAGATTATGATACGAACCATTATCACTGCTGAAGGCAACAACTTGACACTCACGCTACCCGATAACTTCTTGGGTAAGCAAGTTGAGATCATCGCCTTCGTCATTGAGGAGGCTATCCAAAAGTCGGTTAATAAGGTATCTTTTACCATTTTGGATGTGCCAGAGGAACTTAAAGCCAATTACAAGTTCGATAGAGACGAGGCCAATGAAAGATAAAAAAAGGGTATTTCTGGACACGAACCTACTGATTTATGCTCACACTAATATCGACGTACCAAAGCAGCTCTTAATCCAACGTATAATAACAAATGAGAATACTATCATCAGTACACAGGTACTCAAAGAAGCAGCCAATGTCTTGTTCAGAAAATTTAGATTTCCTTGGTCTGCTATTAGAAGCGTTTTGCAGGAAATGGAATTAAATAACGAAGTACATACAAATAAGCCCTCCACGATTCAAGTGGCATGCTAAATAGCAGATCGGAACAGCTTCTCTTTCTATGATAGTCTTATTATAGCGGCAGCATTGGAGGCTGGTTGCACGGTACTATACTCGGAGGATTTGCAGCACGGGCAGGTCATTGAGCGGGTGCTGACCGTCAAAAATCCCTTTCTCTGATGGGTAAGTAGGTAGATCGAGGCAGAGAATTGTTTAGAAAATTTTCCGAATCTTTGTAACAGAAAAAATAGCAATACCATGTTCTACGCTTTCCAAGGATTCCGCCCTGTGGTTCACCCTAGTGCTTATGTACATCCTCAAGCGGCTGTCACGGGCAATGTCATTATCGGTGCCGATGTGTATATAGGGCCAGGTGCCGCTATCCGTGGCGACTGGGGTGGTATTGTCATCGAAGATGGGTGCAATGTTCAGGAAAACTGTACCGTCCACATGTTTCCCGGTATCACGGTCAGGCTCAAGGAGGGTGCGCACATCGGGCATGGTGCCATTATTCACGGGGCACAGATAGGCAGGAACGTACTCGTCGGTATGAATAGCGTGATTATGGACGAATGTGTTGTAGCCGACGAATGTATTATTGGTGCACTTACCTTCCTGAAAGCCCGCACACACATCCCCGCTCGAAGCTTGGTGGCGGGCAATCCCGGCAAAATCATTAAACAGGTGAGCGACGAAATGCTAGCATGGAAAACCCAAGGTACTCAACTCTACCAACAACTGCCCAGAGAACTTCACCAATCCCTTATCCCTTGCGAACCGCTTCGGGAAATCCCTGCCAATCTCCCTACTCAATCAACGGATTACACCACCTGGAAACAACACCAGCAAGAACCGTAACCCTCGTACTAGAAAGTACACTCAACTTACTCACCCCAACACCGCCTGTTGTAGCGCAAAGGGCTGAGAATAAACCCGTTGCCCCGTAGCCGCAGCAATAGCATTGGCCAACGCACCAATAGCGGGCGGCAACGATGGCTCCCCTAACCCCGTGGGGTCAATGCCGTTTTCCACAAAGAACACTTCTATGGAGCGTGGCACTTCGTTATGGCGGATCAGTCGGTAACTATCAAAATTGCGTTGGCGAGGCATTCCATTTTCAAAAGTCATGGCAGCATACATGGCATGCCCAATACCGTCGATGATGCCACCTTCTATCTGGTTGCGCGCGCCTTCGGGATTTACGACAATACCACAGTCCACCGCACACCAAACCTTATCGATTTTTATCTTTTCAGCATCTCTCACCACATCTATTACTTGTGCCACATAGGAGTTATGGCAATAATAAGCAGCTACCCCTCTGTACACCCCTTCCCGTTGTTGCCCCCAGCCTGCTTTTTCCTTCACCAAGCGCAACACACCTGCATATCGCTCGGCATCGTAGTCGTTGTCTTTGCCTACGGGTTGTTGTAGTGCTTTATCAAACAGCGCCAACCGAAATTCAATAGGGTCTTGCTCCAATGCTTGTGCTACCTCATCTAAAAAAGCTTGTTCTGCCCCGGCAATAAAATTCGACCGTGGTGCCCGCCAAGCTCCTGTAGAGATATTCGTCTCTCGTTTGAGGTTTTCCACCCAGTAGTTTTCTATGGCACCGGCAGGGAATCGGTTCGCAAACACGGGGCTTTCATTAGCGCCTGTGCCCCTGATGTGGAGCGCCGTCAGTTGATTATCCTTATCGATCGCAGCCCGGTATGTCACCATGTAATCAGGTCGATAAGTGCCTTGCGTCATATCATCTTCGCGGGTATAGACCAATTTCACAGGCGCTTGTATTTGCCGGGAAATTGCTGCCGCCTCCAAAGCAAAATTGCCGTACAAACGGCGGCCAAAACCACCTCCCATACGGGTCATCATGATTTCAATCTGGCTTTCTTCCATCTTCAACAACGATGCCGCCGACTTCCGGAGAAATTCCGGTGTTTGTATCGGGCCTTCCAACAAAGCTTTTTCTGCCGTTACGTGGGCAAAAAAGTTCATGGGTTCCATCGTATTATGCGCTAGAAAAGGAGCGGAGTAGGTAGCTTCTATCACCCGTTCCGCATTGGCAAAAGCCGCTTCGGGGTTGCCATCTTTCCGATCTGTATTTCCTTTGCCATTTTTCAGCAGGTCGGCGAGGGCTGTCGTGTGCATAGTGGAATCTTCCGGAGGTGTTACGGTATCCCAAGCTACCTGTATGGCTTTTTTGGCCTTCATCACTTGCCAAGTGGTATCGCCTACAATGGCTACCAATTCCGTAAATGCGTTTGTATCCGACCATTGCACCTCCATCCCCTCCGGCTGGGTGTTGATAGTGAGAACGTGTCGAATGCCCGGCATACTGGCCACACGCTCTTTTTCTACCGACTTGAGGCGCATACCAAACGCAGGAGGATGCACGATCATGGCCGTCAGCATACCTTCTTTGTAAACGTCAATACCGAACAAAGGCTCACCTTGCACAATTTTTCGGCCATCCACATTCTTTTGTCCTTTTCCTATGATCGTAAACTGGGCAGGATCCTTCAACGCCACTTCCTCTGGCACAGGCACATTAGAAGCCGCTTGCGCCAACTCGCCATAGCCCGCCTGCTTGGCAGTCGCTTTGTGGTAAACTACACCTGCTTCGGTGGTCAATTCATCCACTGGAACTTGCCATTGCTCGGCGGCGGCTTGCATGAGCAGATGTCGTGCCGTCGCACCGGCCATACGCAGGCTCGTCCAACCTTGCCGAATCGACTGGCTACCTCCTGCCAACTGGCGGGTAAAACGCTCCGTATTCAAGCCTGCTTGCTCAACGACGACCTGCTTCCAATCTACATCCAACTCCTCGGCCACAATCATCGGCATAGCCGTTTTTACATTTTGGCCAATCTCCGGGTTGGGAGAATAGATGGTTACCACGCCGTTATCGCCAATTTTTAGAAAGCCGTTCACTTCGTACCAAGTGTCTGGTAGTATCAGCGAATCCGCTGCTTCGGCTGTTTCGGCAGGTGTGCAGCCCGCCAACCAGTTGAAACCCAGCACCATGCCACCTCCAGCAGCTACCGATACTTTGAGAAACGAACGTCGGTTATATCCTGTCTTGATCTTCATATCGCTTATTTTTGGCGGGGGTTACTATTGGTTTTGTTCAGCAGCCGTCTTCACCGCTGCATGTATGCGCAGATAGGTACCACAGCGGCACAAATTGCCTTGCATACGCGCATTAATTTCCTCGTCTGTGGGGTTTGGATTTTCGTTCAATAGCGCAACTGCCGTCATGATCTGCCCGGCTTGGCAATATCCGCACTGGGGGACATCATGTGCCAACCAGGCTTTTTGAACTGGATGATCTCCCTTTTCCGAAAGACCTTCAATCGTCGTTACCGTCTGGCTCCCTACTGCCGAAACGGGTAGTGAGCAAGAACGCATGGCTACACCGTTCAGATGCACCGTACAGGCGCCACATTGCCCAATACCACAACCAAATTTAGTACCCAGCAGCCGCAAATGATCCCTCAGCACCCACAGCAAGGGTGTATCGGCATCTGCATTTACTTCCTGCTTTTTCCCGTTTACTTGAAGCTGATAAACTGGCATATCGAAGAATTTTGGGTCTTAGAGTATGTTTTGAAATTTATTGGGTATTATTATTAGTTTTGAAAGCAAGACAAAATATTCCAAAGTGCTTCCTGCTTTTCAAGGATTAAAGAACCGTGGCGTCGGAATAAAAACTTCATTTAGCTCGCTAAATTCAGTTTTGATTCCTTAGCCAGAACCTTTAATCGTTGAAAATCAGTTCGCAAAATTTCAAAACATACTCTTATCGACTTGTTTTTGAAAATGGTATCTTCAGGCATTCACACATCAAACATCACACATCACACATCAAACATCACACATCAAACATCACACATCACACATCAAACATCCCCCGGTATCCGCACCTCATAAACTTTCCCTGATTTATTCGTCAGCTTACTACTTACCAACCAAGGATTATAGATTTTTAGCATACGATAAGAAACACCTTGCTCCTTGGCAAAATCGCCCCAACTGCTGATGGAAGTGTCCACTTTCACCACCCTAAAATCTTTCAATGGGTTGTAATAGTCTTCTTTATCCAAATAAAAGCCGTACTCCCGTGGGTGTTCCATGATGTATTTGAGGGCTACCAGACGAAAATAGTAGCGTGAAGTTTCTTCATTCAGGTTCAAATCGAAGTAGTTGTCGGTGCGTTGTTCCGCCAGATGCTTGCTCATATTGCCACCTCCCATATTGTAGGCTGCTGCGGCATTGGCCCAAGAGCCAAACCTGTTGCGCAGCGATTTGAGGTATTTTGCAGCTGCCCGAGTGGACTTTTCTAAATGGTAGCGCTCGTCGATCTCTTCACTAATTTCCAAACCGTAGTCTGTACCTGTACCTTTCATAAACTGCCATATCCCCTTAGCACCCGCTGGCGACACCGCATTGCGCAGCGAACTTTCCGCCACGGCAATGAATTTGAGGTCTGCGGGTACTCCTTCTTCCTCCAGTATTCTGTCCATCACTGGAAAGAAACGCATCGTGGACTTTATAGCCAAAATGGTACTGGATTGCCAATAAGCATTCACTGTTAATTCCCGATCTAAGCGCTCACTTACATCGAAATTATCCATAGGCAAGGGTTCTCCACAGAAAGAAAAGGACTTATCCAAATCCATTGCCTTTACAATTTGGGGAATATTATCTGTTGGCTCCCAATCATACTTCTTTTGGGATCCTTCTTCACCTACTTTGCTAGCAATTAAAACGAAGGAAACGGCCAACAACAACAACCCCGCATGAATACCCATTTTGGACTTTCTGCTCATGATACATCTTTTGTTGCCACCAAAGATAATGATAAAAAATTAGTCCATGCTCTTTAATACAAAATTTTGGTTTGAAGCAGCAGACTGAACTTTAACCCATCAAGCGGCCAAGCCACTACTCTGCAAAGAAGAAATCGTATGCCCATAGTACTTTGCCAATCACCTGATCTTGAACGATCATAAAATCGTCGTCCTGGGTGTATGCATAGTAGGAAGTAACCTCTTCGGGTTGGATGGTAACACCCGTTTTGGGGTCAGTAAAAGGTTTGGGGTAAATTGGGAACAGCGTGACGGAAACGCGTTGCTGGTCGGTATCTTCCAAGGTAATTACCGCGAAAGGCACTTGCTGCAAGATAGCTGTTTTTTCCCTATTTTCATTATTAAAACCCGCAGCAATTACCGATTCAAAATTACCCCGAAAGGCATCAAGACTACCTGGCTTTAAAGGAGCTTGTTTACGCGGTGACAAGGGGTAAAAAGGCACCACTTCCCCCGCGGAATTACTCCTGAAATCAACCACGAATGATTTGTCTTGCTGTTTGGGGTATTCCACGCTCACCAATGCCACCTTCTCGTAAGGACATCCAAAAAGCGTGCGGTCGCGCCAGTCATCACCTATCAAACTGTATCTGAAGCGAATATTACCTTCCCAGTTTGGAAGTTCAGCCACATAGGGCTGCTCCGCACCTTCTATGATGATATGCGTACCCCGTTCGTCACTGGTGCCTCCGCCTATGTAATAGGCTTTCAACAAGTCGTCGTTCTTGCCGTAAATTTCCACCTTAATACCATGACTGGCCAACGTTTTTACCATATTAGGAACAGCCGCATCAGAAGGCTTAAAGCGCATCTGCACCTGATCGATCGCTGAAAGCAAATTTTCGATAGCATCGGGCCGAGCCTTATGTTTACCATTATACCTCCACCCATCCTTTTCTCGGGTAAGGGTAGTTTTATTACCGTTTCTGTCGGCGAGAAACACCTTAAAAACCTGTTCGCGAGGTACGGCAAAAGCCCTATCGGCACCCGCCAACGAAGTGGCTTTATCTTCTTGCATTTGCGTCATCCACCAGGCACCGCCCCCTAGTAGTAATACAGCCAATAACATCCAAAGCGTTCGTTTCATAAAAAGTCTTTTCAATATAAACTACAAAGTTGGCCTTAAAGGCATAAAAAAACAAGGGCTATTGTGTGAATGATACAAAAGCCATGACGAAAGCACCCAAATGTAAACCACGTGACTATCCCCTCCGTTGCGATAAGGTAGGAAACGTAGCTCCTGTGTAATGATGGAAGGGTTGGCCACTTTGCACAGGAAACTGGTACTGCTTTGCAAAGCCTGCTAGGAGGGCATGAATTTCAGCAGCATCCACCAAACGTGAATCTGGGCGCAGCAGGAAGCCAATTTGGTCAATTTTTCCATCTGCTGACCAAAACACGTGCAACCAGAGCTTCACTCCGTTCAAGTCAAAAGATTGCGCCTCTGCGTAGGCATCGATGGCTTGTTGCATTTCTAACCAACTCTCAAAAGCACGGGTTATATCGCCCCCTGTGGCCTCTAATAGTGACTGCGGATGAGAACCTGTCAGTTGTTCATAGCGTGCTTCTTCCGTCCCCAGTACCATCACTTTGTCCATTTGGGCAAAACCAGCGATCGAGGAAATACTAAACACCAAAATCAGCATCAATCTTTTCATTTTGGGAAATTTTAGGAGGGTGTCCCCCAACTGTTGAATAAGTAAAATTGTTAGACATAGCAAAGGTAAAGAATTATCCGAGGATGAATTGAACGTATTTCCCAAGACGTTCGTCTAAAGAATTGGTAAAAACAATAAAAACTTTGCATCTTTACTGCTGTGTTAACGTCCAAAGTCATTGGTTATCGCAATAGCCATCTTTAACACACTTGAATAAGATTCAACATGATCATTGACGTAATATGCCTAGTCTTGGGCGTGTACGGTTTCTGGGTAGGCTACTCCAAAGGTATCATTAGCACTGTGCTGACCACTGCCTCTTATTTGCTAGGAGCCATGGCCGCTGCTAAGTTTAGCCCCACGGTGTCAGTCATGCTACAAGACTTTTTTGATGCACCCGGAGCCATTATGTTGGCGGCAGGTTTTGTGCTTACTTTTATTCTAACGCTCATCCTTTTCCGTATGTTGGCCAACGGGTTGGAAGGTATGCTAGAGGCTGTGGATATTAATTTCGTCAATCAAGTATTAGGTGGCGGGGTATCTATGCTGTTCTTTGTCTTTATCTTCAGTGTACTCGTCGTCTTTGCCGACAATTCCCGAATGATCGACGACGACACCAAAGAAACTTCCCTCACCTTCAATGTACTACAACCCATGCCTTCCTTAGCTTGGGAAGCAGGAAAGAATGTATGGCCCGTATTTCAGGAATTTTACCACCATACCATGGATATGATGGATCAGATTAACACCCAAGTAGAAAGGCAGGAAAATGACCAGTTTTTCGACATTGAAGAGGATGAGGACGCTGATGGTACTCCTCGGCGATATTAATCAGGATATCCATTCCACTGTCGCCACACAGATACGATGAGCCGGATGGGCAGTACTACACAGGCAATAACAGCTGCTACACCAAATAGTATCATCTCACTACGGATAAACTGCATCATGGGTTGCTGCTGCACCAATGGCAGTGCGCCCACAATGGACTCTATGCCATTCTCATCTAAAAAAGTCTGAAAATAGTTGATTTCCTGTACCAGAAAGAAGACTATGTAAATACACAAAAACACCAACGCTATTTTGACATATTTCCAACGCGCTAAAAAAGTATAACGCAATTGAAATATATAGCGCGTGAACATAATCGCTACCGCAATAAACAGCAAATTGCTCCAAAGGAAGCGGTAGTCAGGAATGATGTATAAGATAGGCTACCAATATTCCCGCTGCTACTACCAAAATTATCAACAACCAAACTCCCTCTAATTGTAACCGCAGCGAATGCGTAGCTGTACTCTCCATGTTTTTCTCAGTGTGTCTGCAAAATTACAATAAACTTTTTGAATACAGAAAAGGGATAAAAACTAGTTACAAATTGATTTTTTATACATATATTTTCAATAAAATATATTTCCTTATCAATTTATAACCAGAGCAATACAAAATAGTTAAAAGTATTATTAAAAAAAATTACCTACATTTGTGACCTGAAAAAAAACGTCCGTCATAAAAACGTACTTTTCAAAACACCTATTCTCAAAGACTAACGTATTACTTGGAAAACTACACAACCCAAGTTTATAATATACACAAAAATTAATTTTTGTAGGTTAACTACAAGGGGATTCGAGAGAGCATTTGATGCTCTCTCTTTTTATTTTCAAAATTGACATCATTGCTGCAACGACTCCAAGGATTGCATTACACCGTGATGAATAGAAGTTATGTAGGGAAATTTGTATGCGCTTCAAATATCTTTTTACGCATGCTGCATTAGTATGGGAAAAAAATCTATAAAAAACATTTGAATACAAAAAAACACATTACTTTTGTATCAAATATTTAGCAGGTATCCTTAATAGCCTGACATACAATCCTTATCTGTCGTACCCTTACGTGCTTTACCCAAGCAAATTTCACATTGTAACAAATTACGTTTGATCTACTGGCATTTTAATGCGGGGTAGGTTTTATTTTGTTTGCACAAACGAAGGCAATGAACACTTAACTCGTTGCCTAGGATTGTACATATAGTTTTTTATCACTTTGAAACACAAATCAGACACTATGAAACAAGGACTACTTAACCAGTCCATTGGGAGTTCAAGCCGTTTACGGCTGTTAATGGTATGGGCAATAAGCCTTTTACTTTTACCTGCCACTCAGGCGATGGATTTCTGTGGTATTCAACCTAATGCGAGCCATACAACGGCTACCTGTTTTGGTGGCAGCAATGGCTCAGCAAGTGTATCTCCAACTGGTGGTACTGCTCCTTATTCCGTTAGTTGGAGTAATGGAGCATCTGGCTTTTCTATTGCGGGATTGAGTGCTGGCAATTATCAATACACGATTACAGATGCCACAGGCTGTTCTATGAGCAGTAACATCTACGTAGGTCAACCAGCATTGATTCAGGCCAATGTCACACGCCAGAACAACAACTGCCGCTTCGACACACAAGGCGCACTCACGCTGAACCCCACGGGCGGCACGCCTCCTTACTCCTTTCACTGGAGCACGGGGGCTACTAGTGCCACCATCAACAATCTACCCGCTGGGCCTTATAGCTACACCATTACTGATAGTAGGGGCTGTACCCGTGCGGGGAGTATTTCTGTGTTAGCCAATGATCCAGTAGTGGCCAACCCAACCGTTCGGGATGTGCTTTGCTACGGAATGCCGGAAGGTGGAGCTATGCTACAGCCATCTGGAGGCGTTCCTCCCTACACCTTCGCTTGGAGCAATGGCGCTACCAGTGCCAATGTGGACAACCTCATGGCTGGCACCTACAGCTACACCGTTACCGACGCCGTAGGCTGTACAGCAGCAGGTGACTTTGCCGTACAGCAACCAGCACCTGTGTGGTCTTATTTTACTCAAAAGTATGCTTGTTTCGGCATGAACGACGGGCGTGCCGAAATATTTGCCAGTGGTGGCACCCCTCCTTACACCTATCAATGGAGCAATGGAGCTACTACAGCTAGCATCAACAACTTGGCGCCAGGTATGTACTTTTACACCGTGACGGACTCTCGTGGTTGCCAAAGTGCCTCTGGTTTAGTTTGCATCTTCAATGACATCGTAGCAGCTACCGCTACTGCCTCCGCTCCTGGGTGTGAAGGCGGCGACGCAGCTATCACCATTTCTGAAGGATTACCACCTTTTACTTACCAGTGGAGCAACGGAAGTACTTCTTCTTCACTAGTAGATCAACCAGCTGGCAACTATGGTTACACCGTTACCGACTGGGGTGGCTGCTCCGTTTCAGGGGTGGTGAATATCGCTGCTGGATATGCCATCAATGCTAGTGTTTCTGTACTTACCAACGGCAATTTACAAGCAAACGGTTCTGGTGGTGTATCTCCTTATACCTTTGTGTGGAGCAATGGCGAAACAGGAGCAATCGCCTCCAACTATTCCAGCGGCAGCTATACTGTTACTGTTACGGATGCCAATGGATGTACCGATACCGCCAGTGGTGTGGTAGCCGTACAATCTACCTGTGTAGGTAATATTACCTACCCTGGTAGCATCGGATTCGACCAGTATCTCTGCGCACCAGGCAACACGCCAGCACCCATCATAGAAGTTGCTGCACCTTCTGGTGGCGTAGGCGACATTGAATACCTATGGATGTATAGCACAACCAGTGGGTCATTCAACGGTGGGTTCTACCAACCCATCTCCAACAGCAACACTCCTTGGGTTGTCTCCTTATCCATTAGATGAAACCACTTATTTCATTCGTTGTGTACGTCGGGAAGGTTGTGTCTATATGGAGACCTACCCCGTTGTCATTACGGTAGGTAACGAAATTGATGCTACTATCGAACGGCCTGCGATGGGTTGTGCCTTCCAAACGCAAACTTACAGTGTTTCAGGCATTGATCCTTCTGCACAGGTAAGCTGGTCTTTCTCTGGCCCCGTTGCCAGTGCAACAGCACAAGGACATAGCGTACCCGTTACTTTTGTAGGTGCTGGTTATTTGGATGTCAGTGTAACGATCACGCAAAATGGTTGTACTGGCGTCTTCTCCGAACGGGTCATCATTGGCACTTGCTTAGGCGAAGGCGATTCATTCACTGCATCTTTTGATCCATCCGACTATACCCTTTTCCCCAATCCTGTTGTGGATGTGGCACAATTGGTACTACCTGCTTTTGAAGGGGACGATGTGGTAGTTAATATTTACAATAGTGCCAACATGCTGGTAAATAGCTACCCATTTGTAGCAGGCACCACTGTTGTCACGATAGATATGAACGGCTTGCCAGCTGGGCTTTACGTTGTAAAAATCGTGGGCGGTGCATTAGACAGCCGTACGATCAAAGTGGCTAAGCAATAGTTGCTTCAACGCAGTGCTATCGCACGATAGGCGGGCGATAATGCGCCTATAAAAAAGATCCAATGGTTGGTAGAAATATCTCTGCCAACCATTTTTTCTCAATAATGGGAGTTGGTACAAACATCAATCTACGCCCTCCAATTTTCTTTTAAAGAAATCAACACCAGCACCGTAAACCCAACCATCTCTACCTTTTCGCGTGCGCACTTTTACCCAAGGCTCTGTAGTTGTGAGCGTTTCGCCTAGCTTGATGGTATAGAGGGAATCCGAGGTTTCCTGTAAATAATTGACTTCTTCAAATAGTTTGAGGCGTTCAATCACTTCAAAGCGTTGGTCGGGGCCTTTTCGCAAAGCTAAGTTTTCGATTGTTACGTACAACGGGGTCACCTTTTCGCGGATAATTTGCAACTGCCCACCTCTAAGTGTGTCCATCACTGTACCAGGAGGTGTAGCGGGTGGTGGTGTAGTAGCGGCAGTAGGATCTTGTAAAGTACTATCTTGCACCGTTACCTGTTGTTCTTGCTGATAGGCTGCTTGTGACCGCGTGCACTTCCTATTGGCCCAGATAAAAAACACTAATAATAGCAATCCAAATAAAATGAATTGCATCTTCACCAATTTGGGCGATTTTTCTTTTTGCATGATAAAAAATGAATTTGGGCTTGCAATTTATACCAAAAATAGTAAATTTGTGGTGTTTTAAACAAAAACGCGCCTGTCGGGGCTATTTCTTAGGCACATTTCCTTTTCTCATCGGTATTTTCCTCCCCGCGGCCAAAGCCGTATGAATCATGAATGATATGCTGTACAAAGTGGCCATCAGCCGCATTGACGGGGTAGGATCTGTTACCGTAAGGGCACTGCTAAGCCATTTCGGTACAGAACAGGCCGTATTTGAAGCCCGCCCAAAAGAATTGGTAAAAATACCCGGTGTTAACGAAAAAGTAGCACGCTCTGTTCCCACAGGCGAAGCACTTATGGCGGCCGAAAGGGAATTAGACCTCATGGAACGGTACAACATACAAGCATTCTATTTTTTAGATGCTAACTACCCTAAGCGGCTACGCCAATTGGATAATCCGCCTATCGTATTGTACTACAAAGGTAGTATTGATTTGGATGCAGGCCGCGTGACAGGCATCATTGGCACCCGCCGCCCCTCTCCATTTGGGCTTTTGCAAGTGGATCGCTTAGTGGAAGGCTTGGCACCTTATCAACCGCTTGTCTTATCGGGTCTGGCTTATGGCGTGGATATTGCCGCCCATAAAGCGGCTCTCCAAAACGGGCTTCCGACCATTGGAGTACTTGGGCATGGATTGCGCTACCTCTACCCTATGGATCACCGAAAAACAGCGGAAGCCATGATCGAACAAGGAGGATTACTAACGGAATATCCCTTCTTTAAAGAACCGGATCCTCGTCATTTCCTATGCGCAATCGCATTGTAGCAGGGCTTAGCGATGCATTAGTTGTGGTGGAAACTCCCCGAAAAGGTGGCTCCATCATCACCGCTGAATTTGCCAACCAATACAACCGCGATGTTTTTGCTATGCCAGGTAGGCTACACGACCGCACATCAGAGGGATGTAACTGGCTGATCAAAACCCATAAAGCTTCCCTTCTGGAAAGTGCAGCCGACATCGCCTATTTGCTGCGCTGGGAAACCAGTCATTTGCCTATTACTGAACAGCTTTCCTTGTTCGAAACCTTGTCCGAGGAAGAGAAATTAGTTGTAAATTTGCTGCGTCAAAAAGAAAGCTTGCACATCGACAGTTTAAGCATCCAGAGTGGGCTATCCACAGGCATATTGGCTACGGTATTGTTGGAAATGGAGTGCAAAGGTATTGTAAAAACGTTACCCGGCAAACGTTATTTAGTGACTCGTTAATTTTCTATAATGATAAAGACTTCTGTGGTACTATTTTTGGGTACCGTTCTCATTGCTTGCAATCCTACCCGTCAACAGGCGACCGTACCGCCCCCTCCCCTGCCGTTGCGGCGGTAGAACCAACTATCAGCTACCCAATTGCCCGCAACATCATTTTACTTATTGGCGATGGCATGGGGCTTACCCAAATAAGTGCCGGGCTTTACAGCAACGATGATTATCTCAATTTGGAACGGTTTCCGGTAGTTGGGCTGCATAAATCACATAGCTCAAATAACCTAGTTACAGATTCTGCCGCTGGTGCAACTGCATTCAGCTGTGGTGTAAAAACCTACAATGGTGCCATAGCCGTTGACCCCGACACTATGGTATTACGTACTATTCTGGAAGAAGCTGAGCAACGAGGCAAGGCAACTGGCATGGTTACCTCCTCTACCATTGTGCATGCGACACCCGCTTCGTTTATTGCACATGTCAAGCAACGCAGTATGTACGAAGATATCGCCTTAGATTTCTTAGATACCGAAATCGACTTTTTTGTAGGTGGAGGCAAAAAAATACTTTGATCGTAGGAAAGACGAGCGCAACCTCCTCCAAGAAATGTCGAAAAAGGGCTATTCCATTGCCACCTATTTTGATAAAGAATTTGAGAACCTTACTCCCAATCCTTCACAAAACTTCGGCTATTTTACTGCCGACACGGATCCTCTCACCGTGGAACAAGGGCGCACCTACCTACCGCCTGCTAGCCGCGTGGCTTGCGACTTTCTACAAAAGCACGGCGATGAACAAGGTTTCTTCCTCATGGTGGAAGGTGCCCAAATTGATTGGGGAGGGCATGCCAACAACACCCAGTACATCATCAATGAAATGATAGATTTCGACCGTGCAATAGGTGCTGTCCTTGATTTTGCAAAAGCAGATGGGAACACCTTGGTAATCGTCACTGCCGACCATGAAACAGGTGGCTTTGCCATCAATCCCGGCTCTTCTCGTGATTCTATCATTGGGGCTTTCACCAGCGATTATCATACTGCAGCCTTAATACCCGTGTTCGCCTACTACTCTGGTGCTGAACGATTTAGCGGCATATATGAAAATACCGCTATTTATCAAAAGATGAGGCAAGCATTTGGTTTCGAGCATAAATAATATCAAGTTGTGCCTGGTGAGTTAATTGCTATTCTGCACCTTTGTGCTAAGACAAATGTAGAAGCCTCTTAAAACAAGGAATCCATTGTTTTAGGGAAAGTAAAAAACTGTGCGCAAAACACCCCCTCGTTACAAGAACGATTCTTGGAGTCCATTAAAAATAAGTGAAGCAATACCCCCACCCTCGGCGGAAGCGAAAACGAACTTTTTTCTACTGGCTACGAGAAAAACCATTGATTTCCTATTTCCTTTACGATCACTATAAGCCATACGATTGCTGGTGCTTACGGCAAAAAATTAATACCAAATGGGCTAAGCAAACATCAAAGGATGAGCCTATCCCATAGTAAAACCCGCCATTTTTTTCGCTAATCAGGCGTAAAACTCCCTACCTTGCAGGGGATAATTAAAAAATGTACAAGTGGCAGGTAGTATTTTCGGAACCTTGTTTCGCATCAGCACTTTTGGGGAGTCGCATGGAAAAGGCATCGGCGTAATCGTGGACGGCTGCCCGGCTGGTATTCCTATTGGTGAGGCGTTTATACAAGCAGAATTAGCAAGAAGACGGCCAGGGCAAAGTAAAATCGTCACCCAACGAAAAGAAGCCGATGAAGTCCAAATTCTCTCCGGTGTTTTCGAGGGTCAATCCACTGGAACGCCCATCGCTATGGTGATTTACAATAGCGACGCTCGCTCTCACGATTACAGCCATATTGCCGATAAGTACCGCCCCAGTCATGCTGATTATACCTTCTCTGAAAAATACGGCATCCGCGACTATCGTGGTGGCGGTCGATCGTCTGCTCGCGAAACAGCCGCCAGGCGTAGCAGCAGGAGCTATTGCTAAGATTCTTCTTGCGCATTATGGAATTTCTGTTTTTGCTTATACTTCACAAGTAGGAAAATTTTGTATGAGTAAAAGTCACGAAGAAATAAGTATAGAAAAAATCGAATCCAATCCCGTCAGATGTCCGGATGAAGCATTAGCGGCTCTTATGGAGGAATACATCAAGCAAGTACGAAAGGAAGGAGATACAATCGGAGGCGTGGTGACGTGTGTAGTAAAAGGATGTCCCCCCGCATTAGGCGAACCTGTTTTCGATAAGCTTCACGCCGACTTAGCCAAAGCCGTTATGAGTATCAACGCTTGCAAAGGATTTGAATACGGTTCAGGTTTTGCTGGCGTAACAATGAAAGGCAGCGAACACAACGATGCTTTCTACGTGGAAGATGACCACGTAAAAACCCGCACCAACCACAGTGGAGGCATACAAGGCGGCATATCAAACGGCATGGATATTTATTTCAGAGCAGCCTTCAAACCCGTAGCGACGATTGTGCAAGACCAAGAATCCGTGAATGAGCACGGCGAGGAGGTGACGGTCTCTGGAAAAGGCCGGCACGACCCCTGCGTAGTACCTCGTGCAGTACCTATTGTAGAAGCTATGACAGCCCTTGTTATCGCCGATCATCTATTGCGGCAAAGAGCAGCGAAAAAATAGCCTGTCTTTGTACTTGTATTCAAAAAGCAATAAACTCAAAAACCACCTCGCGCTCTACGCCCATGAAGGACTGAAAAGTAACAGCCGCCGTATCGGGACGCCAAAAAATACTGCCATACCCCAACCCCGACTCAAACGACAAGCTATTCAAATCGCAAGTCATGGGTACATCAGGCGTAGCAGCAAACTCTGGCAATGCCCGCTGTAAGACTTTTTGAGGTGGCATTGGCTCAGCCGTTGCAAATACTTTATTGACTAAGTCACTCCCCTTTAATCCAATGAACAATACGTAACTAGTATCTTGGCTTTGGTGCCAATAGTATCCAGCCAGGTCAGCCGGGTGAATGGGACGCATCAACTGAAATTTGCGATCCTCGTAAACCGCCAACGGCATATAAGTAGGTATCGGAGAATCGGAGGTTTCATCCACACTGCCAATGTAGAATGTCAACAACCCGTCTTTCAAATCGGTATAGATATAATCTCCCCGGCCTGCCCACCAGCCGCCTACCGCTCCTAAAGCATCGGCAGGTATGCCTTTATCTCTATAATCCATGGAAAGAATCGTATCACAGGCTGGCAATTCTGCCAATTTCACTTTGCTTTCGTCCAGCAAAGCATATACAGCATAGCGTGGCGTTCCCTCCTGTTCACCCAAATATTCGCAGGAAAGGCTCACCGCTTCCAACAGGTGGGTAGCATCCGCCTCTCCTTTGCGGTCTGTCTTGCAGGAAGTTACTAATAAAAGACCGGCTATCGCCCACCCTATTGTTGAAATACTCATTTTCATTGGTAAAATTTTCACAAAAAAATTGCCTGATTCAGGAACTAATTTTATCTTTGCGTCGCTTTACAAGAAACGGCATATCGGCTGTTTACTGTAAAAAATGGTGATTATAGCTCAGTTGGTTAGAGCGCTGGATTGTGGTTCCAGAGGTCGCCGGTTCAAATCCGGTTAGTCACCCGCTTCAAAAGCCGGCCTTGCGCAAGTGAGGTCGGCTTTTTCTTTCTATATACACCCCCATTGGGCTACCAATTCGTAAAGGCAGCATTGAACACATCCTCTGTGATTTGTGCCAAAATCGCCTCTATCGCCTCCGATTGTACCGCCGTCAAGTCAGTGCTAGCCGGGAAATCGTAGAAAAAGGTAAAGTTTTTCTTGAAACCATCCTCCTCTTTCTTGTTGTTGATATACTCCACAGAAGTAACAATAGTGAGCCGGTTCACCGCCGTTGTACCACCGGGCTGTGGCGCTTCCGCCGTCACCCTAAAATCTACTACCGTCCCCTTGAATTCTACATCGGGCGAGGTATCGTTTAACACCAAACGGCTTTCCCTGCGTATTTTTTCTTTCAGGGCTTCTGCCACCTCAATGGCCAGCGTAGGTGGAGCATTCAAAGCATTATTCCTGAACTGCTCCACATAGTAAGTAGTCACATCGTTGGGGATACTGATGCCACGCAGTGAATAACCATTGTTCCCACAGCTTGCCAACACCATCACACCATACAACAACAAGCCAACCAACACTCTCATCGCTTACTGAATTATAGGTTCTCCGATAAAAACCTTTACCTCCGGCGACAGCTTAATGCGTACTTTTACTAACAAAGGCTCACGCAGTGGTGCCTTGATCTTTCGGTGTAGCCCGTAAGTCGTTTTGATCGTTGACACTACGGTTTTCACGCCAGCATGGATGCCACGCTGTGCCAGCATGGCATCTAATTTTTCCGGTGTAAAATCGGCATGCGTCCCTTTGAAATCAATTTCTAAAGAAGGACTTAAAGCTACCCCCAATGCAAAACTGTGCACCTCCAATCCATACGCCTCTAAAGTTGGTACAATCTGCAACCAGTCTTCGATAAACTCGTATGTTTTTTCCTTCGCACCTGCACCGATATTGCCCGCCTGTTCGCGTATGGCTTCGGAGGCATCTTGCACGGATTTGAGCAGCTTGTCTATCATCTCCTATTTTTTCTTAAACTTGATTTCTCCACCCGTATTGGGCATCTTTTCGAGAATATCTAAGAATTTGTAGGACACCGTAACAGTCTTACCATCTACCACGCTATTGGCAATAGAGGAGCTACTCACCTTGCCTGGCAAGTAATAGGTGGCTACAAATGTTGCATCTTCCATAAACATCTTCATCATATCCATGGTCTCTTCGTCTATTGACTCCAGCATATCCGTGGCATTACCGGGATCTACGGTTCGACTCAACGTGCGGCCATTCATCGCAAAACGGGTAGAAGAAGTTATACCGCCCCCAAACATACCACCCATACCCGTAGGATCGCCTGAAGCATTGATCTTCTCAAACGTCTCTTGGAAGTCATTCAACTCATCCATACTAGCAAAAGGAAATGAAGTAACAATCTTGGCTAAGGATTTCGACTCGCTCATTTGCATGCGCATCTCCGCTTTTTCCAACAACCGCTGCTCCGCTTGTGTCAACGAAACTTCTGAACCCTCCAATAGCGCATCGAAAGATAACAGCGAATCCATTTCCAATGTCTCTCTACCCATCTGCTCCTTGAGGCTTGATTTCATCATTTCCCCCATAAAAGCATCCGACATCATGCTACTCATGTCAAATGTGAGCGAATAAACGCCACTGCCATCTTGATTGACACGCACATCTTCCAACATGTCAAAGCAACTGGTAGTGACGAAAGCCAGCGCTATTACCAAAATCCAAGTCAATTTCTTCATAGTAAAAATTTTCGGCAAGGTACAGCTTTTTGGATTATTCCAAAGGGTAGTATTCTTAGTAATTTGACGGAAATAACTGATCCCATTTTTTCTAAAGCCTTGTCTTTATGCACACGCTTTGTGCAAGTATTCCTACGCTTTAGGGACGGGATAAAAATAAACTGTTCAATTTTTGATTCGGAAAAATTTTCTAAATAATTGATCCCGATAGCTATCGGGAGAAATTATGTGTAAATATTTGCGAATCGCCTGAAAAAAATGAACAGTTTATTTCCGTCAAATTACTTAGTGCATAGGATCACTTATTTTTTTTCCGTCCCTTATCACTTCTTAAAACTCGCCATCATCTTATGGTAAATCTCGTTGTTTTGATACGTGCCCATAAAACGCTCCGCCCCTGGACCAAAGGCAAACACAGGAATCAGTGCAGCCGTATGCCCACCGGTGGAAAAGGTAGGCTGAATGTGGTTATAGTCACCCCTTCCAAATACAATGGGTGCCGATAGCGCAAAACCTCCCGTCTCGTGGTCAGCAGTAACCACAACGAGCGTATTGCCATCTTTAGCGGCAAAATCAAGGGCAGCCCCCACAGCTTTGTCAAAATCCAACACTTCCTGTACCAATTCTTTGCCTGAATTGGAATGACCCGCCCAATCGATTTGAGAACCTTCCACCATGAGGAAGAAACCTTTTTTATTTTGCGACAGGAAAGAAATAGCCTTCATCGTAGCATCCGGTAAAAAACTGCCCCGCCCACTTTGCATACTCAACAAGCTATCAGGCGCCAACAGGAAAGCATAGCGATTGCCGGGTACCAAATCTGTGGCCATCGCATTCGTATCCACTACCACGCCTTGCTGGCGAAGCTCGGCCAGCAAATTGCGGCCATCTTTGCGCCGATTGAAATACTGGTAGCCACCTGCCGCTGTAAAATCAACAGGGGATTTCAAAAAATCCAATGCAATGTCTTCATGGAAATTGCGATGCGCCACATGCGCGTAAAATGATGCAGGCGTAGCGTGGGTAATCGTACTGGTGGCCACCAAACCCGTGCTTTTTCCGTTGGCAGCCGCCCATTCCAAAATCGTGGTATGCGGCACCGTATCCTGATCCACACCAATCGCCGCGTTGTAGGTCTTCTTTCCTATCGAAAAAGCCGTAGCACCTGAGGCGGAATCGGTTATCGTGGCATCCGTAGGCTTGTTTTGGTGCAGCCCGATGTGGTAAAAACGAGCAAAATTAGGCTTCGCTTCGCCAAAGTAGTAAGCAGATGACAATTGAGACAACCCCATGCCATCTCCAATAAGTAGGATGACATTTTGGGCACGTGGTGGTTTTTGTGCCAACTGCTGCATAGAAGGGCTGCAAGCCACTAATACCAACATGAGCATTGATAACAGGAAGGGAACTGTAATTCTGGCCATCGTTTTTTTGTTGCAAAAGTACGCCGCTAATATTACGCCATAGTTAATTATTGCGCTGTTTTTTTTGGCATCACCATCCCATATATTGTTTCTTTTGGGCGGTCCGCCCCCGCAATAAACAAACAGCAATATGGCATCCACCTAGGCGGGGTCGTCAGGCTGTCCACGGCTCGCTGTTCGCTCGGCCCTTCGGGCTGTTCGGCTTGTGCCCACCGTTCCCATCCTTACCGCAAATCCCTAGCATTAAGTTAACATACTAAAACTTAGCAGTCACCCCAGCCAGAACATTGATTCCCATCGTCGGGTATCTAAACCAACGCTGACGCTGGTTACTGGCCAAATTATTCAACTGCAAAAAGGCTCCAATATTATCGGTAAAATAGTATTCTCCCATGAGGCTAATATCAAATAAGGCATTGAGGTTCTCAATCTCACCTACCGTATTGCGATAAGGCACTCCGTTCTCCAAGAAAAAATCGGCCTTAACGGAAAACCGTTGGTCAGGCACCGTATAACGCGCTCCCGCATTCACCGTGAAAGATGGCAGATGCCAAGGCTTTTCTTCCCTCTCCAGTGTAAAAATTTGTTGGCTGATAGACCCCGTTATATCCAATCCATCGAACAAAGGAACAATGACAGTCCCTTTGATGGTAACAATCAGAGCCGTATCGTACAATACATGGAAGCGAGGAATACTGTCTAAAGGATTATTCAACTGGAAGAGCGCCAGATTATCCACCGATTTCACACCCACTTGCCCCTGATAAGTAATACCCGAAATCGTGCCTTTCACACCGCCATAGTATTCTGTCCATTTGGAGTTACGAACCGGCATACGAGTCAGGAGGAACGGGTTGTAGTCTGTCAAGTTGCGGAGGTTGTTTTTGCCAAAGAGCCATTCGTACCTACATAAGCGGTCAAATAGCCCGGCACCACATTCGCACTTGCTTCTAAATTCGGAAAGAAGGAAAAGTTATCATCATTTGAAGCGATGTTTACACCCGCTTTTATCGAAAAGGCATCCGCATGATAGGTGTAGGAAGGCTCCAAGAAAAAGTTGTTCAGCGTCTGCTTCATGGTGTCGCGGAAGCTGGAAAAGTCAGTCCGTAGTGTCACGTTCAAGGGGTGTTTTTCTGCAAACCATTTAGTGCCTTCAATGGTCAGCATGAAAGCATTTTCTCGCGCAGCGTAGTTGTCGTCCATCAGGTAGATGTCGATACCAGCGCGGTAGTCAAAATCTGCTTGGGTTCTAGTGCCGTTGAACAAATCCACCCCAAAATCAAAGATAGTAAAACGTTGGCGCACCTCTTCATCTGTAAAAGAAAAAGTAGAACCCGTTTCTTCATTGAGGTCATTATAACCATAAAAATAGACCCCATTAGAAGTAAAACCCACTTCCCCGTTGACAGCAAAACCCTGATCGAAGTAGTAAGTACCATCCAACCCTAAGTGGTTATTGCTAAAGCGTTGGTTTTCAACTTTGGCATTATTAGTAGCCGTGTGTCGTTTCAGGTTTACACCAAAATCAAATTCCTCGTTCTTGGTGATGTCGTAAGATATTTCACCTAAAAAAGCACTGGGATAGCCCGCCCCAAGGCGCACATAACCATCATAAACGGTAGGAGGTTTCTCCGTCCTGTAAGCGATAGGGCGAATGCGCGGCGGCAGGTATTCCACAGGAACATCCTTGGAAATAACGTTATAGGTCAACTGACGGGTGGAGGTATCCAAAGGCGGCAACTGGGGTTTTACATCCACGCGATTGGCTTCGGCCAAGCGGGCTTCAAAACTCTTCACCACATCCACCTGCCCAGATGGAAGATCATTTTGCGCCCATACTGTGCAAGAAAGCAACAACAGGCATAAACTTCCTATATATCTCATAATCAAATGATTAATAAGTTTTACGAAAAATAAAGCTAATTACTGCCCTCCCCCATCAAATTCGAGGCGATTGGGATCGGAGGCATCAAGGCGGCTACCGGAGTTAATCATATTGTTCACTCGGTTTAGTTTCTGCCTTGCTTCTGCCACTACAGCCTGATCTTCATTGTAGTTATCGAGAAGGGCTTCCAAGGCTGCACGACCATTGTACAAATCGCCCTGTTCTACAAAAATATCCGATAACAGGATCACGCACTTGGCTACCCAATACGGATAACCCGAACTTTCCCTGTTAGCCGCCAAGGTCAGTTCTTTGGCCGTATTCAAATCGCGGCGTTGGTAGTAAATGAAAGCTCGCAGATAGCGGGCCTCTGCGGTTTGTTCGTTATCACTCAAGCGTATCGTTTCATTAAAGGCCGTAAGAGCAGCGGTATAATCACTGCGATCAAAAGCAATCTTGCCCATGTAGAAATTGGCGGTGGCCTTCTGTACATCAGTAGCACGAGCATTGTTCGCTACCTTTCCCGCCAAGGTATAAACGGCCTGGGTGTTCCCCATTCGATAGGCTGAACGCATACCGCCCAACTGCGCCTCAAAACGCATTTCCTCGGTATCGGCAGCTTGCTCCAATTTGGTGTAAAGGTCGTAAGACTTATCGAAATCTTGCGAGTGGTTGTAGGCAATAAGCGCCGCCTTCTCCAACGCCTTCAAATAGAAACGACTGGTGCCTCTTGCTACTACCCATTCGTAATGGGTGAGTGCTTGGTCGTACTGACGCAATACTCCGTGGCTCTCTGCTTTGTGGTAGTGTGCTTCCAACACATTCAAGCCATTGGGAAATTGGCTCAAATAATTCTGGTAGCTTTCCACTGCGCGTTGGTAATTGCCGTTTTCGTACTGAGTCTCTGCCGAGCGGAAGAACAGACTGTCCCGTGAGAAATCGTTGAAATTGTAATTAGGAATAGTGCGCAAGAAGGCCTCTAACAAATCGGGGCGCCCCATGTCTGTCACGTAGATTTCATCCAAAGCCGCCAATGCCACATTGGCTTCTTCCGCACTAGGATTGTTGGCAAATACTTGCTTGTAATAGTTGATTGCAGCCTCTTGATTACCGATGTTGTAATTAATCAAACCCAATCGCAAATAAGATTGCACCACTAAGTCCGAACTGTTTTTGTACTGGCTCACCAAACGGCGCAACGGCTCGATGGCGCGGTTGGGCTGATTGATATCCACATAGGTCAAAGCAATTTGATACAAGGCATCATCCGCATATTCCGAATTGGGGTACTCGCTGACTATTTGCTCCAAAGCAATGATTTTCTGGGCATGCTGATTGCGCAGTCCTTCCAGTAATGCTTTTTGGTAAAGCGCATAGATAAAGCCGCTGTATCGGTTGTTGACGGCTTCATCGTAGTACTGGATAGCTTGGTTGTATTGGTTTCGTTTGAAATAAGCATCACCTGTGCGCAGTACCGCATCGCCCAATACATCCTCCCGCACCGCTTCGCTGGCAATAAAAGCGCGGTTGCGCTTGATTCCTTCCACGGTATTGCGGAAGTATTCCAATGCAGAGGGATAGTTATCTTGCTTGAGGTAGTTGTACCCCTGTAGGTAGTTGCCCGTGAAAAGCGAGGATTCATCAGGAAGTCCCGTCACAGTTTTAGCTAAGGTAATAAACTGAGTGTTCAAACGGATGGACTCTGCGTAATTACCTTCTTTGTGCGCAATATCAGCCAGCCAGAACAAGGCCATAGCTTGACTTTTGCTGTCGATGGGGAATTCTAACGAACGGGTGAACAGACTTTTCGCTTCTGCCATGCGGTTATCTTGCAGCAATTGAATACCCCGCAACACCATTACCTTTTGGTGGCTTTCGCGCAACTGAGGTGGTTTGTTGGGCATAGCATCTAAAATAGCCAACGCCTGTTCGTAGTTTCGGTAAGTGAGAAAAATATCCCCCATCAGCGTTTGAGCTTCCACATAATAAGGACTGGTGCGATCTACCAACTGCAAGGAGGATATGGCTTCCTGAGGATCCTTCATTTCGTAAGACAGCTTACCGTAATTGAAGTTAGCCTCTTCTGCCAACCCCTTATCGTAATTCATCCGCTTAGCATTGCCAAAAGCAGCGCGAGCAGATGCCCGGTTGCCTTGGCGCAAGTAAGCTTCGCCAAGATAGTAGTTGGCGGCCTGCCCCATTTCACTATCCTCCGCACTCACTTCCTGCAAGCTGCGGATGGCTTTCGTATAATCGCCCGTCTTGTACTGGGTATAGCCTAATTGATAAAACTCTTCGGCACGCAACTTGCTAGACCGATCGGCATAATATTGCAAATAAGGTAACGCTTTGGAATAATTCCCCTTTTCAAAGTGAGCCTGCCCTACCAATTGGTAAATCTCCTTTTGGTTTTTAATATTAGGGTCAGATAGGCGGGGTTCTGCGTAAGCGATAAGCTCGTCGAAGCGGCGTTCCGCAAAATAAATCTGCGCCGTGTAATAAGGGATGTAATCGTTGTAGGTATTCGATTTTTCCACCAACCGGAACTGCCGAATCGCCTCATCATAGCCGCCTTCGTAGAAGTAACATAGCCCTAAGTAGTAATTGGTAGGGTAGTAATAATCCGTATCTAAATCCTTGATTTCTCGAAATTGCATCTTCGCTTGGGAGAAATTTTTGCCAACAAAATGAGCGTACCCCAATTTGAACTTAATGGCTGCTTTTTCTTCTCGCGACATGCCCGTGGTAGGCACTTTCGACAAGTAAGAGATCGCCTTATCGTACTCCTTGCTATCAAAGTAGTAGTTGGCTATTTCCACTAAAGCCTGATTGGCAATAGGATCCGGCGAATAATTGCGGATGAATTGCAGGATTAATTTTTCCCCATCGGGCTGCTCCAGTCTGACAGCCGATTGGGCAAAACCCAGTTCCGATTTCGTGCGCAAAAGTTCAGCATCTGCCTCATTCACGGGGCGTAAAAGATCAATAGCGTGGCGGTATTCGCTTTGCGCTTTAGCGTATAGTCCTTCATCAAAGAACTGTGCGGCGCGTTTGTAAGATTCGTAGGCTTCCGTATAAACGGTTGTGGCCTGCGCCATTACGCTTCCTGCGAATAGGACTGCCGCCATAAAGGGCAACAAACGTCTTAGCATGGGTGTCGTATTTAGTAGTTGTTTCAACCTTTTTTTTTCTGCGGGTGCGATGTTATTAACGCCCGTCAACTATCGGTTTGTTGTGCTGCGTACTTCATTCTTTATTGGTAGCCATGATGGACGCTACCGTCTCTATGATGCCGCAACACTCATCCAACTGTTCTTCTGTCATCACCAACGGAGGAGCAAATCGGATGATATTACCGTGGGTAGGTTTGGCCAATAGCCCGTGTTCTGCAAGTTTCATACAGAAATTCCAGGCTGTTTTGCTCTTTGGCGAATCATTAATAACTACGGCGTTGAGTAAACCCTTACCCCGTACATGTAAAAATAATTGAGGATAAGTTTTTACTAATGCCTCCATACGGCTACGGAAAAGGTGACCTAAACGGCGGGCGTTCTGTGTGAGTTTTTCGTCCCTTACTACTTCCAATGCTTCCATAGCTACAGCACAAGCTAAAGGATTACCACCAAAGGTACTTCCGTGTTGTCCAGGACGAATGACCTCCATGATGGCATTGTCTGCCAAAACAGCCGAAACAGGATAAACACCCCCCGACACAGCTTTGCCCAAAATGAGTATGTCTGGCCGTGTGTAGGTATCCGCTTGTCGTTCACAATGACCTTCACAGGAACAGTCACCACAGATGCGCAACAATGCCCCTGTGCGGCCAATCCCCGTTTGAATTTCATCCGCAATAAACAGCACATTGTGACGACGGCATAATGCCGCCGCACGTGGGATGAAATCTTCATCCGGCACAAAAACGCCCGCTTCGCCCTGTATAGGCTCCACCATAAAAGCAGCCACATGGCTACCCTCTTTTTCGAGGATCCGTTCCAATGCGCTATAATCATTGTAAGGAATGGCCTCAAAACCAGGCGTATAGGGACCGAAATTCCCTTTTGCATCCGGATCGCTGGAGAAAGAGATGATAGTAGTGGTACGCCCGTGGAAATTTTGGCCACAAACCACAATTTTTGCCTGTCCGTTAGGGATGCCTTTCTTTTCATACCCCCATTTACGAGCAATCTTTACGGCAGTTTCCACGCCTTCAGCTCCCGTATTCATGGGTAAGACTTTGTCAAAACCAAAATAGGAGGTAAGATACTGCTCGTACTGTCCGAGTTTATCGTTGTAAAATGCCCTAGAAGTGAGCGTCAATTCTCGAGCCTGATCAACCAGCGCATCGATAATACGTGGATGGCAGTGCCCTTGATTAACAGCGGAATAGGCAGAAAGAAAATCATAATATTGCTTTCCTTCCACATCCCACACATACACCCCTCTCCCCTTGGATAAAACCACGGGCAACGGGTGATAGTTGTGAGCACCATACTGGTCTTCCAATTGCATTAATTCGGTGGAGGAAAGAAACTTCGTATTCATATCGTTTTTTTTCTTGGTTATGGCTCAAGGGGCTAAGGTAGGAAATTTTTTGTGTATTGCTGGCTACATTACTAGGCGCGTGATTTTGCTACACCTTGACAGTCTCTTGATTTCTTGACACAAGTACTTGTTTTAAAGGATTTTCAGCACGTAGGACGATGCGGATTTCAGTGTAATAAGTCAGCATAGTGCTGTGACAGGATAGCAGCCTAGAATAGATCATCTCTAAAGGCTCCCTATTCCACCAGCCCTTCCTCCTGTAAAATCTGCCGCACCTCCGCCTCGCTGATAGTGGCAATTAGTGCGATGGTGGCCTCGGGTATGCCTTGCCTAAACGCATTGACTACGGTGTAACGCTGCCCTTCTTTTATACCTTCTTTCAAGCCTTCCTCCCGCCCTTCTAATTTGGCAGTTTCCAATTCATCGTGGGCGATGCGGCGTGCTTTGATGTGGGCATCATACAATGCCTTGGTCGCTGCATCCATTGTGCTGTAATTCAGAATTTGTTCCGCTTTTTCTAAGCCAGGCGCACTGTATTGCTCTGGCAAGCGACCGTTTTTGAGGTAGTATATCCATTCGTCCAAGGTGTCCTTGGCCACATCGTTGAACTTCCTGACTTTTAGGATGTAGTACTCAGGAAAAACTTCATAGGGCATATTTACGCCTAAAAACTCTCGCTGGTGGGCGTTCACACGGAGCAACTCATCGGTGTGGATGCCCCGAAACTCCGTTTTGCCGTGATAGACATAGTCGTCGCCTTGCCCCAAATCGAAGTACACAATATTGATGGAATAAACCTTACGCACTTGATCGTATTCGAAACCCTCGAACATGTGTTCTGTGATGGTCTTACTCACACCGTACAGCATACGGCGAAAGTAGTTCGTTTCGCTATTATACTGTAGCTCAATCAGGATGAGTTCTTTGTGCTCATCCTCGCAAAGGATGTCCACGGCATTGGATTTGTCGTCAGACGTGGCTTTGTCACCTTGGGCATCAGGTATATTAATGATAGTGATTTTCCTGCGCAATAGCACCGTAAGGAAGCCCTCCAGCACCTCATAGTTGGCTTTTTGCCGCAGCAGCCTTTTGATAGCCCAGTCGAAACTTATTAATGGCCTACCTCCCATCATTAGGAAACATTTTGATGCAAAAATAGGCAGCTTTAACAAAATAAGCAAGGGAATTGGTAATACCACCTAATAGAGGTACAGTAATTTATCTTTCCCTCTAGCTTAGAAAATCATACAAACTACGTTGCGCCTTTTGTTAAATCAAAAATAATCATGTATTTTTACGATTCAAATCAAAAATAATACATAAGTTTTTAGATTAAAAGCGAATTGAACTACAATGAAATAGCTCAGTTAGTTGGTGCTGACCCAACAACGATAAAACGATATATTGATCTGTTATAAAAATCTATTGTTGTATTTAGGTTACCCTCGCTCAGCAGGAATGTTCGCAACGAAATCAAGAAAGGTAAAAAGGTCTATTTCTTTGACAATGGTATCTGGAACGCGATTATCAAAAACTTCAACCCTTTGGCACTTAGACAAGACACAGGAGCACTTTGGGAAAACTTTCTACTGGCCGAGCGGCTCAAAAACAATGCCTAGACAGACCATTTTTGCAATAGCTATTTTTGGCGCACCACTACTTAGCAAGAAATTGACTACGTGGAAGAGTTTGGAGGGATATTAACTGCCTACGAATTTAAGTGGAATCCAAGGCGAAAGCCATCCTCCAACGCTAAATTTTTGGAGGCTTATCCCGGCAGTAGTATCACCGTAATAACCAAGGATGATTTTTATGAATTTGTTGGGCTGAGGAGATAGGAGTCCAACAGGTCAGCGATAGCAAAAATCATTGCGATAGTACTATTTGACAACAAACAGCTATTAACAAAAAACAATCTTAAGTAAAAGGAATGGATGCGCTATAAAAAAAAAGTGAGCCCAGAAATTAAGATAGGCTGGGCTCCTTTAAAAACGCGCTCTCTCTGATGTGAAAAATAAACTCTTAGTTGATTATTCTCTCAACTGGTACAAAGGTAAGGGAATACTTATGAGAAGTCAAAATATTTTTGAAAAAAAATTAAAAAAAATGATTCGCTTCCAATTCAGAAGGCAACCGAAGACGGAGAAGGGTACAGTCATTAGCCGTACCCTTCTATATTCGTTCGTACTGCTATCCTATTGTTTAACAATCCTTGTCACCAAGTTTTCATGGTTTGGTGCACGAGCTACTAGGGTGTAAACGCCTTTGGGCCAAGCTGATAAATCAATGGCAAGTTCTTGTCCTGTCCCTTGAATGGATTTGACAACCTGCCCCAATTCATTATAAATCGTTACCCATGCCTGAGAAGCAGCCCATTCTTGAGGCATATCTAAATAAACGATGTGCGTAAATGGGTTGGGGTGTATGCGCAAAGCAGCTTGTGTTGACAATTGCTCTACAGTGTTAGTTACTAACTCGCCTGTTATGGCAAAAGCATCCACTGCGGCTTCCACAATATGACCGCTGTTGTCATAATCACTGATTCGGAACTGCACCTGCATATCATCAGTGATGGAAAGGTAATCGCTAAGTAAGAAAGACGAACGCTCTCTCCAAAAACTATTGGATTCACTAATAGCTTCCAGTACTACGGTTTCCGCACCGTTCGACACCTCTACAAACAAAGTATCATTGGGCATGCCGTTTCCGCCACCCAAAACAACCAAGCATTGTATTCCAGCACAGGAGACACATAGGTGCTAGCCAACTGCATGGCTGGCGAAATAAGAACGACCTCTCCCCCATCCAAATCGTCGCCACTGATAGAACCTCCCGCGTTACCTGTTACAAAACACTGGTCGCCTAGATCACCTTCCATATCAAACTCAGGGTTGCCAATATTGGCACCGGAATACGTGCCAATTGGCTCACCTCTTTCCCAAAAACCAGCTCTCACATTGGCATCTGCGGTGGTAATCCATCCTAAATCTAATGCAAAACCATCCTCGTAGCCTTTATCTAGTTCTACGATAAAATCCTCATTATTATCAATGACTACATCTTCCAACAGCAAGGTATGGTATCCCCAAGCACCAACATAAATATCATAAACACTCTCATACACCCCCGTCATTAGGAAGTTGCCCTGCTCGTCTGCTACAAACGTAAACTGGGTTTCTCCATTATCCATGAGGATTTGTGCGGCTGGAACACCTGTTGCTGATGCGGTCTCAAATACGAACCCTTGCTTTTGGTACTGTGTCAATGGTACTAATTGCACATCCAATTCGAATAATTCGCCATTGACCAATGCGACGGTGGTAGAAAAAGGCAGGTAGCCAGTTTAGTAAAGGTAACGGTGTAGTTACCAGCGGTAGCAATGCCCGTTTTGTAAATACCATCCAACCCGGAATTATTGATATTAGCCTCTTCGGCTTCTATAACAACACGAACCGCATTCAACGCAGCGCCAGATACCGCATCCGTGACTTACCTCCAAGTAACAGCCCCTCACGTAATTGACATCCAGCACATAAAGACCACTGTTAATATCTGACAGCAGCACCACCCCAGAAGGCAAAAACGGGTAAGCACCCCAAACACCATTGAAACCTGCTCCTGGCGCAAAAAAGGTATCAAAATTACCTACCTCAATTAAATTATCTGGACGGCTGGCATCCACTACGATCCCCCCATCTGTATAGTAGCTGATAACCAGCCAATCATTCCAAACGTGTACGTTATGGGGAATAACGCTAGACCCCAAAGTAGCCGCAGGGCGATACTGATCTAATTCTTGTATATCAGAGGGATCACTCACATCATAAGCAGCAATGGGTGCATCGGGCAATTCGTCGGTGGTGAAAGCCACATTGCCATCATCCGACAACCAGATATTGTGGGTAAACTCCCGTGGTGTCAACTGGGAACCCAACAACACGGGTGCTTGCTTATTGCTCACATCATACACGCCCATTCGTCCTAAGTTCAGCTCGGAGGCATACATCTTATTGTCGCGGGTATAGACATCGTGTGCATATACTGGCGCACCAGCACCCGCAAAGACAGGCGTACCAGGTGTGGAAAACACATCAATGAAGATCATTCCCCCACCGTTGATATTGCAACCAGCGAGATAAGCATAGCCAAATTCATCAATATAAATATTGTGGCAACGGTTGAGGGTACCCAACCCTTGCAACTGTGGTGTCCAGTGAAAATAATCGACGCTATTGGGTAAATCAGCTAAATTAATGACTGTAAGCCCCTCGGTGGTTCCTCCTTGGTCGGTGACGACATAAGCGTACGTTCCCCAAGTTTTAATATCGCGCCAAATAGAGCCTTGGCCGGGTACAAAGGCCACTTCTACGGCATCAGTAGGGTCGGCCAAACTGACAATTGAGACACCATCGTATGCCCCAACCAAAGCATATTCTGTACCATCAGGTGCCACATACCCCCAAATATCATTCAGATCTACCCCATACTCAATATGGGACATTAATGACATATTCAACTGCGCCCAACCCATATTCAGAGTCAAGCACATTCCAATAACAAACAACAGTTTTTTCATAATGGGAACGTTTTGTTTTTTCACAAACCGCGAATATAGTACAATCGCATTGCTTAACGGCGAGTAACCACGGCAATTGTTATACGGCTGACACATGCTAACTGGCCATCACCTCTGAAAATATGTATTTCCCACACGTGCAGGGTACGCCCCAACTTCAAGGGCTTCACCACTCCTCGCACTTGATCCCCCTCTTTTACGGAGTTTAGGTGGTTGGCATTGATTTCCACACCTACTACTGATTGGGTGGCCAAATCCTCCAACATCAACATGGAGGCCACGCTACCTAATGTTTCGGCGAAAGCCACAGATGCACCTCCGTGCAATAACCGCATAGGCTGCACCGTGCGATGATCAACAGGCATAGTGGCCTCCAACCAATCGTCGCCAATGGCGGTAAATTCCATACCTAAATGAGCGGGCAGTGCATTTTGTCCCACTTGATTGATAACCTCCAAATTGGGAGATGTTTTCCAGATCATTCTATTTATATTATTGAGGTGTCCAAATCCTGACGTTACTGCCTTCAACATTTTGGCAAGGGTATTGTTTGAAACAAAAAGCAAAACCATGAAAATCGTATATGGAATGAGCATAGTGCTCATCGTGCTTGTATTTTCTTGCCATACCCCTCAGGCGCAGGAGGCAGCACAGCAGACGACTCAAGCAATTGAATCTGTCAGCTTCCCCGATAAGGTGGAAGGTATCACACGAAGCAATGAAGACTGGAAGAGCCGTCTTTCGCCCCAAGCCTACCATGTACTGCGGGAGGCTGGAACAGAGCGTGCTTTCACGGGTACCTACTGGGACAACCACCAACACGGCATCTATGTATGCGGCGGATGTAGTCTGCCACTATTCGACTCGGAAACGAAGTTTGACTCTGGTACAGGCTGGCCCAGTTTTTATGAACCCATCCGTGCGGATTACGTCACAGAACACAAGGACGCGAGCTATGGTATGGTGCGTACCGAAGTGGTCTGTGCAAGGTGTGGCGGCCATTTAGGTCATGTTTTTGACGATGGCCCCCAGCCTACAGGGTTGCGTTATTGTATCAACAGTGTTTCGTTGGAGTTTGTGAAAGGGGAGCAACCGTAGCGGCTAAGCAGGTTCACTTGATTAAAATGATTCTTTGACAAATCTCGTGGTCGTAGCGGGCTAGCGATCTCGGCAAAAGGCCGAGACAAGTTGTGTAGCAGGGGGTTGTGTAAAAAGTCCAGACCCGGGTTTGCTGCCGATCTAGGCTCAGCCTAGAGAGCTGCGAAACTTAGCGACCCGAAGGGTAGCCTCCACGAAAAAGCCAAAGAACCATTAAATTAGCTTAGCAAATAAAAATCGCCTTCCTGATAACGAATCAGGAAGGCGATTTTTTATGTCAATCATCAAACACAATCTTCCCTATATGCGCGGGCGGAAAGTATAAGTTACCCCAAAACCAAAGTCAACTCCATAGCGGAAATCGCTGAAAATGTAGCGGGTATCTTTGAAATCACCATAGATGACATAACGGTCGTTGGTGATATTGCGAACAGAGAAACGGAAGTCGAAGTTATTGATTTTCTTAATGAGGTTGAAATCCAACTGCACCCGTCCTTTATCGTACAAGTCGGGGTTGCTTTCACGTCCAATGGTACGCATGCGGTCACCAACATAGTTCAATGAAAGGGTAGCATCCCATCCGCGATCCGCGTTGATGTAGTTGATAGCGGCATTAACAATGGCGTTGGGTTGGCCTTCAAAAGGACGTGCAGTTGGCACAGTGAAAACTTCGTCAATGACATCCGTAGAAGACTGAATAAGAGACAAATTGGTATTAAAACGGAAGTCACGGAAAAATGGCTCGATGAAATCTAAGTTTTTGCGAAGCTCCAATTCAATACCGTATAATTCAGCATTCGGTACGTTAGCAAATTGAATTTCAATGTTGGAAGAACGAATAAACTGTTGCACGATAGGATTCTTAAAATCCTTGTAATAGCCACTCAAAGCTACTACCTCACCTGCACCAAAGAAATATTCCCAACGCAAATCCAAGTTAGTAATATCCGTTTTATCCAAATTCACATTACCTCTAAAGAATGCGTTTTGGATGGGGTCGAAAGAATAGTAAGGAGAAACCTCCCTCATATTCGGGCGAGCAATCGTTTGGGTAAATGAAGCTCTGATGTTCATATTTTCCACTACTTCCCAAATCAAGTTGGCAGAAGGCAAAACATTCACATCATCCAACTGCCCTTGGCGAAGCGAATCTGGCTGGCTCTCCGCTGCATTTCTCGTAAAGATATCCGTAGTTTCTACACGAGCACCCCCTACGAATTTCAGGTTATTCATCAGTTGGTAAGTAACCATACCATAGGCTGCATTTACATCATCAAAACCAGTGTAAACATTGTTAGGCTGTCTTCTGTCTTCGACAAAATTGCCTGAATAAAAACGGTCGCCAGCATCATTGGTGTCAATGATACCTGTGTAATTAGCCACGAATACATTAGGATCACCTTCATAAAAAGGGGCAGAACGAGATGTGGTAGCAATACCGTATTGGTACTCAGCGAACTCCCTGTCCTTGCGGCTCATGTACCCGCCAAACTTGAATTTGTGGGATTTGCCAAAAGGCAAGGTGAAGTCAACTTTAGCAGAGATTTGCTCGTCTTGTAACTCCCTCCAGAAAAGGAAAGGATTTTGAAGGTCGGCACCACCGATGGAATATTGTTCGGTCTCAATATTGTAAGCATCCTGCCAATAGCGGGTTTGTGGCTCCAACTGCGATGAATTGACTAAGCTAGCACGCCAGTCGATACGGAAATTACCCAAAGAAGGAAAAACATGCTTTCCACCCAACTGATAATTCACCAACTCACGCTCCTGGAAAGAAAGCACATAACCATTGAGGAAACGTGGATTGATGATATTGTCTGGTTTTTCACCAAAGATATCGGTCGATGTTTTTTCCGCGCTATGGTTGTAGATAAAGTTGAATGTGATGTCGTTATTAGCATTAAAACGAACTGCTGCACCCAACAAACCATTCAACGTTGGATTGTAAACGCTTTCATTGGTATCAAAAAAACCTTGGTTCATCAAGGTATCTGAGTTGATATTAAACACCTGGTAATTGGCGATAAGGAAGTTCTGGCGATGGGAATAATCTTGTTTAAAAGAGCCGGAAGCGATCAAACCCAACTTGCTTTTTTCTCCCAAAGCGAATTGATTACCATAGGAAATGGAAAAACCATGATCCAAAGGAGAATTCGTGAGGGTAGGCCCCATTTCAGGAATCAACGCATCGGCTGCTGCCTGAAGGGCTGTTGCTGCTTCTACCGCATTGGTAGTACCTCTTCTTGCAGCACTTTCGCCTGCTGAATTCAACCACTGAGCGGTTTTTTCATCTGTCAATACAGGGCTTAAGCTGCGGGCACCACCATCGTATCCCCAGTAGTCGTTATCCCCACCTGTGTGGGTAAGAAAGTTATCAATCAAGTTAGCCTGAGCATTGTAGCCCGTAGTAACACCAATGCTGAGTGTGCGGGTTTCAGGAAAACTCTTCGTGGTAATATCCACATTTCCGCCTGTAAAAGTACCTGGTTGATCAGGCGTAAATGTTTTTGTAGTAGTAATGTTATCCAACAGATTCGTGGGAATCAAATCCAATTGGGCACTGTTCCGATAAGGATCGGTTGAAGGAATAATTAAGCCATTCAATTGTGTGAGCGAGTAGCGGTCGCCCAATCCTCTTACATAGATGTACTTTCCACCTTGCACCGTCGTGCCTGTTACTTTTTTCAAAGCACCCGCTGCATCATTAGCTGCATAACGGCTCATTTCGTCAGCACCAATATTATCCTGTACCACTTCTGCCTTGCGGCGAACCAGCAAAAGTGCGGTTTCAGAACGTTCAACTACCTTGGCAGTAACAACCACCTCGGAAAGTGCCACGGCATCGTCTGCTAAGGAATAATCCAAATAAGTAACTTCGTTATCTTTGATGACCACTTCCTCTATTGTGATTGTGCTGTATCCTATATAAGAAATTTCGAGGGAGTAAGTACCTGCAGTAACGTTATTGATCTGGTATTTTCCATCAAAGTCGGTGGCGGTGCCTACGCCCGTTTCTTTCACCAAAACCGTGGCACCGATCAGTACATCACCGTTAGATCCATCGAGAATCGTACCACTCAAAGAGCCTTGTGCCAACAAACCAGTAACCAGCATCAAGGAAAATAAGAATGAAAAAGTGTGACGAAATGTCATAAAAAATGATGTTTTTAAAGTTTTTAAAGTAGCCCTGTTAAAATAGGTAGTTGCCGCCCTGAAAATCCAAGACGGCAACATACCATTATATGTAAGGATGTCTCCTCACGATCCAAAAAATTAATCAGAAAAATTATTTTACAACGGTCAGCTTCTGGCTAACAGAACCCGCGTCAGACACTAAACCAACAATGTACTGACCACTCTTCAGGTTAGCTGTATTCAAGTTGTAAGTATTATTGCCTTCAGCAAACTTTCCAATAGCGTTGCTGTAAACAATACGACCCTGCATATCAAAGACATATAGTTTCACATCAGAAGCAGCAGGCAGGTTGAAGAATACTGTTGTGTTGCTATTCGCAGGGTTAGGTGCCACTGCATTGATAGCAAAACCAACTTCGTTAGCACCTAATTCAAAGGTAGCAACAAAATCACCGAAGTAACCTAAGCGATCGAGGTTTGTCCAACCTAAACACCAGTTGTCGATATTGTCGAAAGCACCACGGTAGTCAACCGCTTCGAACCAAGCATCCGTAGGTGTGAAGACATTTTCAAAAGCCAATGATGGATGGTTTGGACGTGGATCCAGCATGCCATCAGGGAAACGGCTAATGCTTGTGATGATATTGCTGAACTCCGCATCAGGTACTATTTGGTTGCCTTCAGCCAAAATCTTGTTGATAACAGTAGCTTGATCAGCACCATCCACACGGATGATTTGTTCTGCTGATTCTCCATCGCCGATATTACCCCAGATGTTGTTGCGCATTTGGAAGTCATCTGCCAAGTAACGATCAGTAGTAGGCGACTGGATACGGATCGCTTTATTAGCAAACTCCGTGAAAATTGAGTTGTTGTAAGAGATACCTACATCGTTACGCATGCGCAATGCAATATTACCCGCAGGGTTGGCATCATCATTCTCAGGTCCCATACCGATGAAAGTAGCGTTGTAGATGGTGTGTACCGTTTTAGGCTGCAAGTCATCAGCTTCAGATCCATCGTGCTCACCACCGAACTGTTCGTTACCAGATGGGTCTTGTGGGTACTGAATAGCAAACCAATACTGGCCACGACCTGCCCAGCTTTCGTCTGTATCGAAAGATTCGTCACCACAGAAGGCAACAGCAGCGTGCTTGATATCCACATGGCCACCGAATATTTCGATGCCGTCATCTGCGTTACCGAACACTTCTACATATTCGATCTTAGTACCAGCACCAACACCACCTAAAGTAAGGCCGTTGATCTCGTTGTCGCCAGAAAGTACCGCACCACCGTAGCGGATAGATACATAGCGCAATTCACCAGAGTTGTCGTCATTGATTGGGTTAGCACCACCACCGTAAGTGGTACGAGCTTCCTCTGGAATACCTTCGATGTTTTCTTCACCACCGTCTTCGCCGATTTCAGCACGACCCAGGATGATAAGACCACCCCAGCTACCACGGTCTTCGATAGCATCGAAAGTACCGTCTTCACCTTCAGCCGTAAATACGATTGGCTCCTCAGCTGTACCCACCGCGAAAATTTGGGCACCACGTGCAATGATCAATGCAGAAGAAGGATCTACCCCATTAGAAGGAGAACCTTTTGCTTCAATCCTTGTACCTGGTTCAATATTCAAACAGCTACCTTCTTCCAAGAAAACATAACCGTCGAGTACGTAGATGTTATCAGCAGTCCAGTCGTAGTTGGTACCACCTACCAAATCTTGGTCGCGGATTACTACTGTCTGCGCCATAGTCAAATCACCGAAATACCCTTGCTCATCTAAATGCGTCCAACCTAATGCCCAGTTGTTAGAGAAAGAGAAGGCACCACGGTAGTTGGTTTCATCAAACCATAAGATCTTCTGGTGTGTGCGCGCCTGTCAAGGCAGGAGAACCTGAATTAGGGCGTGGATCCAACATACCGTTTGCGATACGGCTAATGCCAGCAAGCATAGGATCTACAGCTTGGTTGCCTTCTGCCAAAATCTTGTTGATAACAGTAGTCTGATCAGCACCATCCACACGAATGAATTGAGCAGGCATATTTCCGTCACCGAAACCGTACCAGATATTATTACGTAATTGGAAGTCATCTGCCAAGTAACGGTCGGTAGTAGGAGCTTGGATTCTCAAACCTTTGTTGCCAAACTCCGTGAAAATTGAGTTATTGTAAGAGATACCTACATCGTTACGCATGCGCAAAGCAATGTTACCAGCAGGGTTAGCATCAGCGTTGGTTACCCCATACCGATGAAAGTAGCATTGTAGATGGTGTGTACCGTTTTAGGCTGCAAGTCATCAGCTTCTGATCCATCGTGCTCACCACCGAATTGTTCGTTACCAGATGGGTCTTGTGGGTGCTGAATAGCAAACCAGTACTGACCGCGGCCAGCCCAGCTTTCGTCTGTATCAAAAGATTCGTCACCGCAGAAAACGGCAATAGCGTGCTTGATATCCACATGACCACCGAATATTTCGATACCGTCATCTGCGTTACCGAAAATTTCTACAAAGTCAATAATAGTACCAGCACCAACACCGCCTAAAGTAAGGCCGTTGATCTCGTTGTCGCCAGAAAGTACCGCACCACCGTAGCGGATAGATACATAGCGCAATTCACCAGAGTTGTCGTCATTGATTGGTTAGCACCACCACCGTAAGTAGTACGAGCTTCCTCTGGAATACCTTCGATGTTTTCTTCACCACCGTCTTCGCCGATTTCGGCACGCCCCGGATGATAAGACCACCCCAGCTACCACGGTCTTCGATAGCATCGAAAGTACCGTCTTCACCTTCAGCCGTAAATACGATTGGCTCGTTGGCTGTACCCACCGCGAAAATTTGGGCACCACGTGCAATGATCAATGCAGAAGAAGGATCTACCCCATTAGAAGGAGAACCTTTTGCTTCAATCCTTGTACCTGGTTCAATGTTCAGGCGGCCACCTTCTTCTAGGAAAACATATCCGTCCAGAAGATAGACATTGTCACTTGTCCATGTGTAAATGCCATTTCCCAAGTCCGCGTCTGTGACGACAATCTGGGCTGACAATGTGAAAGTTGACAGGAACGCCAACATTAGAGAAAAGTAGAGCTTACTGTTCATAAGTGCAGCTGTTGATTTAAAAATTCGCTGCAAACCTACCCTACCTGCCTTAACCCAAATTTAAATGGGCATTAATTAATTGTAAAATTAACACTAAGTTTGTTTACATTAAAATAACAATGCACTGCAACGCTCCATATTAGATGCAAAAATTTTACATCAAAGCACTGTTTATCAACACTTTACTACACCTTCATTTCATCCAAGCGCCAATAACCATCTAATAAAAAAAACAGCGCACCGATAGCTATAAGAAAGGCTATAACGCTCGCCACTAAGCTATCCAACCAGTACCAGCCCGTCCAGTGTGCAATCATCAACACGACGGTCATCAGTCCCGACAAGGCGGGCAGTAACAGTCCTGTAAGCCGATACTCTAATTGGGAATAATGATTTCCTGCCGCATTCACTAACAACCGAGACAACAAAACCAACCCTCCAAACCCCAACACCACCACAGGCAATGCAGCCGCAGTAAATGGCGCTACCCCTTCCTGCCAGCGGATGTAACTCTCACTGATAGACAGCCCGCATAGCAACAGCACTACAAAGCTGTTGAAGAACTGTACGACCAACTGCCATTTTTCATCTGTGGTGAACCCTATAACCAATAGCGAGACAGTAACTGTCAGCAGTAGAATAGCTTGGCTTAGTATCAAAGCAGATCCTGTAAGTATGTAAAATTGCCATTGTACCACCATCAACAATAGACCGCAAGCCGAAAATACCGCTGATAGCAAATGGGGATAGCGTGTAGATAATTGCATAGTAATGTTCTGAAAGCAAACAGGTGTAAAGTGATTAATATACACTTCACACCGTTTAATGGATTGTAAAGGGACAAATATGGCCAATTCATGTAAACGGAATATTAAAAAATAGTTAGTTCGTCGTTTACATTTCAAATACTACCAGCGGATCAAAGCAGCACCCCAGGTAAATCCGCTCCCAAAAGCAGCCAAGCAAACCAAATCACCTTTTTTCACAGCCCCCGCTTCTACGGCTTCTGCTAATGCAATCGGCACCGAGGCAGCGGTGGTATTGCCGTATCGTTGGATGTTGTTCCATACTTGGTCATCCCTTAGTTTCAATGAACGTTGTACAAATTGGCTGATGCGCAAATTAGCTTGGTGGGGAATCAGCATATCAATATCTGAGGAGGTAAGAGCGACCGAAGCCAATGCCTCGTGAATAACCTCTGGGAACTTTTGCACGGCCATTTTGAAAACAAATTGTCCCTCCATATTCGGATAATATTGGCCAGTTTCTATCATGTGTTTGGTGATAAACATTTCACCATAAGGCGTATCTGGGTAGCCGTAGTCATATTCTTCACCTGCTTGATCGTGGTGGTAGCCTCCATGCGCCCCGGGGTTGATGAAAGCTAATTTTTCTGCAAAAGTGCCATCACTGTGCAACTTGGTAGTAAGAATACCCTGATCTGGTTCTGTAGTAGGTTGAAGGACAACCGCGCCTGCGCCATCACCAAAGATAACCGTGACATTACGCCCCGTGTGGTGAAATCCAACCCCATCGAGTGCATTTCTGCCCCAACGAGCAAGACATTTTTATACATACCCGTTTTTACAAACTGGTCGGCCACGGAAAGCCCATAGACAAAACCAGAGCACTGATTACGAATGTCTAAGGCACCCATTGCTACGTTCGTAATCCCCAATTCTCGCTGCAAAAGAACACCACACCCTGGGAAATAGTAATCGGGGCTGAGGGTAGCAAAAATGATGAAGTCAATATCTTCCTTATCAATCCCTGCGTTGGTAATAGCTTTCAGCGCAGCTTTTGCACCGAGGGTGGTGGTCGTTTCTTTGTGTTTTTCCGCATAGCGCCTTTCTTGAATGCCCGTGCGCTCCTGTATCCATTCATCGGAAGTATCCATCAGTGCCGCCAACTCATCGTTGGTCACTACTCTATCGGGGACATGGTAACCGATACCTGCTATTTTGGTTGAAAACATGTTTGTTTTATTTGGTTAAAAACTAGCAAGAAGCATAATTCGCCACGGGTGAAGATAAGCCAAGCCGCTGGAAAATTTATCTGCTTTGGCAAAAATGGTATAAAAAAACAGCTTCAGGGAAAACGTATGAACAATTTTACATTACATTTGAGCTATCATTAATTCTCTTTATAAAACCAAACACCTGACTATGATCTACCTTGGTATTGTTGAAGATGAAGCTTTTATGTTGCAAAGTATCAAGGAAACTTTCTCTGGCATCCCCGGAGTAGAAGTAACACTAGAGGCGCAATCGATGGAAGATTGCTTGGAAGAACTTACTCCCGATGTAAAATTGAACACCTTGCTTTTGGACATTAATTTGCCTAACATGAGTGGGCTAAAAGGCATCCGTTACCTCAAAGAAAAAAGGCTCGATATGGACATCATCATGCTCACCAACAAGGATAGCTCAGATGACATCTTCAAAGCGTTATGCGCGGGTGCCGTATCCTATATTTCCAAAAAAAGGCCAGCCCTCCTATCCTGCGGGATGCTGTTATTACCGTTTCCAGAGGGAGTCATATATGTCGCCGGGTATTGCCCGCAAAGTGATCGAGCACTTTGCGCCACCGGGCAAAGACACCAGCAACACCGTACTCACACCACGGCAACACCAGATTGTTGAATTGCTTACCGATGGCTTGAGCTATAAAATGATTGCCGACAAGTTGCTTATTTCTGTAGAGACTGTACGCGATCATATCAAAAAAATATACCGTACTTTGCAGGTAAACAGCAAAGCGGAGGTCATCCGCAAAAATTGGATGGTGAAATCTGAGGGTTCTTTTTGTTTAGCAGTATGTTGGCTAGCTATATGGCTTGCCTTTGCTATGGGGGATGCTTTGGGGCAACAACCCAGCTTTCAGCATTATGGCATCCGAGAAGGATTGTCGAACCGTTTGGTGCGGGACATCAACTTCGACAGCCGGGGTTTTGTATGGGTAGCAACCAGCAATGGTTTGAATCGCTTCGATGGCTATCAATTTATCAATTTTACGAGCGGGGAAAACACACCTCCTCACCAGCGGCTTTCTCAAACACACGTCAGTCGCGTTGCCACTTTTGAAGACCAGCGTTTGGCGCTGTTTTACGAAGACCTATATAGCTCATTTGATCTATTCGACCCACTTACTTTTTCAGTAAAAAAATTGAAGTATCGTTAGAAGTACTTATGGACAACCACGAAGTTTCTTTGTAGGAAAGAATGGTAGCGTATATACCGTGTCCAAAGACAAAAAATTCACCGCCGTTTCCTATCTCGACACTACCAACTGGCGTTTCCAAACGATATGCCAAATTCCAGAATATTGGAATCAACAGCATCCAACTATCAATTTTCTGGTAACTTCTAAAGGTGAAATCATCCTTTATGATGAAGAGCAGGGGCTTCGCGTTTTTGATAAAAAAACGCAGCAGCCAGTTTATCTAAACAATTTTTTTACAGACAATCACCCCTTGCCTTCTTCCATGCCCATCCTGCTAGAGGATCAAAGAGGAAGGGTTTGGATGTCTTTTCACAACTACCCGGGGTTGTATATCTACCAAAACGGCAATATCCAACTTTTCAGCGGCGTCCCTCCCCTACTTACCTACACCCATATTTGGGAAGACGATATGGGTAACCTTATCGTCAATCAAGCAATCAACGGCGGACTATACCCAGCCAGCCGACAGCTTTTCTGTATTACGCCTCAACAACAAGTGGTCAACTTTAATCATTTGCTGAACATGGGCGAATATCTGCTAAAATTCAAAAGTCGTAATTTTTTCCGCACCCTTTTTTGCGGCACCGATACTGGCTTGAAAGTAGCACAAAACACCACTACCAAAGTGGAACACTACTTAGCTAGCCAAATAGGAGAAGATAGGCGGGGTTTTTCCATGAGAGGAATATGTGCAGATACCTTAGGCAACCTTTACTTCGCAAGAGAAATATACGCTTGGTACAAGTTGGATGCCGCCACCCAATCAATCGATACGATTCGGTTACATACGCGATACGGCCAGTACCTCGATTTCAACAACTGTTTAGGGATTTGGTCAGGGCAAGAAGGGTATATATATGGTGTATCGGGTGATGGTAGCGATCGAAGGTATGGCTACGTTCATCAATACGACCCTGTCAATTGTACCAATAACAGCTGGGGATACCCCGCTACATTCACCGCTTATGGCCCATTAGACAATGGTAGCTGCTGGTTAGGAGGCAAATTAGATGACAATTCTAATCGTCTCCTGTTTTTTGATGCTAATCAACAGACTTTCACAGACTACAAACTTCCCGCTCCATTACAGGAAACACTTTATCCCTTCACCATACGCTATATATTGCCAGAGGCTGGAGGAAAACAACTGTGGTTGGGTACTGAAAATGGGCTTTTTTATCTAGATATTGAACAACAAACATTCCGGCACTATACTGCCAAACTGCCTACAAATTCCTTTTCTTCCCAAGTCCCATTAAGCGATAATAATGTTTATAGCCTCTATAAAGGAACAGATGGCAAATTATGGATTGGTACACAAAACGGCCTTAACCAATACGACACGAACAACCATACTTGGCAACAACACAACACCCAAGACGGATTACCATCACCCACCGTTGCTTCTATTCAGGCAGGCGACAAGGGGGCTTTATGGATTAGTACGTACAACGGACTCTACTACTTCACGCCAGAGGGCGAACAGTCCCGTAGTTTTTTCCAAATAGATGGTATTTCACATAATGAATTCAATCGCTTCTCTTCGTTCCGTGCCAAGGACGGCAGGTATTATTTTGGAGGTGTCAACGGTATCAATGCTTTTTTCCCCGAAGACCTTTTGGTTAGCAAAGACATACCTAAAGTTCAATTAGCAAACTTCAGCTTCCAGGATAAAAACACGGATACGCTTACTAACATAGCCACCTATTGGCCAGAAAATCAGGAAATTGTTATTAAACCTAACTATACTTATTTTAGTTTCGACTTCATGTTACCTGTTTATACCCCTACGGTTTACAACCAATTCCGTTACCGTTCCTCTGATGATCCTGAAAAAGGATGGATATACCTCAAAAGCGACAGAAGCTTGCGGTTTAGTAATATGAAAGCAGGAAAATACCAACTTCTTGTGGAAGGGGCGGATGCAAATGGCAATTGGGGCAACGAACCCCTCGTAATCAGGTTATGGGTGAAAGAAGTTTTTTACAAACAGTGGTGGTTTATTGCGCTCTCATTCCTATTCCTGGCAGCTCTCATATATGGGGTAATACGCTACAGGACGCAACAAGAACTCCGGTTGGAAAGATTGCGTACCCAATTGGCCAGTGATCTACACGATGAAGTAAGCGGCTTGCTAGCGGGTATATCCCTACAATCCGAATTGCTCAGAGATCAGGTTAATGATGCTATATTTGACACTAAACTGCTTAACATCAGGCAAGCCAGCCAAAAAGCCATGTCTAAAATGAGCGATGTCATCTGGTCTATCGACTCTCGCCGTGACCATATCCACGATCTCATCGCTAGAATGGAAGAACATGCCGACGAAGTATTGTTACCCATCGGCATACGATACAGCATCCAAACGGCCAATATTGATCGCGACCAACGATTCAACGCAGACATTCGCCAAAACCTATACTTTATATGTAAGGAAGCTATCAATAACGTAGCTAAACACTCCCAAGCCGACAAGGTCGAAATCCGTATAGAACACACCCCTCAGGGGCTTTTTGAACTCACTATCTACGATAATGGAGCAGGTATGGATGCCGAAAAACTCGTGTCTTCCCGACGCGGACAAGGGCTAGCTAACATCAAAATGAGAGCACAGCGCATACAAGCCGAATTATCTTTCATCGCATCACCGGGTTTTACACTACATTTGCGAATGAAGAAGTTTATCAAATAACGATTTTTTATGAAAATCATTTGCATTGGCCGCAACTACGCCGAACACGCTAAGGAACTCAATAACCCCATTCCTGAACAGCCCGTGGTGTTCATGAAACCAGCCTCCGCCCTACTCGTCAATCGAAAGCCATTCTACTATCCAGAATTCTCAACCGACATCCATTACGAGACAGAACTTGTTATCCGAATTGGTAAAAACGGACGGCATGTACAGCCTGAATTCGCACACTCCTATATTCAAGAAATAGGCCTCGGTATCGACTTCACCGCCCGTGACTTACAAGCAAAACTAAAAGCCAAAGGGCAACCTTGGGAATTAGCCAAAAGTTTCGACGGGGCCGCCGTTCTTGGCGATTTTATCGGCTTGGAACAACTTCCCGCCCTATCAAATATCGAGTTCTATTTGGAAAAAAATGGCGAAAAAGTGCAGCACGGCCACTCCAAAGATATGCTCTTTAGTTTTTCAGACATTATCTGCTTTGTATCACAATACTTCAAACTTCAAATGGGCGATCTTATCTACACAGGTACCCCCGCAGGAGTATATCCTATCCAAATAGGTGATGTGCTTAAAGGCTTTATCTCCACAAAAAATGGGCCAATCGAACTGCTAGAATGTGAAATAAAATAAACTCGGAAAATCTGGTTATTGAATTTTTTTGTAAAAAGTGTAAGCTGTTGTAATGTCTTGAACTACAGGATTGGAGCAACCATAACTTACTATTTTTACATCTAGAGGTGTGTGGCTGAATTTGATAATATTTTTTAAAAGCGAATCTTTTAATCCATGAAGATGGGTTTCCAAATGCTCCTCCTCCTACCAATGTAAGATACAGTTTGTTATTTCCTGTTTCAATATAATTTTGCAAAGCTACCCAGAACGTAGCTTCGTAGGTGGCATCCAATACCAAACGAGCGAAAGCTTCCCAATAAGTAGTAGGTATTTGTGTGTATGCGATAGGCAAGGCAGAACAAAACACCTGATTAACTAAATGTGATGAAAGATTGAGCGTTACTTGTGTGTTCCGTTGGACTCCAATTCTCAATAGCCCTTTTAGCTCTTCATATTTTTCTTTTTCAAGTGACAGAATTTTTTTTGTCACCCATTCTAGTCCAGATTTAGAAGGCAACATATAGCCGTTTTTCATCTTCCAATGCAAATGGTTTTCATTGTCAAACCACTCTGCTATATTTGAAAGACAGTCAATTTGGCAGGTACTTGTCTGGCCAATATTCTCATTTATTTCAACAAAGTAATTCCGATAAATCGTACCAGCACCACAAGCTATTGCACATGCTGGCCCTTGTGTGTAATCATAAGCATATCGGGAAACACCATCCTCAGGTGATATTTCAGGCGAAACCATCTCCAAAAGATTGAATTGTGATGCAACCTGAAATACGGCACCTTCGTTTTGTTGATTCAAGTGTAGCGTTTTTACATCTGCTACCGTTTCAGATAGATTCAGCATACCACCAACAAGCAACTTTTCATCCCTAAGTTCATTCAATGACGGAATTGATAACTCCCCAAACGTGTATGCTCTTCCATTTATCATCGACTTCATCTCTGTTCCAGAGATAAATATATTCGCCCGCACTTGCTCGGGTGAGTTCTCTTCAAACCCCATAAGCTCGTTAAACCATGTCATAGCATATAAATTAAAAAAGCCACATCAAACGACATGGCTTTGCAATAATAATTCCACGAATATAAAAAAAAGCAATGAATATTTTGATACGTTCAGCACGTAATCAATAACAATATCTAGTGTAGCACTTGAATTTTGCGGTTGATGACTCCCTTTTCTCCAGCGACAGTGAGGATGTACACCCCATTAGGCAACTGGCTCATGTCCAAGACGGTGTGGTGGGTTTTCAAGCCGCCCATACGCTGCACTACCTGACCGGAAAGATTCGTCAATGTAACAGATTCAAATGCTTGTTGTCCGTTGAGGTGAACCGTTAAATAATCAGCAGTAGGATTTGGGAAGGTTTTCAACAAATCCTCATCCCATAAAGATACTTCTTCTGTCTCCTCATTCAATTGAACACGAAGCTCGAAGGGACGTACAGGAATGGCATTGTACTGCCCGAATTTATCCAAGCTAGCTCCTTCTCCGCCACCGATATTGAGGATAAACTCATCAGCATCAGAACGGATTCCAGCGAAATCATCGATAACGATTCCCAGCTTACCTAATTTTCCATGACCACTGGCCACCAAGCCACTGGTACGGGTATAACCTGCATCGAAACGGCTCTCTAAATCGTTGTGCTCCATGAACAAAACAGGTGAATCGTAAGCCATGAAGTTGTTGTCATCCCAAAGGATATTAATACTGGCAGGGTCAACTGCGTCAACATTGTAAGGGAATGGGAAAACAAAACCATATATATCTTCCGCAGGTGTCTGTGGCGTACCTAGTTTAATTGTAAACTCAACATAGTCACCATGATTGTGCAAACAAATGCCTCAAGGATAAACTCATAAGGAGCATACGCCATCACATTAGGCAACATATTGTGCATACGCCCATAAAAAGAACGGATAGCCACCGTATCTAAGGCTGTGATGATACTATTTCCGTCGGCATCAATATGCTTGACGTTTACGGTTTCGCCTGTTGTAAATAAATCAGACCAATCGTCCGCATATTGTCCATACCAAACATCCATGGTGGCATCGGGGCGTTCTGAACCGATCTCGCCCATGCTACGACCAATAGGGAGCAGGTCATTCATATTTACGATGCCGTCAGCATTGGTATCACCTGCCCATACACAATCTCCCACACATACAGGCGTGTCTCCATCGCCAACATTGAGGATGGTCATAAAGATTTTTACTTGTTTATTGACCAAACATGCGGTGGAGCCGGGTGTAATATCTTCTAAACAATAATCAATTTCGATTTCATCTAAACCTGCTTCCACATCACTGTGAGGGATGTAAATCAAGATATTATTTCCTAGAACAGGAACACCGTTAATGACGGTATCAACCACGCCTTCTAAGAACAGCGTGTTTCCTAAATCACCCGGAGAGGTTACTTCAAACCGAAAAGTGGCAGCAGGCACATTGTACCCTATTATCATGGGCGTATTGCGAGGGGTTGCCATTTCAAAGACCGTGCGGTCGGGAGCGAAATTGCTAACGAATACCGTGACGGTCGCATACTCTGGATCGCCCGCGCAACTACTAATGTAGGACTCGTAAACAAATTGATCGACCCCAACAAACCCAGGATTGGGTGTATAAAGCACGCGAGTCCCTTGCCACTGCACAGTACCATTCTCTGGCAAGGTGTAAAAACCGAGACCACATGACCCTGTGGAGAAGTCATTTTGCTTAACAGCAATTTCTATCGGAGTATTAGTCGTAGTGAAAGCCCGATCATCGAAAGCGAATGAATTATCTGCCAGTGGGAGGATTTCAATGTCAAAAATCAACTGGTGATTGCCATCTGTGAACCGAATTTCATCGGCACCTGTCTGTCCTGAATTGGGGATATAAACAGGAACATCTTGATTTCCGTCAAAAAAGCCTTTATTTGGAAATTGTATCAACGTATATTCAGGCGGCACTAAAATGAATTGGGGTTTTTCCATTTTAGTAAAAACCTTAATCACCTCATCCTCCGTAGAGACAGTACTACTCATTACCGTGATACTAACGGTGCCATCATCGCAATCGCCCACTCCATTACACAACGCATAATTAAAGTGCGCTAAGCCCTTAAAACCTGGCGTTGGGGTAAAAGTAATTAGTCCAGTAGTGGGTTCAAAAGTGGCTGTACCGTGATTGATAGCAGGAACATCTTGCAGTACTTTTACACCATTGCTGCTGATGTCATTGGCCAGCACGTCAATTGTGATGGATTGGTTTTCAGCGGTAACAGCATAATCATGATAGGCTACGATCAATGCTGGCGCTACTACAACTTGTACATCTAAATAAACGAAGTGAGGTGCGGGTGAGATTTCCCATCTAATGATACGAAATTCATCGACACCAATGAAGCCTGCGTCAGGTGTGTAAGTGAGTGTGTACTGATAAGAGCCATTGGACACCCAGTTGACCGTGCCATGATCGGGTCTGTGGGCAACTGGCATGGACGGTGAGTTGGGCCGGGATGAAAACCCGTACGCAATCGCCGAATTTTGGTAAGTGACTAACTCTACTTGTTGCGCCCACCCTAGCGTGGAAGCTAGCAGTAAAGCTAGTATTACGGTTAGTTTTTGTAAGGCTACATTCATGTGTTCGTGGATTATAAATTCATTGCTGGCACAAGATACAATGTTTTAGGATTTCACACAAAAAATATATTATTTTTCTATTAAATCTGCCGTTCCCTCATGGAAATGCCCCGTTTTGGTGCGGAGAAGTGTTCCATTTACAAGCAAAGCGATACGAAAGTGTATATTTGCAAAACGACAATCTTATTTTGATGCAAAAGGAAAATATCGACGGCACAAAATTAGTAGGAATCCTCAAGAGTTTAGATAAACCGGAAAGGCTTGCAGGCAAGCGCTTTTTAGAATCTCCTTATTTTAACTCCAATAAAGATGTGCTAGTTTTATTCAATGAAATCAACAAGCTGATCGATAAAGATAAAAGCACAGAAAAAGAATACATTTGGAAAAAAATAGCCCCTAAAAGCCCTTATAATGATGTTCGATTCAGGAAATATTGTTCTGATTTGGTCAAACACGACTCCCCTTTGTTGGAAGCTTGTAATACCAGTTTTCAGGTGCACCTACAGGTAACTCCGCAGGAATTTGTGCACCTATACAACATCGCCCAAACGTTAGCAGCCCCCGTCATGGCGATAGCGGCTAACTCGCCCATTGTGTTTGGCAAGCGCCTTTGGCATGAAACTCGCATTGCCCTTTTCCAGCAAGCGTTGGATGTGCGCACTACCCACGACCACTTGAGGGAACGCAGCCCGCGTGTGAGCTTTGGCACCGGCTGGTTGGACAAATCAATTATGGAGATTTACAAGGAAGACCTCGCGCGTTTCCGGGTATTGTTGGGCAACGACATCAACGAAGATAGCATCGACATGATACAGGAGGGTAAAGTACCTAAACTAAGGGCACTTCAGGTTCACAACTCTACTGTGTATCGCTGGAATCGTCCTTGCTACGGTATTAGTCCTAATGGAAAACCTCATTTACGCATTGAAAACAGGGTGCTACCCTCAGGCCCTACGGTGATAGACGAGGTGGCTAACGCCGCTTTCTGGTTGGGTGCCATGACAGGGATGGCCGCCAACTACAAGGATATACGCGAGGTCATTTCTTGGGAAGATGTACGCGATAACTTCGGAAAGGCAGCTAAATTTGGCATTGATACCAACTTCACTTGGTTTAAGGATAAAAAAATCAACGCCACAGATTTAGTACTTAAAGAACTCTTACCTATGGCTCGCCAGGGGTTAGAAATTCGCCAAGTAGCCAAAGAGGACATCGACAAATACCTCGGTGTGATAGAAGCCCGCGCCAATGCACACATGAACGGGGCGCGGTGGCAATTGAGAGCGTACACCCAACTAAAAAAAGAAGTCAACAGGGATGAAGCCCTGAGTATCTTAACCGCCTGTATCCTGCGCCAACAGGAAGAGGGTAAACCCGTACACACTTGGGAAATGCCGAAACAAAGTGACCTCAAAGAATATCGACCCTCTGCCCTTACCGTGGAGGAATTCATGGAAACCGACTTATTCACTATTCAGGAAGACGACCTTATCGAAATGGCTGCCAACCTGATGGATTGGCGCAAGATTCGCCACATGCCCGTGGAAAACACCAAAGGGCATTTGGTAGGGCTTGTCACCAGCCGTATGATGCTGCGTTACTACGCCAATGGCAAAACATGGAACGGAGCAGAAGTTAGTGCCGTCCGTGACATCATGATTCATGCTCCCATTACCATCTCCCCGGATGCTAATCTCCTCAAAGCGATGCGCCTTATGCGGGAGCATCGCATCGGATGCCTCCCAGTTACACAAAATGATGAACTCATTGGCATCATTACCGAAATGGACTTCGTCCGTATCTCCAACCGCCTACTGGAACGTTTGGAGGAAAAAGAGGGCAAGCCCGTTGTTGGTGGAGGTAAAAAAGGAAAGAAATAAGATAGTAGGATGTTGGGGAATCGGCTTGACTGGCTAAGTAATTTGACGGAAATAACGATCCCATTTTTTCTGAAGGCTTGTCTTTATGCACACGCTTTGTGCAAGTATTCCTACGCTTAGTGCATAAAGCCAAGCCAAAAATGGGATCACTTATTTTTTTCCCGTCTCTTATTCCCATACCGAGCAATTAGTTGCTCAAAACACAGTTCTTTCGATGCCCAAGAATATGGTTTTTCGCTCAAATTGAAGTTTTCTGGACCAAACCCCTTTTCTAATGCAACCCCGATATAATGGCAAAAACTATCCATCTGCCCCTTAAATGCATACGTTTCAGCTAAAGTTGTGTACGGATAAGCAATTGCTGTATCTCTTTCGATGGCTTTCAAAATTAGCTTATATGCTTCTTCATGTTTCCCTGTGTTATTGTACGACATGGCTACTTTATTCCAAGCATTGACGACGGCATTAGCAGGTACATCATCCCAATTAATTTGCTCATATAAGGAAGTGACATACTCGTATTTGCCAATCATATAACCTCCGTTGATATTGTACATAATAGCAGCTACGTGGGTAGGATCTAGTTCATAAGCCTGTTTGATATAGCGAAATGCATTCGACGTGTCTTGTTGAGTAAATGCCATAATTCCTTTTACTAAATACGAAATCATATTTTCACCAAAGCCATTTACATAGTGCTCCATAATTTGTTTAGCTCCCGCAATATCATTTTTTTGCAGCTTCATCTCTACCCAGTTGGATACCAAGATCATCCTTTCATCTTGGTTGACTATTTGAGCACGCTGAAAAATATTTTGGAACAAGCTGTCTGCTCGTTCCTCTTGCCCTGAGCCATAATACAACCAAGCAAGGCTGCTCTGGTATTGTACTTCTTGGGGGCTTGTGTGAATTACTTTTTCCAGATAATTTATCGCTTTCGCTGACTCACCAATTCCACTGTATAAACTGGCTGCATTTGCTAAAGCTAAAGTAAAGGCAGGATCAAGTTCTAAGGATTTTTCGTATTTTGAGATTGCTAGTTCTATTTGCCCCTGCTCATGTAAAATACTTCCCCATGCCATATAGGCCCACTTCGCATCTGCTGGCCGCGTCCGTATCATATAACGAATCGCTTCAATGGCTTCATCTGTATTTCCCTCCTTACGGTAAACCAACGCCATTCTATAAGGGTCGGTATGAAACAAAATGCCTTTAGCAATTTCGGAAAATAACGTTTCAATGGTTTGATGAGAACTATCCAAGTTCACCTCTTTATCAAAAACAGGAAACCCTGTCATTCGCACCCGCGCTTTTATCTCTTGCCCGGCAACAGTTATTTCTCCCCCCAAAATTTTATTCGGCTTCCCTAATAATTCTTTTAGTTGGTTGGCAAGGCTGCGGATAGAAACCCCAACGCCCATCACTGCCAAGTTGATGTCAGAATCAAGGTTCTTCAGCGTTACGGAGTCTTGCTTTACCGAGCCTGCGATCTCTTTTAACTGTTGTAACTCATCTTGAATACGCAGTGCTACCACTCTGCTTTCGTACCCTTGATCGACAAAAACCTTAGGAACGCTGAAAGGTTGAACAACGTATCCATCATCCATGAAGATACGAAATAGGAAAATGCTAAAAAAAACAAGGAGCGCAAAAATACCTAACCGCCATAGTACGGATGCCAACTGCTCCATTTTATCATGGATAAATGACAGCCTAAGCCAAGTCGGCCACCACTGGAATTGCAAAAAATTTCGCAACCCTTTAAAGGCAAAGCCATGAAAATATCGCCAAGATGTTTTCCACCCCATTGTATGACAATTATAAGGCAATGATACTAAAAATCCTAGATTCCATCCTTCTCACCTCTAAGTATTTCAAGGAAAAGCACTTTGAGTGGCTCCATATCTGGTTTAAAATCAGGGAAATCGCGTTCAGTCTGCCAAAAATGGGCAAGTGCCTCCCCTACTCTTCCTGCTTGCAAGGCTTCCCGGATCGAATCCACTTCGCTTAGAAAAGAAGCACTGTCTAATAAGGCTGCTATTTGTGCATCATCGGCAAAGTCGCAGGTAAAATCTTGCACGTCCTTATCAATTTTCACATCAGACGAGCGCAGTGGTGTCGCTAATTTAAGTCCTCCTAGATGCGTACACCTACTGAGTGCAACGTAAGTCTGCCCCGCGGCAAAAGCACCACTGAGGTTGGCATACACCTGCTCGAAAGTAAGTCCCTGGCTTTTGTGAACGGTAATGGCCCATGCTAATTTCAGCGGATGCTGCTCAAAACTCCCTGTTTCAATCTCTACAATTCTTTTTTTCGCAGCATCCCATTCGTAGCGTATCTTCCGCCAAACCATAGGCTCCACCACTATGATATTTTCCTTTTCATCATGGGGTTTGGTGCAGTCAACTAAGATTTTGTCCGCATAGAGTTCTTTAATTTTGCCAATTTTTCCATTGAAATATCGCCGGGAATCGCCGATGTCGTTCCTGACAAACATGACTTGAGCACCTTCTTTTAGTTCCAACACCTCCATAGTAGGCATATCTGCCTTTTTAAAATCTCCGGTAACAGTTGCTTTGTAGATACGGGGTTTTCCCGGAAGCTTTCTAAGTTCTGTATCGTTTTTACGATCTACATCTCTGTTGGTGCATCCGAGATATACATATCCTTGTGCGGCATAATCAAAAAGTGGATCTACTCTGTCTTCATTTATATGGAATATATCCTCCTTTGAGTGTTCACCTGAGCGGATTCGGTTCAGAATATTCACAAAATGCTCATCCTGCTGGCGGTACACTTTTTGCAATTCTATCAGCTTGGGGTGCGCTTCCTTTACACCGCTGCACTAAAAAAATAACTGCTCTCGTAATGATGCCGAAGAATTTCCCACTCTTCATCTGGAGTGACGGGCGGTAATTGAAAAGGGTCGCCGATAAAAAGCACCTGCTTACCACCAAAAGGAAGATGGCGGCCTCCGAAATGCCGTAGCACCTTATCAATCACGTCCAATAGATCAGCTCGAACCATGCTGATTTCATCAATAACTAAAAGCTCAATTTCTTCAAAAATCTTCCTTCTTTTCTTACTGATTTTGAAGTGGCTAAAGATATTCACGCCTTCATGCCCTACCCCCGAACGAGGCTGTAAGCGAGGGTCGTTGGGTGGATAAACGCTAGGAGGTATCTGAAAGAGGGAATGTAGCGTCATACCCCCTGCGTTCACTGCGGCCACACCCGTAGGTGCCGCTATGGCCATCTTTTTTTTGACATGATCCCGAATAAATCGGAGAAAGGTAGTCTTGCCAGCACCTGCTTTTCCCGTAAGGAATACATTAAAGTGAGTATGCTCAATTAAGTGTAGTGCTGCTTGGAACTCGGTGTTATCCGTATCAATTTTTATCATACTGCTGTGATGGTAGGCGATATATCTTATGCCCAATAGAATGCCCCCCTTTATGGGGTGTCATTTCGGTGTATAATAATAGTGCGAGTTCCTTCGGGAGAAAATATATACTTACAACGAGGCGGCTGTTGAACCGAAGGCATTGATGTGTTTGAAATATATTGAAATGATATAGCCTTTTAACAAAACAAGCAAATATTCTTACATATTTGTTTAACTTTTTTTATAAAACTAAAAAAAATTGGACACAACCTCGCCTCTGTCTATCTTTAAACGAGGTTGTGTCCAAGGATCATCAATTACCTAATCGCTTGGCCTCGTCCTCGATGCCCGTATTTCTTCTTCTTGATTTAACCTGTTGATTACCAAAGTTGTAGCTTAAGCTTAAGCTGATGCGGCGGCTGTCCCAGTTACCTTTTCCGTATGATTCCAATCCATTGAAAACAGAATCGCCGTCCCAACCAGTTTCATAAAAAAGATCGCTAGCACTCAGGCGCGCATTGAGTTGGTCATTAAGAAATTTCTTCTGCAACCCTAAGTCTAAACTCCAGCTACTTTCGTACTTGAATACCCCACCCCAAACACCAGGGCCTGCAAAATAACCAGAGATTTCACCTTTAAACCCACGGGGAAGGTCTATTGTCTGCTGCTGAAAAAAAGAATAGGTAAATGCCTGCACATCCACCACTGCGCCATTGCCGTAGTCCGCTTGATTATCCAAGTAGGCCGCGCTAATATTCCAATATGAACTCCATCCTTTCATCACCTGAAAGGGGGCACTGATATTCAAGCTGGTAATTGTTTGGCTGGCGAGGTTTTCCCATGTGATGAAATTGGCGCGTTCATCGTTTTCATCCGGCCCAATGAGACGAGTGATCTGGTCGATTGTCTTGCTATACCCTAACTTGAAGTTGAACCGGTACTTGAGGGTGTAGGACAATTCTACATTGTTCACAATTTCAGGACGTAAGAAAGGGTTTCCTTTTTCATAAGACAATTGGCTCAACCTATTATTAAAGGGGTTCAGCACATTGTAATCTGGGCGGTTGATGCGGCGGCCATAGTTTAAAGAAAAGGTGTGTTCAGGAGCCATTTGCCAAGTTAAACCTGCATTGGGAAACCAACTCAGGTAGTTGAGGTAAACAGGAGGTGCCATTAAAGAAGGTAAAAACGCACGCAAATCCCCCTTGGCATCGGTTTGCTCGGCGCGCAATCCTGCTACAAAGCTCCATTTTTCAGTAATAGGCCGTGAGTAATTTACATAACCCGCGTAAACATTTTCTGTGTAAGCAAAGGTATTGGATAGGGTATCATTTTGCACTTCAATCTGGTTCAGCAAATCAAAGACCAAAAATGTATTATCGGACACTACCCTACTCAATTTCGACCCTAAACCGAGTTTCCCTCCTAGGACATTCATTTCATAATCGGCCTTGGCCGTGTAGATGTCAATATCCGTAGGCGTATCAAAAGTATTGATAATTTCTGTGAGCAAAGTCCCTCCTTCCGTATCATAATAGCGATTCGGCTGCACGCGATAAATATCATTCAAGTAGCGGCCGTAGTCCAAATCAAGATTAAAAGAGGTGCCTTTACCTGCATCAAAACGATAATTCAGATTGGCAGTCAGTTGCTCATTCTCACTCTCGGCTGTATTGTCCGAGATAAGCACGCTATCAATGATATTGGGGGTTGCTACATCAGCGATGCGAATCCGATTGAAACTGGCGTTATCTCCTTGATTCGTGTTGGCACTGACTAGGAAGCCGACCGTATGTTGGTTGTTAAGAAAAAAGTCGGTACCTACACGCAAATTCACACCTCTGTTTTGGTTGGTAAAACGGTTAATTTCGTCCAACTCTAATCCGTTTTGCCTGCTAAAGAAATCCATATTACTGTATCCTTCATTCCCATTGGCGCCTAGCGTACCAAAACCATTCATCCATTTATTGCGATAGTTTCCACTAGCACTTCCGTTGATACGTGCATACCTACCTTGCGAAAAAGTGCCGCTCAAGGAACCATTGCCTCCCAAATTTTTGTCCTTTTTCAAGCGAATATCAATGATGCCCGCATTGCCCTCTGCTTCGTACTTAGCCCCGGGATTTGTTATGATATCAAATCGATCTATCTGGTCGGCAGGTAAATTTTGCAAGTAAGCAGTCAATGCCTCGCCTGTGATGGGAAGCCTTTTTCCATCTACATAGAGCAGCACGCCTGCACGCCCCAACACACTGATATTGTTGTTATTATCAACAGTGACGCCGGGTGCTTTACGCAATAAAGATAAGGCATCAGCCCCCGTACTATTGATGGTACCTTGCACGTTGAAAACAGTACGATCGGGTTTCACTTCTACCATCGGACGAGCTGCCGTAACGGTGGCTTCCACTAGTTCTACGGCTGTAGATGCAAATCGGAGTACACCTAAATCAAGCTGCTGCCCACTTGTTAGTTGCAATCCCTCTTTCCGAAGGTCATCAGCCCCAACATACGAGGCAACCAAAAAATAACCGCCAGGCTGGATACCTACCATACGAAATACACCTGATTCATCCGTGGTTTCTACCTTCGCCAAAGTGGAATCCAACGCATGGTACAATGCTACATTTGCATAGGTAATAGCTCCACCTTCGGGATCCTGCAATTGTCCTATGATACTGGCTTGTTGGGCATTCAGATGCCAGCCTCCCAGTAAAAGGAGGCAAAACGTGAGTGTGTTTTTCATTAAAATGTAATTGTCGGGTGATAAATTAACAACCAAAAGAAAACAGTTGCTAATTTTTAAAACACAAAGTTTATACAAAGTATTTTAACCTACTAATTTTTTCGACTAAAAAAGCCTATATAATTACGAAAACACCTTCGCGTGAAGCGAAATACCTGTTAGAATATGTCAAAAAACTGCCTTCTCTGGAATTTAGCACACATAAATTCTATTTTTACAAAAAAAATCCATGCCCCAGATTATTGAAATCAAAGCTGCTAGTAATCGGCACGATGAAATCCGAAATTTCTTGCAACAAGCAGGAGCCGATTTTCGCGGCACAGACCATCAACGCGACACCTATTTTTTAGTACCCAAAGGAAGGCTAAAGCTCCGGCAGGGCAATATTGAACGCAACCTTATACACTACCACCGCCCCAATCAAGAAGGCCCTAAACTTTCAGAGGTGTCTCTTTATGCCGCTACAAACGACGATAGCCTACATAGCGTACTCACTGCGGCCTTAGATACATTGGTAGTAGTGGATAAACAACGCGAAATTTATTTTATCGATAATGTAAAATTCCACCTTGATACGGTAGTAAATTTGGGTACCTTTGTAGAAATTGAAGCCATTGATCGGGACGGAAGTATTGGGCATGAGCAGCTTTTAGCGCAATGCGAACACTACATAGCGTGTTTTGGCATCCTAGCATCCGACCTTTTCGCTTGTTCTTACAGTGACTTGTTACTCCAGCAGCATGAATGAAACCAAAAGATACCCCGCTAAGGTGCTATTATTCGGTGAGCACACGATTTTACGTGGTTCCCGTGCCTTGGCCATGCCACTTCATGCAAAATATAGCCATTGGGACGTGCAGCCGAACAGCGTAGAGGCACTATTGGACATAAAAGCGTGGCTGCGGATACAGCTACCTACTGCCTTCGATTTTAAACAAATGGAATTGGATTATGAGCGCGGTGTCTGTCTCCAAAGTAATATTCCTGTGGGGTATGGCTTAGGTAGTTCAGGCAGTGTTTGTGTAGCAATATTTGACCGCTATGCGACCCGCGAAGGGCAAGAACAGATGCAAGAGATGGGAGCCAAAGCGATGTTGGCTCGGATGGAAAGCTTTTTCCATGGCACGAGTTCCGGCACCGATCCGCTTATCATTTATTTGAATAAAACTGTAGAACTTTTGCCCAATGGTACTTACCAAACCGTTACCCTGCAAGGATTGCCCAATGGGTGGTGTTTTTTCTTGTTAGACACCCGTAAAGCCCGTCAAACAGCACCTTTGGTCAACCATTTTTTAAAACAGTTTGACACCGATCTCTCTTTCCAAGAACAAGTAAAAAAGGAGTGGGCACTTCATACCGATAACGCTATTGATGCCCTGCTTTGCGGCGACAGCAATACCCTCTGGGATTCCTTTACCCGTATCAGTAGATTCCAGTTAGAACACTTACCGCTGATGGTACCTGATGTTATCCGCAGCGAATGGCGGAGAGGTTTGGAAAGTGATACTTGGCGATTGAAAATTTGCGGAGCTGGTGGTGGTGGCTATTGCTTAGGCATCACCAAAGACTGGCCAGACACCCAACAACAATTAGAAAAATGGGAGTTGATAAAATTAGATAGTGGTAGGGAATAGATTGTCTTACAAATCCAACAATCCATCTGGCAAATCCATCTCTACTTTGCGGTTATCATCATCCGTAGATATTATCAAGTCTTTGTGAAGGGGAATGAGCACTGTTTTGCCCGCCAGTGTAACTTCCGCCAAGTAATGCTGAGGCATATCATACACCTCTTCAATTACCCCTATCTCCCCTAACTCCTTATCGAAAATCACATAGCCTACCCAATCCAAATAAGGTACTTTTTCCGGCAGCTTGGTTTTGCTTTTTATCGCGGTAGCAGGCAGGTAAACATCTTTGTGTTGCAGCAGTGTTGCCGATTCCTTATCATCAATCTCTTCGAGTTTTAAAAGCCCATCGCCTCTTATGTATTCAACAAAGTGGGGAATATACTGCCCATTGGAATGTACCAGCATACTCTCGCTTTCCAGCAAGTCATCTATGAAGTCATCGGCTATATTGATTTTAAGTTCGCCCAGTAATCCATGGGTTTTGCCAATACGGGCTACAAGCACATAATTCATGGTAACAACCATTGTCTGATGATAAATCCTGCCTCTGCTTTTTCTCGCCAGGGCAAGTCGATACACACGCCTGTTTCTCCATTGCAACACAACTGGCATTGGGTTTCAAAAACCTCCAACTCGCGATAGACGAGGCCGATGCCCGGCGCGTAGGTTTCTAAGGATAGCCGCCTATTAAGTAGATTTTCATAATCGGCGCCCTGCACGGTAGTCAGCGAGTCGTAGGATGTTTGCATGATTGTCCCTGCTTGATGCAGGTCGGTATAACGGTAATCCCAGTCTGCAAAAATCTGAATGGGTTGACCCGCTACTTCTATTTCTCTAAAAGCATCAAAGGCCACATGGCCGTCCCAGCGCTGCAATCTATCGGGGGGAAAGACCATTTTCACAAACGTCAGGTTATCTTCCTGCCGATAAGCCCGCCTTACATCGCTGCGCAACAAAAAGGTTTGACTGAATCGCCATTGCGTACTGTCCACCCGCCGATCGTAGCGTTCTCCCCGATACCAAAGCTGGCCTTCTAAATCGCGGATGGTATCCACTAAAGTTTCACGTGCATACAACCTTACAGAATCGTACAACACACCTCCCGGTATGGGGCGTAAAACAATGCTATCTAATGCGTACTGCCATTCCATGCCGATTGCCGTAGGAAAATAGCGGTAGCCCCAGTCTTCGGTAGGAGCTGCTACTTCTTCCTCGCAACTAGTAAACAACCCTGCGATCATGAATATGCAAATCCCAATCCAGTTCACCTTCGACATGATGATTACTTTATTTATCAGATGTAGGGCGATATTAGCCATTACTTTAGTATGGAAAAAAATAGATTCAATTATCCATAACCAACCGGCCGCTATAAATGATACCGCCTCCCACAACATCGTCGCCTTCATAAAAAACTGCCGATTGTCCTGGTGCCACCCCTTTCACATTGGCCATAAACTGCACTTCAACTTGGTCACCTTGTTGCCGCAAGGTACTGAAAGCCCCGTTGTCCTTGTAGCGAATCTTAGTGACCGCTTCCAAATCGTTGGGAATGACCGCGTATTTTTGGTTGTTAACTTGACCAACCGTGACCTTGTTTTTAATCAACTCATCCAGCGTACCTAATACAACGGTATTGGTTTCAGGGCGTATTTCTGTCACAAACATAGGCTGCCCAAATGCAGTACCCAACCCTTTGCGCTGGCCGATGGTATAGAATGGATATCCAGCATGCTGCCCAATCACTTCACCTGAAGTATTGACAAAATGCCCCCCTGCTACTTGCGCTTCCAAATCAGGAATACGCCTTTTAAGGAATCCGCGATAGTCGTTATCTGGAACAAAGCATATTTCAAAGCTTTCCGCTTTTTTGCTGAGTTCTTCGTATCCAAAATCTGCTGCCAACTGACGCACCTCTGGTTTGGTCATCCCGCCCAAAGGAAAGCGGCTTCGCGCCATACAGGCTTGACTAAGCCCCCAAAGAACGTAGGATTGGTCTTTATTAGCATCGGCGCTTTTACGGATGAAATAACGATCGTTTTCGTGCATGATTTTAGCATAATGCCCTGTTGCAATAAACTCGCACCCTAAAGCGTCGGCTCGTTTGAGCAGTGCACTCCATTTGATATGGGTATTACACAACACACACGGGTTGGGAGTACGACCCGCCATGTATTCATCCACAAAATTATCAATCACATAGTCACCAAATTCCTCCCGAATATCGACAATAAAGTGATGAAACCCCATATTAACAGCCACCTCCCTCGCATCATTGATACTGTCTAAGCTGCAACAGCCCGTCTCTTTTTGAGAACCTCCACTATTGGCGTAATCCCATGTTTTCATGGTAATACCCACCACTTCATATCCTTCCTCGTGTAGCAACATAGCCGTTACAGTGGAGTCGATGCCTCCACTCATGGCTACCAAAACCCTTCCGTGTTTACTCATGCTTTTATTGAAAAATTACTGCAAAGGGACGGGAAATAAACAGATTCAGCATCGAATAGCTAAAAAGGGTTAAATAAGTGGTTCATTTTAAACATTTTAACCCTTTTTAGCTTCTCCCTAAAATTCCAAATCTATTCCCGTCAAATCACAAAAGTACAACTTTGGGTAGTAATAAGTTCATAGTCCTGCTGTCAACCTACCAAAAATATGCGTTCGTGCTCCCTTCGTAGGGATAAAACATGTAGATTTGGAGTTCAAAACCATCCAAATCATTATGAAATACATACCGTTTCTCATCGCCGCATTTGTTTTCTTTGCCTTTCAACCCGCCTTCGCACAAGAAGAGGAATATGGCCTAGCTTCCTACTTTTCAGACGACTACAACGGGCGTGGTACCGCTTACGGCATGGTTTACGACAAGGAAGAAATGACTTGCGCCCACAAGCGACATCCGGCAGGTACTATGTTGAAAGTCACTCGTTTAGATAATAATAAATTTGTGGTTGTAAAGGTGATCGACAAGGGGCCGTTTATCAAGGGACGAGTGGTTGACCTGTCGCGCAAAGCAGCGCAAATGCTGGGCATTATTGATATGGGTGATGTGCAAGTAAAAGTAGAGCTAATGAAAAAAAGCAGTACTACTGAGGAGCCTGCTCCTACCCCACAAGCAGCTCGTGCTGAAGAAGAAGCCTCCTCCCCAGCCGAAAGCAAACCAGCAACGTATAGCGAGACGGCTCAATTGCCTGCCACGCCTGCGCCCTCCGCACCTGTGGCAGAAAAAGACACTGACACCAAGGAACCACCCGCCAAAGCGGCTTCAACTACAGTGGCAGAAAAACAGCCTAATAATAGTAGCCAAACCACCACTACCGTATCCACCCAAAGCAAGCCCTCCAATGATCGTGTCCGTATGGTAGGTGACGACTATTCGGTATATGGCCTATACAAAATCACCTTGGAAAAACCCCGCCAAACTGGTGGTTTTGGTGTTCAAGTGGCTTCTTTCAGCAATTATGAAAATGTATTACAGAAAGTAGCAGAACTACAAGCCAAGTGGTTTGAGGATATATTAGTCAGTGTTGAGCCTGCTACTGGAGGAAAAAATAATTACCGCGTTATTTTGGGGCATTTCGACGATCAATCTTCTGCCACACGCTATCAGCGCAGTTTATCAAGCCGGTACAAGATTAGTGGGTTTGTCGTTGACTTCAGTTCATTGAAGCACTAATTGCACACCTGCTTGCAGAAAGCGAATATTTATTGGAACTTTTCCACAATAACCTCGGTTTAGAGAAGGAAATTCTGCACCCATGTTCCAAAAAACAAAAAGCCTTTATGTAGAATCCTTCTCTGGCCTGAAACGAGAAGTATGGTACTTGTCTTTGGTGCTATTCATCAACCGTGCAGGAGCGATGGTTATCCCGTTTCTTACGGTTTATCTTACTTCTGAACGCGGGTTCAGCCTTTCTGATGCGGGTTGGATCATGAGCAGTTTCGGTATGGGGTCTGTTGTGGGGTCTTATGTAGGTGGGTGGATCACTGATCGTTTTGGTTTCTACAAAGTACAGCAATGGACATTAGTGGGAAGCGGGTTGCTCTTCTGGATGGTAGGGTATCTTTCTAGTTTTTGGGAACTATTTCTTGGAATTTTCGTCCTAAGCACCGTCACTGATATGTTCCGCCCAGCCAATCAAACAGCCCTTGCATATTATAGCAATCCAGCCAATCGCGCTAGAGCTTATGGTTTGCTGCGGTTAGCCGTTAATTTAGGTTTTTCTGCGGGGCCTGTATTTGGGGGGCTGCTCATTGCTTCGCTGGGTTATCAATGGCTATTTATTGTTAACGGTATCAGCGTGTTGATGGCGGCTGTGGCTTTCCGCCTCTTGCTTCCTCCGGGGCGCCAAACCAAAAGCGAGGAAACCTACGAAGAAGCACCGCATGCTATTTCTGCTTACCGCCATACAGATTTCCTGTTATTTACTTTTTTCTTAATGTTGGGAGGCGTGGCATTTATGCAGTTTTTCAGTAGCTGGCCCGTTTTCCTAAAGGAAGAATTAGGTTATGCAGAAAGCAGCTACGGTATGTTGGTTTCTATCAATGGGTTGATGATTGTGGCCATGGAAATGCCCTTAGTTCATAAAGCTGGGCAATGGTTCCGATCCTTATCGATTATCTCCTTTGGATATCTGTTGCTTTTTGTTAGTTACCTGTTCATGCAGGGTGCTGCTTGGTCTATATGGATCAATGTGGCATTCATCGTGGTAATCACTTTTGGCGAAATGCTGAGTATGCCCTTTGCTAGTACCTACACCGCCAATATCGCCCCTCCTTCTCGGCGAGGGCAGTACATGGGCCTTTTGAGTATCAGTTGGGCTGTTTCTTTTATTATTGCACCCGTGCTTGGTTTACATTGGGCGGAGGCGTATGGTTTTGAATCACTTTGGTGGCTGACTTGCGGTTTAGCCATAGCTGGCGCAGTGGGTATAGGCTGGTTGAATAAAAAACAAATGACGCAGGAAAAAATCAATGAACCTAGTATTTCGCAGATAGCTACTGCTGATTAATGGCCGTAGTCATCGGACAACGACTTCGAGTTGTCCGATGACTGGCAACCGTTTTTCACCGCGATTACGTATAAGAATCTCGAAAGGCTTTGCAGGCTTATCCCTAGTTGAATAAAAAACCTACAACTTATTAATCAATTTCGTGACTAACTGCTGACCACTCCGATCAATCAGCCGCACCAAATAAGTACCTTTCGGCAAATCGCCCACATTATACCATTGTCCATCATTATAGCGGAAGGAACGAACCATGCGTCCTGTGAGGCTAAATACTTGAACGGCATCTACCAACTTATCTCCTTTAATGGTAAACATACCATTTGTAGGGTTGGGATAGACTTTGAACGACTGAACGGTTGGCTCAGAAGTACTACTGGGCAATGTGTTGAAGTAGTAAAGGTTCGTAACAGCCTGAGTCGTATCCGCCTGATCGAATACTTTTATTTCTACAATAGCGTAACCTTCTGTTCCAAAAGGATAGGCGTGCACATCCATGGTGCCTTCTTCACCCGCAGTCATATTCAAGTTACGAGTACTGGTATTGGGGGCATAACATTGGTTTTTATCGCATACTGCTACCATCCAGTTATCCGCGATATCAATAATCGTTCTCTTCCACGTTAGGCTTCTAGTAGTAGTAGCGGTATTGGTGATGGTAGAGTGTCCAATAGCTTCATCCTGGGTTGCAGGTATGCCCTGCACGGAAACAGGAGAAACAGAAAAGGTTAAGTCTTGCGCTCTAACAAGCCCAGCAAAAGCTAAAAACGTAAGCAAAAGTATATTGTGCTTCATTTGTCAATTGTTGATGAATAATGTTACAAAGCTATAAATAATTACAACAAGCTATAAAAAATAAGCCTGTCCCGTCGGGTAATTGACGGAACAGGCTTATATGAGCCGATAAAACGGCCTGTGTATTAATTAGTGTTGAACCACAAAACGGCGGTTCAACTCACGGTCTGCATTGAACATGCGCAAGAAATAGACACCGTTGGCCAATTCTTTAGCATCCACAGTAAGCTGGTTATTGCCAGCCACATAGCTCTGTGTACCAAGCACCTGTACACGCTGACCCATAGCGTTGAATACTTCTACGTTCAGTTGAGTTGCCTCAGCCAAATCGAAACGAACGGTCATCACGTCTTTTACTGGATTAGGGAACATAGTAAGTTCTGCTACTTCCGTTAGTTCAGTAGTACCAACAACATCGCTAAGGTTGATATTATCAAGGAACAAGTTGTTACCCCAAGCAGAAATAGCGCGGAAACGCACGTTTACTACCTGACCGGCATAAGCCCCCATGTCAATCTCTTCAGTTACCCAATGAGCAGCACTGGGAACATAGAAAGGATCTTGAGCAGGTGCTGTATTCAAAGTAGCACCAGAAGCATCCCATACTACTTCAAAAGAGGCAGCGCAATCAGTAGAAACTAATACTTGCAAGCGGTCGCCTGAAACACCATCACCGATCCAACTAGCACTAGCGCGGTCGAAAGACAATTTAGGACTTACTGCATTCGTCAAATCAATCTTCTGGTAGGTCATAGAAGCGTCGTCAGGTGTAGCACCTGCTGGATTCCACTGGTAGAAGTTGATGAAGATTGAACGGTCAGAAAGGCCGTAACCACCGATAGGATCACCCGTTTGAGTTGTCAACTCATCACGAGAAAACACAGCAAAAGACTGGCCGCCAAATTCACCAAAAGGAATGCTAGGGATTACTAATGCGGTAGAAGGGTATGCTTCGATATAAGCTTCATTATCTTCTTCCAACTCCGTACCGATTGGGGTATCAGATAATGCACCATAAGTAACAGCAGCGGTGCTGTTATTCAAGCCATTGATATCCACACCTACACCGTTGTTCACCTCACTTATGGAGAAGGTAAGAACGTTATTCGCATCCACCAAAACGTACTCAGGGAAAGTAATGGTAGTCGTTTCACCAGCAGCCAAAGTGCCTTCAAAAGTTTGCGTAGCAATAACAGAACCGTTGATCAGTGCATTGATTACCGCCTGCGTGATATCTACTGAACCTCCATTAGTAAACTCAACAGTAGGCGTAATAGCACCACCGCAAAGGCTAGTAGGAGCAGCGGTAAGATTATCGCCAAAACCTGCATCGATTGCGTTAGCAATTGGTTGCGGTTCTGTAGAAGCAGCTTGGAATACTTCGGTAGTGGCATGATCCTGAACGAAAGCAACTACTTTGAGTTGATTCAAGCCATAAATATAGCTAGGCACAGCACCTGTAATTGAGAATGTCCAAGATTCTCCTGCTGGAATAGCAGGAACGGTGGTTCCGTTTTCATCTGGATACATTTTACGCATTACGCTGAAAAACTCAGTTTCACCATTTGTACCGGGTGCTTCTGGGAAAGCAACTTCAGCTTCCAATAGGGCAATCTGCAAGCGGCCATCCTGCATAGCAAACGCTTCTGTACTTACATTCGTGATGGTTACATCAACGGTTACTTCAGTAGCAGATTCATTCAGCGAGTGAGACAGTGTCATTTCGATGGGTGTAACTTGGCTGTATGCCCAATCAATAGCGGCTTGATTGTAGCCATAAGGACCACCTTCATAACCACCTCCGGCAATATCCCATGCACCTACACCACCAGCATAGTCGTCGTCGGGCAATTGGCCATCAATCCATGCCGTAGGTACACCGTTCAATCCATAGTATTCACCACGGTTGTTAACCTCATCAGGGTTTTGCTCTTGGAAGGGGTCGTAACCGGGGAAGTACCACTGGTATTTGATAGGAACTACCTTGTCCGTATTGGCATCAAGCAAGGCATTGAAAGCAGGGTTTTGAGAAGCGCATGGGGCACATGAAGCATTGCTCCATTCTTCGATCAGCACTTTACGCTGGGCCTGAGCCATCAAAAAGATGGGTGCGCAGGCTAATACAAGGAGTAAAAATTTACGCATCATACATTTGTTAATTGGTAATGTAAAAATATAGCGGTGTAAAGTTAATATTAAGTTTTAGCGAATGGCATTTTTCGTTGGTAAATTTTATAAATAGTAAGGCATCTGACGAAAAAAACGCCAGATGCCGTGAACAGTTTTTTATAGCAATATTGAAAGCGACCTTAGAACTTAGGGCAAAGAACGGTTTCGTCCTCATATTCGCCAAGATAGGCTGCGCTGATCTCGAAAGTGTTGCGGCTTCTGTTGTTTAACCCCAACTGGCTTGGGCTTATATCATAACTAAATCCTAACAAAAAGTTCTGGTGTTCCAAACCCAGCATGGTTACAATAGCATCCATATTCCATTTGCCACCAATATCATTAGTGGGGCGTGCCCACGCGCCAATATGCAAGGCTGTACCCGATATATCATCTAATAATAAACGAAGATTAGTGCCTGCAATAAAGGTAAGATGAGTAGCCAGCTGTAAACCAACGCACGAGGCAAGAGCTGTATATATTCCCCCATCGGCAGGCGCAACCCCAAGTGGGCTGTATATTTGCGGTACAATGTATTACTAAGCCGAATATCTTTATCGTCGTCTGGTAATTGACGGTAGTAGAAGCTCATCTCAGGTTCTAAAACATGGTGCATAGCAGCACCAGCATAAACGCCCATACCTCCTTTGGGAGAATAACTATAATGCAAGCCTACTTGAAAATCCGAAAAGGCGAAGTTGTTCTCTGGAAAATCCTCAGCGGTGGGCAGTTCGTACAAATCGCTCCCATTGAATTGATCGTCGAAGGTAAGTTGGTCGAAATTGATATTCCGCTGTACCATACCCACCTGCATCCCCAAACTCAAAAACTGGTCACTGCCCGGATTGAGAGCTTTGTGGTAAGCACCAGACACCATTAGTTGGTTGGTCGTAAAATTGATCTGGTTGATCTTGTCGTTGTAGAATAGGATACCTACGCCGATAGCATCTCGATAGCGTTTTTTATACTGCTTGACCGGATAACGAAAATCCGCTGCGGTGGAAAAAGTTTGGTAAGGATTGTCTAAGGCAGCACGCCACTGATCGCGATATACCATCGACACCCTGTATTTACCCTCAAAAGCCCCGGTCAGTGCAGGGCTTAAGGTAAGAGGGGATGCATAAAACTGTGAAAAGTGCTGGTCTTGTGCATGACCAACCACCATTACACAAGTCGTCAAAACAAACAGATAAAGATACTTCATAAAAGAAAATCGTAACGAGTCCTGAAATCAGAGCGTGCAAAAATAGGCTATGTTTCCATAGCTGACAGCATAACGGCTATTTAACTTCCCATATTTTCATGATTAGAGTATGTTTTGAAATTTAATTGGGTATTATTCTTAGTTTTGAAAGCAAGACAAAATATTCCAAAGTGCTTCCTGCTTTTCAAGGATTCAAGAACCGTGGCGTCGGAATAAAAACTTCATTTAGCCCCTCGGCAGAGCCGAGACAAGCTACTAAATTCAGTTTTGATTCCTTAGCCAGAACCTTAAATCGTTGAAAATCAGTTTGCAAAATTTCAAAACATACTCTAATTTAAAAAATCATCCCTTAGCTATTGCAGCTTCTGGGTATAAAAATTACTTTTACACTTCTTTTGCCAAGAAAAAGCAGCAGGATGTCGGGATACGTGATTTGTCCATTAACGGTGATACCCATACGAATGAGTCCATCTCATAAAGGTGAAATGGGTTCTCAACTGCTGTTTGGGGAAATGGCAGAGGTCATTGAGATGAAAGGGCAGCAGTGGGTCAAGCTGCGCTGTCTGCGCGATGACTACATTGGCTGGTCGCCATGGAAACAACTGCGCGAAGTTAGCCCTACCGAGGCGGTGGCCTATCGCAAACACTTTGCCTACTGCTTGGATGTTTTTCACAGCCTTATGGGGGCGGAAGAAGCAGTTCCAGTCACATTAGGTGCTCACCTACCAGGCTTCGATGGGATGCGGTTTTCGATGGGGGAAGATGACTTCACGTTTAGTGGGCAAGCAGTATTTCCAGAGGATTTGAAACTCAGTTCGGCTATGGTGATCAAAATGGCTCGTAAGCTATTGAATGCACCGTTCCTTTGGGGGGAGAACAATTTTTGGCATCGACAGCCCCGCTATGGTTCAACTCGCTTTTGGCATTACAGGCTACCAACTGCCCCGAACGGCTGAATTGCAGGTTAACAGGGGTGAAATAGTGGACTTCCTAGAAGAGGCTTATCCCGGGGATGTCGCATTTTTTGAAAACAACCAAGGACGCATCACCCATTCTGGCGTTTTACTACCCGATAGCAAAATCATCCATGTTTATGAAAAAGTACGCATAGATATGGTGGATCACTATGGTATATTCAACTACACAGAAAGTCGCTACACGCACCGATTAAGGGTGGTGAAACGGTTTTTCGCACCAGATACCGCACTCCCTCCTGTTGTGAAGAAAGTTGCTGAAAGCAGCCAAGTAACGACCCAACAAGTGTTGTTTGCTTGACAACCTACTATCTCCGTTTTCCTCCCAAAATACCCAACAATCCTCTGGCTAGTTCCCTAGCTAAAGTGCGTCCTATTTGGCGCGTCGTTGTGCTATTAATAACCTTTTCCAAGGTCGTTTTTTGCGCTCGTCCCCGCGAGCGAGATGAAGAAGAACTGGTGGCTGCTCGTTGTGCTTTTTCGCGTTCTGCTTTCAACTCTTCCTGCCGTTCTGCCTCTTGTGCTGCTTCTATTTTTTTGGAAAGAATTTCATGCGCACTAGTGCGTTCAACTACTTTATTGTACTTGGCCACTATCGGAGAGTGAGCTACGATATTATCAATCTCAGCCGTAGTGAGAATATCCATCCGCGATTGAGGTGCACGCAACATGGTGTGTACCAAGGGCGTGGGGATGCCTTTTTCGTTCAGCGCCGTCACCAAAGCTTCGCCTATACCCAATTCGGTGAGCAATTGATCCACCTGATAAAAATCGGTAAGCGGGTAGTTTTGGGCGGCCAACTTGATTGCTTTGCGGTCTTTTGCCGTAAAGGCGCGTAAAGAATGTTGAATCTTCAACCCCAACTGCCCTAAGACACTTTCTGGAATATCTGCCGGATTTTGCGTTACGAAAAACAATCCTACCCCTTTGGAGCGTATCAACTTTACAATCGCCTCCAACTGATCCAACAAGGCCGAAGATGCTTGATCAAATACCAAGTGAGCTTCGTCTATAAAAAGTACCAATTTGGGTTTTTCTGCGTCGCCTTGCTCGGGAAAAGTGGAATAAATTTCAGCTAAAATCTGCAACATAAAGGTAGAGAACAACTTGGGTCTATCCTGAATATCCGTCAAGCGAATAATCGAAATAATGCCTCGTCCCAACTCATCTGTACGACAAAGATCATCTACCTCAAAAGACTTCTCTCCAAAAAACACTTCTGCCCCTTGCTGCTCCAACTCTACGATCTTACGCATAATTGACCCAACAGTGGCCGTAGAAATCAGACCATATATTTCTTTCACTTCATCCTTGCCCTCACCCGTCATAAATTGGAGGGTTTTCTTAAAATCAGCCAAGTCTAACAGTGGCAACTGCTTGTCATCGCAGTATTTGAATACCACCGCCACAACGCCTGCTTGGGTGTCATTCAGTCCCAATATTTTTGAAAACAACACAGGCCCAAACTCTGATACGGTTGCACGAAGACGCGCTCCTTTTTCATCAGAAATAGAAAGAAACTCTACCGGACTTCCTCCCGCCGTAAATGGAATACCAATAGCGGCATGGCGCTCGTCGATTTTAGGATGGCCCGCAGAAGACATCGCTACCCCACTAAGGTCGCCTTTGATGTCCATCAAAAGGCTAGGCACGCCTACAGCAGACAACTGCTCGGCAAGAATTTGCAGGGTTTTTGTTTTACCCGAACCAGTTGCGCCCGCTATCAATCCGTGGCGGTTCAGGGTTTTGAGCGGCAGTTTTACTAACGTGCCCGTTTGAGTGGTTCCTTCTATCATGGCCCCGCCTAAAACGAGACTATCTCCTTTAAAAGTGTAACCTTGAGTGATGGTGTTGATGAATTGATCAAGCATTGTTTATGACTCTATTTGTCTAGCAATTAGATTATTGTACAGTTATCATACCATTGGTGGGTACGAATTGCAGAATTTCCTCCTGAATATTGATAATTTCGAAAGGAACAGGCCGAGATTCGATGCGCACATCTGCTTTTTGCCCACTTTTCACCTTGGGGGTAAAACAGACATCGAATAAATGACTATCAGGAGACAGTGTTACGCCTTGCAGATTTTGGTGTATCCAACTGAAAGCCAGCACTCCTCTGTCTGCATAAGTTGAACCAAAACATTGGTCGGACAAATCCACAAGCGAACGATTGTCCACCGATAAGTATGCCAACTTATCGACATCCCAACGTATGGCAAACTGCATCCCAATCAATTGGTTGAAGCCTCCAACTACTTTGAGTGGCAAACAAGCTTTTTCACCAACGGCTACTGTAACATTGCCTAATGCCAAACTCATGGTTTCGCCTGTAGTGGGTGCCGTTTGCCCGGGTGCTAAACTCGATGCATCAACGGCTGGCATCTGAGCGGCTGCCCCCGATGGCTGCGTATTACGCTGCGCCGTGGGCTGTGCTTTTGCTTCCGATTCTACCTGTGCGCGCGCTTCTTCCCGCACGCCTGAATCTGACTGGCATTGCCACAGGAATAGCACTGTGAAGATAACAAAAATGTGTTTTAGCATAGTTCAAAGGAATTTTCCGCCCCAAAAGTACACGATATTTGCTACATAATCCTAATTTCGCATCGTTACATTGACAAAAGACAAAACACTGATTTATGAAATCTTTTATGACTTCGCTGACCCTTCTCAGTTTTATTGCTGTTTCCTGTGTTCCACAGCAGCAATATGCAGAGTTGGAAGAAACCCTCAATTACTATAAAAATGAGTCCTTGGCTACCGATAGTATCCGAGCAGTTAACCAGCAATTAGCATCAGAAAACAACGAAACCCAAGCGGATTACCAATCGCTTACCCGCGAATTAGAACGCCTGACGGCTACCAACATTAGCCTCAACAGAAACTACCAAGATATTGTCAATCGGTACAATAACCTCGTTAGTGAAAACCAACAGGTACTCACTACCAGCAGCTATGAAACAGCCACCTTGGAACAGGAATTGGCTTTGCGCGAAGAAGAACTCGACAAAAAGAACGTTCCCTCACCATGATGGAAACCCAACTTCGCAGCCGCGATGTGGAACTCCAGCGATTAGAAGCACGCGGCGCTACCCCCATGGATTACAATGCCATCCCCGATGCGCAATATCAGGAGTTGCGCCGTCAAAAAGCTGCTGTGAATCAGCAACGCGATGCGATGGTCGCCTATCTTCAACGAGTATTAGTGGGTTTCCCCAACGAGGAAGTAGCCATCACCACCACCGCTAGTGGACTGACACTGACCCTCAGTGAATCCTTGCTCTTTCCGCAAGGCGACAATGGCAGCGTTTACTGGAAAGGCCGCCAAGCACTTCAACAAATTGCAGTTGTCCTACGCGACTACCCCAATTTACCCATTGATATCATTGGACATACCAACCCAAGTTCTAATGAAGATATTGATTGGGAAACCAGTATTTTCAGATCTATGGCGGTAGCGAAAGAGTTGACCTCTTTTGGTTTAGACACAGGACGTGTAACGGCTTCGGGACGTGGCAGCAATCACCCTGTTGTGCCCGCTACTAACTCCCGTGCCCAAATCGTTAACGGACGTACCGTCATTGACATTCCGTTGGATTTTACTGCTATTTTGCAATCTTTGGATTAACCCGCAGCTATGTCACAGCTTCCTAATCATTCCGAAGTTAACCGGATTTTTCAATTACAGCACGCTCCTGCCAACCTGCAAGCGATGAAGGACAGCTCCTATCGGGAACGTCTGAGCAGGATTGAACGCATTGAAAAATTCATCTTATCCGATGCGAATCAAGAGGCATTAGCAACTGCATTGTGGAAAGATCTTCGCAAATGCAAAGAAGAAGTCATCTTGTCGGAAGTGATGCCTACGCTCGGCATGATTACCCACATCAAAAGGAATCTGAAGCAATGGATGCAGCCTACCCCTGTGGCAGCACCGCTTATGCTGTTGGGGATCAGCTCCCATATTCGCTACGAACCCAAGGGGCACGTCATGGTAATGTCGCCGTGGAACTACCCTTTCAGTTGAGCATTATCCCTCTTATTCATGCCTTGGCAGCCGGTAATGTGGTGACGCTAAAGCCTTCGGAGCATACACCTCATGTAGCGGCTTTCCTCCACCGGATGATTCAGCGCCTTTTCCCTGAAAACGAGGTGTCCGTCATAGAAGGAGATGTTCCCGTAGCGAGTGCCCTATTGGAACAACCGTACCACCATATATTTTTCACAGGCAGTCCGGCGGTGGGTAAAATTGTGATGCAAGCGGCAGCCCGCCACTTAACGTCGGTTACCCTAGAGTTGGGAGGCAAATCGCCCTGCATCGTGGATGAAACTGCAGATATAGACAAGGTAGCCGCTCAAGTAGCCTGGGGCAAATCCATCAATTGTGGCCAAACTTGCATAGCGCCAGATTATGTGCTGATTCAGGAAAACAAAAAGGAAGCTTTCTTGGCAGCCTACCGTCAGGCTATTGAAAAAATGTACAATACTTCCGGCAGGGGCATTCAACAATGTCCGGAATACCCACGTATTGTAAACGCCCGCAACCACAGCAGGATTCAGCAGCTACTGGATGGTGCTATTGCCGATGGTGCTAAAATAGCCATAGGTGGCCAAAGTGATCATGAAGACCTATACATCGCTCCTACTGTACTCGACCAAGTACACAAGGACATGGACATCATGCGGGAAGAAATTTTCGGCCCGGTGCTACCTATCATGACGTTTCAACAGATAGAAGAGGTGCCAGCGATTATACAGCAATTACCCAAACCATTGGCTCTCTACATCATGAGTCGCAATCGTCACCACCAAGAATATATTTTACAACACACCTCCGCAGGCGGCACCGTCATCAACGAACTGATGACGACCACGCTCAACCCTTTCCTTCCTTTTGGAGGTGTTAACAACAGCGGTATTGGCAAATCCAACGGTCGCCACAGCTTTATCGAGTTTTCAAACGAACGCGGTGTCATGCGCAGACGCTTCTTAGACCTTAAAATGATTTTCCCACCCTACAATAAAACCATCGTGAAGTGGATGGCGAGGCTGGCGAGGTGGTGATTTTGGAAGCAAGGCAGCAGGATTTTGCTAAGAAAGCAACTGCGGTGTGGCGGATTCCTTATTCGGAGTAAATGCAAAAGGACGTAAATAAAAAAAGCGCAATTAATTGAAAAACATAAGTTCATGATTTACGCCTTTTGCTTCGTGCTGAATGTTCTCTTTTCTCGATATAATCCTATCTTTTAGTAGTGACAAAATATAAGCATTTTTTCTTCTTTTTGGAGTCCAGTTCTTGGGGAGTACCTCATTGGGCGCACTTCACTGATTTCAAGCCAATCCAGTCTTTGCGGTAAATCAAACATGGTGCTAGGGACAAAAAAACGTACCAAAGGGTACGCTATAACCGAGACAAAAGTACAACTGCTACTTTCTGTTGCAAAACCATGTTTCGTTTTTATATTTTTGCAGGATGATTTTTTACAATACTACTACTCGAAATGAATAAAGAGTTTTCATTTTATGAGTTTACAGGATTAATCACTCCCAGTGTAATTCTGCTTTTCTCAATTGACATACTGTTAAAAAAAGTATGTTCAATTTCGATTTTCGACTTCTCCAATTTAGGAGAGTCACTTGTTTTTATTGTCATTGCTTATGGTTTTGGCCACATCATTCAAAGCTTTGGATATTTTTTTGAAAAACTCATTTGGTGGCTACTAAAAGGAAGGCCAACACAATGGTTAAAAAGTGAAGGTAGATTTAAGCAAACCATAGTTTCTCAAACAGAGGCACAAAAAATCCTCAGCAAACTTCAAAGCGAATTTGGGGATAAGAGAGACTACGGAAGCATAACATACACTAAAATTTATGGATCGAACAAATCTGGCAGAATTGATATTTTTAATGGTAACTTTTCCTTATTCAGAGGGTTATCCATTTGTTTTATAGTTTTATTGATAACGACAATCTGCTTACATCTGGGTTGGTGGTTTCTTGTGCCGTTATCTTTTTTAGTCGTCTCCACAGTGCGTATGATTCACTTTGGCAAATGTTATGCAAGAGAACTTTACAGGACTTACTTTATGCTATAAGACAAATTTATCCAACGTAAACTTCGAGTTGTGAATCACCAACTATGACCATCAAACCAGGAAATCCACGGGGCTGCATGAAGTCTTTTATCCATTTGAAAAGTATCAAGTCGTCACAACTTTGCTTTGTTGAACATTTATTAGGATGTGAGTGCCATTCCCCAATATATAACAAATGATTATCAGTGCATTTCTCTATGTGTTCTAACCTATCTTTTAGCCCATTAATTCCCCTGTAATATGCAGTAGGGTATTCTTTGCTATCATTTGGGGAAAATATGCTATCAACAATATAAATAATCTTCGACTGCATATCAAATGAGCCAATAAGGATACCACCAGTTTCCGATGGTAGCTTTATTGCTCTTTGTTTATGTATTTTTTCATGCAAGTCGCTACTAATTAAAATAATCCAATCACCCGTCTCAGTCTTTACAAATGGAGAAGTAGGTATAAAAAAATGAGAAATGCTCATATCCTCATTCAAATGCCATATTCTAACAAAGGCATTTGTCTCTGAGTATAATTGCTTAATAACACCTGATGCTATCGAACTAAATATTCCAAAATATTCGTTGGGTATATTATTGCTAATATCTCTGCACGAATTTCCGTAACGAACCCTACCTGAATCAAATTCAAAATGATTCTCCAATCTCGTTTCTTGGCAAAGAAACTTGTAGTATAACATTTCAAGCTCGCCTAATTTGGTTGACTTTTCCGAATCTTCAGCCATGATTACCAAATCATTTCCCTTCGGATTCAAAAACACGGAAATTGCTCTACCATGAACACCCTCAATTTTTGATAATGCTCTACTTACAGATAGCGATGCAGATGTATCTATTATTAAGTCAGAATTTAACAACCTCTCTTTTAATTCATTTGAAATGGTTGAAATCCCAAATTTTTCAACAAACGGTACGGAAAAAGTGGGGTTGTCTAAAATTTGATTCGCTGTGAAAGAGATTGCATGAGATTTAAAATAACCAATGTGAAAGTTTGAAAGTGTGTGCCTGTATAAGTTATGTGGAAGCAAAATGTCATCATCCACAATAGACCAACTATTTCCAAATCCAGATCGAGCAAGTGTGTTAAATACTCCTGAACCAATTGCCCCTACACCAATTTGAAGAATCGAACCATACCCCGCTGAAGTATTAGTTTGTGAAAGAGTTTTCGCCAACTTTTGGCTATAACAACTATAAGGCAAAAGCATCCATACAGGTACTTTTGTTGATTCTTCCAAGTTGGGTTCGGCTAATAATAATGGAGATACTATGTTGTCGTGGACTCCTAATAGTGATATTAAAATTCCGATTTCTTTAGTGGATTTATGGCACCAAAACGCAAATCTTTGTATGCTTTCCACTTCAGTACCTAACTCTCTTTGAGTGGGAACGCTAAGGATAATAATTGGAAATAGCTCCCTGAACCTTTCATCAAGCACAAACTCTTTGAAGGATGAAACCAAGTCTAATTCAAGGCCGCTAAACAAATTAATTAAATCATACAATGTCTGGGGTATTCTATTTACTATTCCATGTAACCTTGGTTTGGATTCAAATAGCTTTGCGTAGAATTTACCACCGCTATTCATCTCACCATTCTGCACTTCCAAGTTGATTTGGTACTTTGTCTCGCTTCTTACTGTTACACTCAATATTTCACCGTTTCTAATATTTTCTGGAATGACAATTGCACCATTTGCACTCAAAATAAATGGCTCTAACGGTTGGTCATTCTGATGTAGCTGCCTAATGCAGACAATGAAAGCCAATCTCTAATCCTTTCAATAAATGAATAAGGAATTCAGAAAAGCAGAACTTCATCTGGCGATTGTTCATATAAACAAAGACACCTTGGCTTTTCAAATTCGACGATATTTTGGTGAGGAAGTCTTGGAAAATCTTCTCTAAGTGCGTAAACAGAGGGAAGTTGAAAATCTGATTTTACCTCAATAAGTATTCTTTCGGAGTAATCAATGCGATTAGGTATTTTCTGTGGACGCTGAACATCTACATCGAACACTAAGAATTCTGTTTCCCTGGCCGTAAACTTTCCAGCACTTACAATTGAGCAGAAACTATGGGCTTTAATAGCTTGTAAAATCTCAGTTGACTTAGTGAAGGTCAACTCAGCTTCATTAAGGTCAATCCCTTCATAAGGTGGAAATATGTAGTTAATCATGTTGAAATTTTACCCGGCTCTTGGTGGGGTTTTAGAGCCGATATAAACACTTGCAGTTGCCATAGCCTTCTCTAATTCAACCCCTTCTTCATCAAGAATTTTGAAAACTAAAGGCTTTGGTTCATTTTCTGTTGGATGTTCCATAGTTACCTTAAATTCACCTTCCAAGCCCTCTGCGACCTGCGAATAATAATTTGCGGCCTGTTTATGGGGAGGTTGCGTATCATCATACCCTGAAGGAATGGGTTTGCTGGGGGAAACAATATAGCCACCTTTTCTACCTTGAACTTCAAACATCCACTTAATCTCATCATCTGGAACAGTTTGTTTTTGCCCTTTTTCGTCAGATAATGCGGTATAACTACAATGGTGGGAAACATGGATTAAATCCCATTCCAATCTCGTTTCGTTACCCTTTTTCTTTGTAACAAGTATTATATCTTTCCATACCTCCCAAGTTATATCAGCACCAAAAACAGCTTCCGTCTTAGCTTTATTATTGAATGTTAAATGAAGCGTTATTGCTGATGAATTTCTGTCAATTTCAGCATCACTAATATGTGAAACAAATGGGCTTTGAGCAAAAAACTCAACTCCATCATCTTCTAAGTTAAATGTATCAACAACTGTTCCTGCATCAACTATAAGGTGACGCCTTGATTCAAAGTCTATTCCTTGCTCCTTACACCATTCTTTTAGCCTTTTTGGTCTTGAGAATACTTTAATGTCTTTACCCTCTTTAAATCTGTGCCTCGCTTCTGCTTGCATTATTTTTGCTTCATCCTCACATTTATCCTCTAAGATTGATGATGCAGGAACCCACATTTCTGCAATTTTCTTTCTTCCCT